>DASYMC010000449.1:0-5353 GCA_036009255.1 Pseudonocardiaceae bacterium
CTACCTCATTAACCTCGCGCTTTCGCCAGGTGGTGCGTTAAGAGGTGTGTCGGAAGGCTGAAAGGTGCCACTGACCAGCGAGGATATGGGCTTGTCGAAGGTCATATCGGCTGTGTCAGGAAGGCACCTTTCAGGTGAAGCACACTACCTGTGGGTGCCCAAAACTGGGCTCGCCTCACGCGACCTGCTGATATTCGTGGAGGAGTCCGCCGAGCCGGTCGTGTCGTCGGACTCGGGCAGTGTCATTCGGTTGGTGTTCTGGGAGCGCACGTAGGGGAGCGGCGTGCCCTAGCGCACGGTGCGGGCGATGGTGGTTGAAGTAGGCCTCGTACTCGCTGAGGACCGTTGTGGCGTGGCGTTGGTTGATGATGAGGATTCGGTCGAGGAGTTCGCGGCGGATGCTGCCGACGAACCGCTCGGCGATCGCGTTCGCGCGGGGCGCGCGAACCGGTGTCTTGATCACCTCAACCCCTGCGGCCCTGAAGACGGCGTCGAACATGGTGGTGAACTTGGCGTCGCGGTCTCGGATGAGGTACCGGAAGTGCTTGCCGGCGTCGTCGAGGTCCATGGCGAGATTGCGCGCCTGTTGGGTGAGCCAGGCGCCGGTGGGGTGGGCGGTGACGCCGAGGATGTGGACTTGGCGGGTGGCGTGTTCGACGACGAAGAACGTGTAGAGCCGGGTCCGTGTGACGGTGTCGAGGTGGAAACAGGTTGCAGGCCAGGATCCCGTGGGCCTGGGCCCGCAGGAACTGCGTCCAGGTCGGCCTGGACCGCCGTGGTGCGGGGTCGATCCCGGCGGCGTTGAGGATCTTCCACACGGTGGATGCGCCGATCTGGTAGCCGAGGCCGGCGAGCTCGCCGTACACGCGCCGGTATCCCCAAGTGGGGTTCTCGGTGGCCAGACGCGCCGTCAGTGCCCGCAGTCCGGCCCGGATAGGTGGTCGGCCAGGCCCGGGCGTGGCTGGTGGTCCAGCGGTGTGCCACGAGTCGGCGGTGCCAGCGCAGGATCGTTGCGGGCGTGACGAGAAGACCGATCCGGCGGTGGCGGGGGAGCCGGCGGACGAGCGCGGCGATCATTGCCCGGTCCGCCCAGGACATTCGAGGTCTCGGAGTCTGGCGGCGAAGCACTGCGAGCTGGTGGCGTAGAACGACGATCTCGACGTCCTTGTCCGCTGTTGACCGTGTGGGCAGAACCATCCAGCCCCTGAGCCGGGTCAGGATCAGGTACGTCAGCCGGAGCGCCATTAGTCGGATCATGCCGGGCCGCGGTCCGCGGCGAACCTGCAGGTCACGAAAGTGGGCCGAGTTTGGGGCACCCGCACGTCCAAGGAACCCGGAGGGAACATGCCACCCAACAATGACCAGCACCAGATCATCCGACCGACAGATATGCCCTCGTGACGACGCACTGGCCACTCGTGCCCGGCACTGACTAGTGGTTGGAAGCGGCCTTCACACCGAAGAGGTCACTGGTTCAATCCAGTAACGCCAGGCCAAAGCGCGAATTCGCGATCTTCGGGGCATGAAGGATGTCTTAACCTTGTCAGTGCAGCGGGCGGAGCCGAGTGCAACACCCAACTACTTGGACTAGTGGCTACTTGATGCCGACCACCATGGAGTCGGGGCCGAGCAGATGCTGTACATAGGTTTGGGTGAAACCGGCCTTCTGCATCCACTCGCAGCAGTCAGCTCCGGTGTAGTCGAAGCCTCCGGTTGTCTCAATGAGCATGTTGAGGCTCATCAACAGTCCGAAGGCATTGGTGCGCCGATCATCGTCGATAAGGGCCTCATAAACCACCAGTGCTCCACCCGGGGGCAAAGCCGCGTACGCCTTGGCCAGCAAGGTGCTTTTCTGCGTCAAGTCCCAGTCGTGGAGAATGTGGCCCATCACCAGCACATCCGCGGTGGGCAGCTCGTCGGTGAAGAAGTCGCCTGGGTAGAACCGCAATCGGTCACCGAGCTCGAACCGAGACACATACCCCTCGAAGATCGGACGTATCGGGGCCAGGTCGAAGCCCCCGCCCCGAAGGTGCGGGTGAGCCAGGGCGAGCTGCGCAGGTAGGCAACCCTGAGCCGTGCCGATGTCTACCACGGTGTGGTACCGCTCCCAGGAGAACTTCGCGGCTAGCGCACGCGCGGTGCCAGTGCTGATGCCGGTCATCGCGGCCAAGAACTGCTCAAGCCGGGCAGGATCAGAGTAGAGGACTGTGAAAAGATCTTCGCCGCCCTTGATCTCATTTTGTGGTTGCCCGGTGCGTAGGGCCTCGGTAAGGGAACCCCAGAATGGATACAGGCGCGCGTTTGACATCTCCAGCAACCCGCCGATGTAGGAGGGCTTGCGCCGGTCGAGGAATGCACCCGCGTTTGGAGTGTTGCTGTACAGATCGTGATCACGGTCGAGCATGCCCAAAGCGACTAAGGCATCGAGGAAGTCTCGACTGCTCCGGGGATGCAAACCAAGTTCTTTGGCTAGAGCGGATCCATCCTGAGGGCCGTCTGCCAGTGCGGTGAAGATTCCGAGTTCCACCGCGCTGAGTAACGTCTTGGATCCCCAGAATGCCATGCCCAGTTGCAGGATTGACTCGGGGCTAAGATCTTCATCCATGATGAGTGGCTCCCATTTCACATTACTGAGCGATTACATCCGCGCCGCAGGGTTTACGCACAGTCACTCAGATAAGCGAGTGGTTGTCCTGTCCTGGATAGATCGCCATCATGGTATCCGGCGTTACCAACCCGCATCATCATGGATCGGCCAACCAACGTCACCGCAGCCCGATGATGTAGCAGCCTGTAGGAACGACCCGCCACGGCTGTCACCATGTGCAACCCCTGGCCAGGGCATCACTCCATCAGCCACCTCCCTCACATGACCGCACACGGCCTGCCGAGGCTTTGGTGCGAGGGGTCCTGGGTCAGTCTCTCTCCCATTGACCATAGCGGGTTTGATTTAGCGCGCCGTGCGGTAGAGAGGGCCACTTCCGTTCTACTTCCGTCAAACCATCGGACCTGACCGCCTAGCCCGGGCTTTTCATGAGCTGGTCGGCGTGTCAGTGCTGGGATAGATGAAAGTGCCTCGCTACCAGGCATGGGGGCGTAGCCCCGCTCAAGTGACGGCAACGTTACGGGATTGATGATCGTCTGGCTCGGGGGTGAGCACGAAATCGAATCGGCAGACGTATCCATGATTGTCGGTGTCAGTTGCTTTCTGGAGTTCCGCCACTAGCGATGGTTTGGCGGCACCGACCACATCGTGGTCCAGCCACGGATCCCCGGCGAAGTAGACCTGGGTGGTGAGGTCCCGGTGGTTCGGGGCGTGAACTTTGACATGGATATGGCCCGGGCGATGGGGCTCCTTCCCGAGGAGGTTGAGGACCCGGCCGGTGTGCGGATGCTGAGGAATGTCGTAGGGTGCGGGGACGACAGTAGTGAAAGCGAAGTCGCCGTCCGTGTCACAATGGATGCGGCCGCGAAGGTTCCACTCTGGTAGGTCGGGAGCAAACCGGGAGTACAGCCCGTCCCCGTTGGCCTGCCAGATGTCGATCATCGCGGACGAGAGCGCGGCACGTGCAGTGGAGCGAACGGCGCCGGTGAACAGCAGGCGATCACCAGGCTCCTCCGGGCGCATAGGAAGCACCGGTGTTCCACCATCGGCATCCAGCATCGGGGCGTCGGCGATGTAAAACGGTCCTTCCACATTGGTGTCCGTGCCCTCTGAATCAATTTGCGCCACCTCGTCAACCACAGCCTCGAACAAGACATCGGACAGCAGCGGAAGCTCACCTTGTTCAACTGTCTCAGCCAGGAAGCGAAGCGCTGAGCGGTACTCAGCGTACGTCACACGATGACGCCGAATAACCTCCCGCAACCCCGTGACGATCTCATCAACGATCGCTGCTGTCCTCGTGTCGTCCATAGCCTTGCTTCCTCGCTAGCTCTCCTTAACGGCACCATCCGCTGGGTTAACGGGTCTGTGCGGTGTTGCAGCCCTGTGACTTGCGTCGCCAGCGAACAGCGCACCTCGGCGTACCCCAAGGGTTCTATTCGCTGATAGTAAGATAAAACTGGGTCCGCAGCTAGCTTGCCAACCCATTTGCCTCAGCGCCGGGGGCCAGCCATGCGGTAGCAGGACCAATTGGTCACTAATCGTGCACTGCGCGTTACCCATCATCTGAAGCCAGCGCCTCCCGCATCAAACCCGTCAGGCAGGGTGGAGGCCCCGACCACGTATCGCGCGCAGTCATCCAGCTAGTGACGGAGCGATCGACGAATAGTACTCAAATTCTCCGATCATTGGTTGTCGAAAAGCGCTGTAGTCGCTGCTCCGCATTGGCGAGACGCTGCGGATAGTTGATGAACTCATGCACCCGCTCAGCGCTCTTCTCTGACCTGCTGGCTTGAGCACTCACCGCGAGGCAGCTGGCCGGCCTCCTGTGAGTCCTACCACCGAATTCAACGCGACCGACCTATGTAGCAGCCGTGTAGCAACGACCGGCGACGGCGTCGGGGAGGATCCGGTTCCTTTGCTTGCTCTGCTGCGTATCCCATCAGATCCCACCCGGCAGGCCCATCCAACTCTTTGACAGGCATTCCGTGTCTGGTTCCGGGCGGCGAGGACTTCTGTGCGTCTTCAAGCCGGGCCGACACGGCTCCGACGCGCCGCCGCTGCATCCGGCCAGCGCTCGCCGAGAGCTACCCCTACAAACCCAACACCGCGTCTGCCGCTGTCCGGCCTCCCTCCCGAGGTTGATCGCCTTTCCGAACCCGGCTGCTACGGACGCCCGAACGCTCGTAAAACGCAGGCCTGACGCCGTCCACTGCAGAGATGAGCCCGCTCCTATGGGCCTGTGCCAGCAAGTTCCAACGCGCTTCTGATAATCGCTAGCTCGCAGGCTCGTGCCCTGCACCGATCCAGACATCAGGTTCATGCGGAACCAAGCGCGGGCGCTCGGTGGCCTGAACGGTCTGCTCGTCGATCGGACTCACACAGCCGTCTAGGTACCTGGAGCCAAAAACTCCGTAGTAACCGGCCTGGTGTCGCTCAAGAGTTACGTACAACTACTGATTGCCACCTAGCGTGGCCAGTAGGCACCCTAGGTACTACGCCGATCCGGCACTGCCCGTCGGTGGCGCTATCCGTACCCGACCATTTCTTCTAGGGGAGCCAATGTCTGACGCGATGAGCTTTGCCCAGTTCGAGGACCAAACCGCCGAGCTGCTGCCAGCTCGCACCGTCCTGTCCATGATGGGTGTCAGCATGATGAACAACCCTGCCCCGAGCGGCCAGGTCAGTAATCCAACCGGCGGCGATCACCCCATGTACGACACCTGGATGGACGCGTTGACGCTGATG
>DASYMC010000450.1:0-1982 GCA_036009255.1 Pseudonocardiaceae bacterium
CATCAGCGTCAACGCGTCCATCCAGGTGTCGTACATGGGGTGATCGCCGCCGGTTGGATTACTGACCTGGCCGCTCGGGGCAGGGTTGTTCATCATGCTGACACCCATCATGGACAGGACGGTGCGAGCTGGCAGCAGCTCCGCGGTTTGGTCCTTCAACTGGGCAAAGCTCATCGTGTCAGACATTGGTTCCCCCAAGAAGAAGTGGTCCAGGTACGGATAGCGCCACCGGCGGGCAGTGCCGGATCGGCGTAGTACCTACGGTGCCTACTGGCCACGCTACGTGGCAATCAGTAGTTGTACGTAACTCTAGAGCAGCACCAGCCCAGTTACTACGGAGTCTTCGGCTCCAGGTACCTAGGCCGGCTGTGTGAGTCCGATCGACGAGCAGACCGTTCAGGCCACCGAGCGGCCGCGCTTGGTTCCGCATGAACCTGATGTCTCGCCGGTGCAGGGCACGAACCTGCGAGCTAGCGATTATCAGATGCGACTACCGGACAATGCCGATCATGCTTGGACATCTCTTGTGAGCAGCGCGGATGCTTCCGGTCGGTGCGGACTGGTACTGGACGTTGGTAGCTGTTCCGGGTAGGTAAAGGATGATCATAGTGGCTGCCTTGCACACTGGGGTGAGTGCCGTTGGAGAATCGGGATAGCTGGACCGATCAGGAGGCCGACGTCGCGGGCAAGTTGGGATCCCGGATCCGGGTGGAGCGGAAGGGCCGGGTGCTGCGGATCGTTCTGGTCCGCCCGGAGCGGGCAACGCCATCACCCCGGACGCCCGGGACCGCTGCACGACCACCAACACCGCCATAGGTATCGGGCTGAACTACAGCACCCGGGGACTGCAGCTACTGGCCGGGGCCCTTGCCGCCCTGTTTATTGCCGGCTTCGCCGGTATCGTGCGCAAGACATAGAGACTAGGAATCACGTCCGGTTTGGGTAGGACTGTCAAGAAAAAACAAATCACTCAACAGAATTTCAAACCAAGGATTCTCGGACCATTGTTGTGGTTGCTCGTGGACAGCTCCGATTACCTGCGACTTCGCGACTGCAAACGCTCGCCTGCGGTCATTTTGGGCTATCTGGGTGTGTTTCGTGACCCTAAAGTGTCCAAACGATCATCGGCTTACTGCGATTGCGCGACGGGCGATGAGGTTACGGCGCCAGGGCGGCGACGGTTCGTTCGCCGAGTTGGTCTGCGAGACTCATTAGATGCAAGAGGTCGACGCGTTCCCCGCTCCCCAGCGGTGCGGTTGTGGCGGCACCATCCGCTGGGCGGTCGGTGACCCCGGCGGGCCACGGTCTAAGTCATGGAACATTGTCGGCAGCAGCACGGCCGACGCCGTCTATATTGGGCCCCGCTTGCAGATGGGCGCGATTAAGCTTTCGCTTCACCGTAGTGGTCACTGGCGAATGGCATGGACCGAGGAGTACGCCGACTTGGTCGGGATGCTGGAAGGCGAAGACCGGGTCCCCCGGCCGGTGCGAGCCGCCCGACGAGATCAGGCCAGGCTGACTGCATGCCCTCACCGTCTTGGTGATGCCCGACAGCCTGGCTCTGCAGCGTCCCGAGAAGCGGCTGAGCAAGGTGGCGTTCTTTCCGCCGTCCAACCCGGATGAAGTGCTTGGGTTCCGGGTTCTGCTTGGCGCGCCGAACTGTGGGCTTGCGGTCACGGGCGCTATTGAGGTCGGCACACTGCAGCTCCCGAGCGGCGGAATGATCGGAGTCTGCGTACGGTCCGACCTGATGACGCCGGAGTTAGCTGGAAGATCCGCGACGTCCGCACACAGATGCTGAGGGCGGTGACCGCGGTGGGAGCGCGCGGCAACCAAGCGTTCGCCTGGGGGCGCTTCGATGACGGAGCAGTGTGTCTGCTCCGATCCGGGCCTGGTCGAGCCGGAAGGCGGAGAGCCCAACGGCGTCGAGCGGACGCCTGAGCCTGGCAGGCTGTGTTACGTGCGGCGGGTCGATCCGTCAA
>DASYMC010000451.1:0-7174 GCA_036009255.1 Pseudonocardiaceae bacterium
GCACGGTCGCTTGATACAGACACGGGAAGGCGCTGGTCGATCGCCCAAACCGCTCCCGTTAGGCCTGTTGATCGGACCGCGACATGGATGCTTGTCGCTGTCCACAGCTCCCGCCAGTTATCCACAGGCCCTCGCCGGAAGCGCGACAAGCATCCATATCGCTCACTAGCGTGGGCTTGCGACAGCGACAAGCATCCATGTCGCTCAGTAGCGTGGGCAAGAACAACGATAAGCATCCATGTCGCGGGAAACAGGGGCACGGGGTGTGGGCGAAGGTCGTATGGTGGGGGGCACGCGTCCCGGGTGCGTTCGGGGCGCGTTCGTCTTGCTGGTCGCGCACCCCCAGTAGGCGGTACTCCACGAGGGAACGGTGAGGTCAGTGCCGACCGGCAAGGTCAAGTGGTACGACGCGGGCAAAGGCTTCGGATTCGTCACCCAGGACGGGGGTGCCGACGTCTACGTGCGGTCCACCGCGCTGCCTACTGGCGTGACCGACCTCAAGTCCGGTCAGCGGGTCGAGTTCGGAGTCGCCGATGGGCGACGCGGTCCGCAGGCCCTCTCGGTGCGGTTGCTGGAGTCGCCACCGTCGGTGGCGGAGGCCCGGCGCCGGCCTGCCGAGGAGCTGCACGGCATGATCGACGACATGATCAGGTTGCTGGAGTCAAAGGTTCAGCCCGACCTGCGCCGTGGCCGCTACCCCGACCGCCGGGCCATCAAGCGGATCGGCGAGGTCGTGCGCGCTGTCGCCCAGGAACTCGACCCCTGACCTTGGCCACAACCTAGGGGGTGGCGAATCCGGGGATCAGGGATGATCCGCGCCGGGTTAGTGCGGTTTGGGCGAGGCCCAGGGCGAGTAGCAGCGAGACCGCAGCGAAACCGACCCAGTAAATCGGCGGCAACAGCACGCCCAGCGCGCCGCCGGTGACCCAGGCCATCTGAAGCACGGTTTCGGACCGGCCGAACGCCGAGGCCCGGGACGCCTCGGGCACACCACGCTGGATCACGGCATCCAGGCAGACCTTGGCCACCGCGCTGGCCGTCGCCGCGACCAGTGCGGTGAGGGCAGCGATGGCGATGCCTTGCACCAGCGCGGCGAGCACCGCCATGGTGAGCCCGGCCGCCACACATCCGAGGATGGCCTGATCGGGCCTACCGAAGTGCATCCGGGCGCCGACCGCGTTGCCCAGAAAGCTGCCTGCCCCGGCCGCCGCGCCGACGATGCCGAGCAGCGCCAGCTGCCTTCCGGGTGAACCCTCGGTCTGGGCCTTCACAGCAAACGCCACGAACAGCGTGAGGAACCCGGTGAGCACCCGAACGGTCCCGTTACCCCACAGCGCGACGACGACCTGCCGACCCATCGGCTGCCGGCGCCGCGAGGAGCCCAGCGCTTCCGTGGACTCGGCCCGCAGCGAGGCCGGTACCTCGCCCTCAGTGACCTCCACCCACGACGGGATGCGCAAACACAGAAACACCCCCACCACGCAGATCGCAGCGGTGAACAGCAATGCTCCCGGCGATCCGGTCAGCGCCGAGATCCCGGCGGCCACCGCGCCCGATACGCCCGCAGCGACCAGACCGAATGTGGTGAGCCGCGAATTAGTCTTCACCAAGGTGATTCCTGGCGGGAGCACTCGGGGGATGACGGCGGCCTGGAGGACGCCATAAGACTTGGCCAGCACCATGAACCCCAACGCCGCCGGGTACAGCAGCCAATCGTGGACGTGGGCCGCCATCACGATCAGGAGGAAGGCGCGTCCGGCGAACGACAGTGCCATCGCTACCCGCCTGCCGTGCTGCAGCCGGTCCAGCAACGGGCCGATCACCGGGGCGACGACCGCGAACGGCGCGACCGTGATCAGCAGGTAAAGAGCCACATTGGCCCGGCTCTCGGCGGTGGCGGCGGCGAAGAACAACGTGTTGGCCAGGGCGACGGCGATGGCCGCGTTGGCCGCGTAGTCCATCATCGCCGCGTAGGTCAGCGAGGACAGCCCGGAGCGCCCGGCACCATCGGCTGTGGTGGCTTGGTGAAACCGGCGCACGCCACCGCCGACCAGCTGCCTGCTCCGCCAGGCAGCCACCCGGGTAACGGTGATCTTGCGGGGTGGCTGGGGACCATCTGCCGCAGGCGGCGGCTGGGTCGGGGCGGTCGGCGGGTCGCCCGGGGGGTGGCGGTAGCGGTTCCCGTCCCGATCTCCCGGGGGATGGTCCGCGGGAGCATCCCCCGAGGCTGGACCAGCGGGGCGACGGGGCGGTAACGGCGGCGACGAGCTCGTCTCATCCGATCCTGCGCGCGTACCGGCGCTCCAACCGCGGTCCTCTGGTACCCAGCGCCGAGCGCGGCGCACCCGGCGGCGCTGGCTACCAGAGGACCGCGGCGAGCCGGGGTGCTCGGCGCCGGATGGGGAGGCGGGCCGCTTCACGCCGTTATCCTCCCACCTCCGCGAGTGCGTGCTGCCAATCACCGGCTTGCCGGTCTCGCGGGTGAGTACTCAACTTACCGGGGCTCGGGGACGAAACGCACCCGATACAGCGATGGCCAGTGCTTGCCAGTGATCAAGAACTCGGCGGCGCCTGGGAACGCGGCGATGCCATTGAGTACGTCGCCACCGGGCCGCGAAGGGAACAAAACGGACGCGTCGACCACGCCGGTCACCGCACCGTTGCCGGGATTGATGCGCAGAATGCGGTCAGTCTCGAAGACGTTGGCCCAGATAACGCCGCCGGCGCACTCCAGCTCGTTGAGTTGACGCACTGGCTCGCCGTCGAGGCGGACTTCCACCTGGCTCGATGGTGCGAAGGTGGCCGGATCGCGGAAGGTCAGCCGGGCTGAGCCGTCACTCATCACCAGCCGTTGCCCGTCATAGCACAGGCCCCAACCCTCGCCCTGATAAGTCACCTGGCGGCGCTGCGCCAGCGTCACCGGATCGCGCTCGATCGCCACGCCGCTGGTCCAGGTCAGCTGCCACAACCGATCGCCGGCAACAGTGAGGCCCTCACCGAACAGCGGGGCCGGCAAGGTGGCCTCCCGCAGCAGATTCCCGCTGGACAGCGCGGTAATCCGGATCCGGGACTGACCGACCAGCCCGCTGCCCTCGTAGAGCGCTCCGTCGCGGATCTCCAGACCCTCGGTATACATCGTCGGGTCGTGCCGCAGCGTGCCCAGCACCTCCACGCGCAGTTGTTCTGCCGTTGAGCGCCGCATGGTGCAACTGGCCAGGATGGTCACCGAAATCAGCACAGCAACGGCGAGTACCGGCCGGATTGTCGAAGGCCGGCACCGGTGCGGCACAATGGGAGGCGTGATTGCCGACCCTACCGCGCCAGGCTCCCGCCTGGAGGAGGCCGTTGAGCCGGCTCGCGAGGCGGCGCAGGTCGAGGCTGGCGACATTCCGGTAGGCGAGCACGTGGGTGCGCAGGTCGAAGACGGCGGCGCGGTCACGCACCTGTTCGAAGCCGGTCTCCCGGGCTACCGCGGGTGGCGCTGGGCGGTGACGGTGGCCACGGCGGGTCCGGGGAGCCCGGTGACGGTCAGCGAAGTGGTGCTGTTACCCGGACCGGAGGCGCTGGTCGCACCGCCGTGGCTGCCCTGGACCGAGCGGCTCCGGGCAGGCGACCTGGGGGTTGGGGACCTGCTACCGACCGACCCGGATGATCCGCGTCTGGTGCCCGGCTACCTCAGCGACGATGACCCTTCCGTGGAATTGCTCAGCCCAGAACTCGGGCTGGGAAGGCTGCGGGTGCTCAGCCGCGAGGCCCGCCTAGCGCTGGTGCAACGCTGGCGCGATAGTGACCGCGGCCCCGACTCGGAGATGGCCCGCAGCGCTCCCGACCAGTGTGTCAACTGTGGTTTCTACCTCCCGCTCGGTGGCCTGCTGGCTGCTGCCCTCGGTGTCTGCGGCAACGACCTGGCCCCAGCGGACGGGCAGGTGGTGCATGCCGAGTTCGGCTGCGGGGCGCACTCCGAGATCCGGGTTGACACCGGCCCGAACGTGCCGGTGGCCGAGCTGGTCTATGACGACGCCGAGCTGGAGCTGCTGCCCTGGCCGCCGGTGGAGTAGTTACGACCGCGGACCCCTTCGACACTGCGGCCCTGCGTGATGGGGTACTGGCCGCCTGGCGGGGATCCCCGACACGATTCCGGGAAGACGCGAACGCCGAGTCCGATCTCACGCTGCTCGGCTATGCAGACCGGTTGCTCGTCGAGTTGGCGCAGAACGCAGCGGACGCCGCGCAACGCGCCGGTGTCCCGGGATACCTGCGGGTCAGCATCGACGGGAACGAACTGCGTGCCGCGAATACCGGGGCGCCCCTGGAGAGCGCCGGGGTGGCGGCGCTGGCTGCCTTACGCGCCTCGGCGAAGCGGACCGGTGAGAGCGTCGGCCGATTCGGGGTCGGCTTCGCGGCGGTGCTCGGCGTCACCGACGCGCCGCGGGTGATCTCCCGCTCCGGCGGGGTGCAGTTCTCGGCTGAGCGCACCGCTGCGGCGGTGGCCGGTGATCCGGCGCTGCGCGCCGAGCTGGCGCGCCGTGGTGGCCGGCCCCCGGTTCTGCGGCTGGTCTGGCCGGCCGACGGCGATCCGCCAGCCGGGTTCGACACCGAGGTCCGGTTGCCGCTGCGGGCCGGCATCAACCCGCAAACCCTGCTCGCCGCGTGCGCGGCCGAGGCTGCTGACCTGTTGCTGGCGTTGCCGTGGCTGCACCGGATCGACATCGGTGATCGGGTGCTGCGCCGCGAGGGCGAGGACCCGGTGCTGCTGCACGACGGCCCCGAGGTGCGCCGCTGGCGGGTGGTGCGCCGTGCCGGGACACTGCCGGCATCCGCTCTGGCCGGACTCGGAGCCGAGGCTCGAGCGCAGTGGAACCTGTGCTGGGCACTACCGATCGACATCGACGACACCCCGTTACCGCTGGCCGCGGACGTCCTGTACGCTCCCACGCCCACCGCGGAGCGGCTCACCCTGCCCGCGCGGCTGATCGGCACCCTGCCGGTCGATTCCTCCCGGCGCCACATTCATCCCGGTCCGGCTGTCGACTTGTTGCTGGATATCGCCGCCCGGGCCTATCCCGAGCTCGCCGATGCGCTGGCGCCGACACAGCGCACTACCTTGGTGCCTGTGCCCGGGTTCCCGGCCAGCGAGGTGGATGCGGCGCTGCGCGAGGGGATTGTGGCGGCGCTGCGCCATGCCCGTTGGCTACCCGCTGCCTGCGGTGGGGAGGTCGTGCCGGCTGATGCGCTGGTGCTGGACGTGCCGTTACCGGCGCTGGCTGAGCTGCTGGGAGACGTGGCACCCCATCTGCTCGACGCCGAGCTGGCCGCGCCTGCGCATACCGCTGCGCTCACCGCGCTCGGGGTGACCCGGCTGCGTCCGGCGACCATCGCAGAGCTGCTGGCTGGAATGGACCGGCCGCCGTCCTGGTGGCGGCGGTGCTACGCGGCACTGACCCCGTTGCTGGATGCCGATCCGGCGGTCCGCGACGAGCTGGGTGCGCTACCGGTCCCGCTGGCTGATGGGCGAACCATCACTGGCCCGCGCGGAGTGCTGCTGGGTGAGGTCGAGGGCCTGCCGCCCACCGAGCTGCGATTGGTGCACCCGGATGCCGCGCACCCGCTGCTGGAGCGGCTCGGGGCCCGCCCGGTGGGCCCGGCGGAGCTGCTGGACGCACTACGTCCCGCCGTCGAGCGCAGCGTCGACGAGGCTGAGGACGGCCTGGACGTCACGGACCTCGCGAAGGCTGTGCTGTCGCTGGCCGACCGGCTGACCGAACCGGCCACGGCTCGCCCCTGGCTGGGTGCGCTGGCGCTGCCCGCGGACACCGGGGCGCCGCGGCGTGCCGATGAGCTGGTGCTGCCTGATGGGGCGCTGCGGGAGCTGCTCGCGGTTGATGCGCCGCTGGGTGTGCTGGACCCTGTTTTCGCTGCCGCAGTGCCTGCTACGGCGCTGCGCGCGGTGGGCGTGCTGGACTCCTTCGCGGTGCTCGAGGATCCTTACCCGGAGCGACCGGACCACGACCTCGACGACGAAGAGCAGTGGTGGACGCAACGCGGTGACTCACCTGAGGGGCTACTGGCCGTCCGCGACTTGGATCTCGTCGACGATCGTAGCTGGCCGGCGGCGCTGCGCCGGATCGCCACCGATCCCGCTGGGCTCGCCGCGCTGCGCCAGCCGGGCGGCTACACCGGCTGGTGGCTGGCCCGGCACGCCCGATTCGGCGGGCACCTGCCGCCGTACTGGCGCCTCGCGGGGGCGCGCACGCTGGAGGGCCTCTACGACGTGGTGCCCCTGTACGACGGATTGTCGCAATGCGACACCGACGAGGCGCTGCTGGCCGCAGCCGGCGTGCGCACCGGCTTGGGCATCACCGGGCCCGCCGACGCCACCGACCTGCTGGCCCGGCTGGGCGACCCGGCCCGCGCGGTCACCCCCGCTGTGGTGCACGCCGCGCACACCGCGCTGGCCGCCGCGGATCTGGATCTCGCTGAGGTGGACCCGCCGGCTCGGGTGCGGGCAGTAACCGGCGAGGTGGTCGACGCCGAGGGCGCGGTGGTGCTCGACGCGCCGTGGCTGGCGGCCGTGCTGCCGGCCGGCGAGCTGGTGTCCGGAGGTGACCCGGATGCGTTGGCTGACCTGCTGGACCTGCCGCTGGCCACCGAGCGGGCGAGGGCCGAACTGCTCGATTCCGGCGGCGGGCACAGCGTGCGGTGGGCTGAGCTGGTGGAAGTGGTGGCGGTATGCGCCGCTGCGGGACTCGCCGTCCCGGAAGGCAGCCTGCGGCTTCACGAGCACCTGCGGGTACGCCACAACGGCGCCGAGCGCTCCGTGCCCTTCTGGGTCACCCCGGAGGGCACAGTGCACGCCACCGACCCGGTGCGCGCCGCCCTGTTACTGGGAGCGAGCCTACGTGGTGCAGACACACTGCAGTGATAGTGATACCGACCTGACGAGTGCAGCCAGATTGCCCGGTCGGTGAGTGGCAGTCGCCACTACGCTGCGCACAGTGCTGGCGCGGTACATCGTGGTATTGAACCCGCTGATCATCGGCAGCGTCACCGCTGACGCCCCGGCCGCCAAGCGCGACGCGCTGGGCGCCATCCTGCCGGTACCGTAAGTTGCGGCGGTCACCGCGCTGGTCGCTGGTGTGCTGACCCTGGCGATGGGTGTGATCGTGAACTATCC
>DASYMC010000452.1:0-2114 GCA_036009255.1 Pseudonocardiaceae bacterium
GGTCCCGCACTCGCCGTGATCGTGGCGGTGGCTGGTGCCGGTGCGGTCGGGTTGGTGCTCGCCGGTGGGCTGCTCGGCCATCGGGTGGCCGCCGCCATGCCATCGCCGGCCGGTGGTTGTGCCACCTGCTCGTGCAGCGGCTGCGGGACCACCTGACCGAGGTGAACCGCGCCGAGCTGGTGCGACAGGAGAACGGGTTCTGGCGCACTTTGCGTGATCGGGTGTGTGCTCGGCGTGTCTGCCTGGATCATGATCGCCGGAGCGTGATGATCAGGTTCGTGTGATCTTTCGGGTCTGTTGCCGCATCTGTCCGGCCTGGTGATCGAGGGTGTGCATCCCGAGGACGAGGGGGTGCGTATCGAGGCTCGTGTTCGGGACACGCGGGGGGTGTGCCCTGGGTGTGAGCACGGTTCGAGTCGGGTGCATAGCCGGTATCGGCGCAGGTTGGCCGATGCCCCGGTCGGTGCGCGGACGGTGGTAATAGGGCTGGGAGTGCGGCGGTTTTTCTGCGACAACACCAGCTGCGCACGGCGCACGTTCGTCGAGCAGGTTCCAGGTTTGACCAGCAAGCACGCACGGCGCACGGTGCTGCTGCGGCGGTTGTTGGAGGCGGTCGGGTTGGCGTTGGCTGGGCGGGCCGGGGCGCGCCTGGCCACCGCGTTGGGGATGCCAGCCAGCCGAGACAGCCTGCTGCGTCTGATCCGCGCGCTGCCCGACCCGCCCGCCGCTGAGATTGAAGTGCTCGGCGTCGACGATTTCGCGGTTCGTCGTGGTCACACCTACGGCACCGTCTTGGTCGACATCCTCGCCCACCGCCCGGTCGATCTGGTGCAAGAGCGCACGGCGGACGTGCTCGCCGACTGGCTGGGCAAGCATCCCGGGGTGAAGGTCATTTGTCGAGACCGTTCCGGGGCCTACGCCGAGGGCGCGCGCACCGGCGCTCCGGAGGCGATCCAGGTGGCTGACCGCTGGCATTTGTGGGCCAACCTGGGTGAGGCGGTCGAGCGCACTGTGCTGGCCCACCGTGGCTGTCTGGGCGAACCCGCGCCCGAGCCGGCCGAGGGCCGGCCGGGCGACACCGCGGGTGGCCAGCCCGCCTGGGCAGAACCTGACGGCACGGCTGCGGTCGAGTACGAGCCAGCGTCGCGGCTGGAGACTCGCACTCGCGAACGCCACGCCGCGGTGACCGAACTCCGGGATAAGGGGTACTCGCTGAATGCGATCTGCCGCGAGTTGGGCCTGGCGTTTCGGACCGTGCAACGCTTCGCCCGCGCCACCACCGTCGAGGAGTTGCTGGTGGCGCACCGTACCCGGTCGCACAAACTGGACCGGTTCACGCCGTATGTGCACCAACGCTTCAACGCCGGGGCCACCGAGGCCAGCGTGCTGCACGCCGAGCTGGTCGAGCTGGGATGGCGGGGCAGCCTGCGTAGTGTGCAGCGCTACCTGCGGCGATTCCACGACCCCGACCGGAAGGCGCGCCCGGCGCCGCCCGCACCGGGCAAGGCCACCCCACGCCGGGTCACCAGCTGGATCATGGCCAACCCCGAGCACCTGTCCGCCGGGGACCAGGTGCGTCTGAAACAGATCCTGGCGCACTGCCCGGAGCTGGAGGCCACCGCCGGGCACGTCGCCGCCTTCGCCGCCATGATGGGTCAGCGCACCGGCAAAGAGCAGCTGAGCGCCTGGATGGACGCGGTCGAAACCGATGACCTGCCTGCCCTGCACTGCCTGGTCACCAGCCTGCGCCGCGACCTGGCCGCGGTCACCAACGGCTTGAACTTGGACTACAACTCCGGGCAGGTCGAAGGCACCGTCAACCGCATCAAAATGATCAAGCGGCAGATGTTCGGTCGGGCCAACTTCGACCTGCTGCGCAAACGGGTCCTGCTCGCGCACTAATCACCGCGACCGCAAGCGCACCGGCCGCGCCGCCGTCGCTACCGTGGCACCCCGGCACACCGAAGCCGTTGGCAGCGGTTACACAGGGGGGCGCCGCGATGGTCAATATCGCTGAGCTACAAGACGAGCTCGAACGAGTGCTGACCACCTCTCCGCGCGAGGCGACAGCGGCCGCGGGAGTGCTCGAACGCGCGGTTACCGCCTGCCGGGCC
>DASYMC010000453.1:0-3056 GCA_036009255.1 Pseudonocardiaceae bacterium
CGACGGGCTTGGCGTAACGACAGGACTGTCGCATTTAGCGATCGACTCACCCGCCTGGGCCGCCTGCTCACCCAGAAACCACAACGGGTCCTCGAATGCCGGTTGTTACGGTACGCTAAGTGGCGGAGGGACCTGGCTCCGCGCTTTAGTGCATGGCCAGGAGATCATCGCCTTGATGCAACAGTGCCGTCTGATGTACCTGACGCGAACTGCGTCGGCGATCCGAGCTGATACGCCAACCGCGCGAACCGCACTCTTCGGTGGGACGCCGTGTCCATTCGGATCGGCCCAACCCGACCCCAACAGGTCTCCCGCGCAAGGTCGCCCAGCAAACCCGCACCAACCCCCGTAGCCGCCACCACGGCTTCACCCGGCCAAACCGGCCGCCCGACCGAGCAGCTCCTCCAGCATCCCCGATCATCGCTGCGCCGCTACGCTGTGGCAAACGGCCACAGCGTGATCTTCTGAAGTTGTCACAAACCGAAGATGATCATGTGGTGGGGCATATGTTCCGGACCGACACGCCGCAAGATCACAATCTAGGGCTGAAGTACTAGACTGTGCTCATGGCCGCACACGGCGGGCCGATCGTTGATGTGCTGGCCGAAATTCCGTTGTTTCAAGTGCTCAGCCAAGAGGGCATTTCGGCAGCCGCGCGCGCCGGTCTATCCCGGATCTACGCTCCTGGACAGATCATCTGTCACCAGGGTGATCCCGGAGATCATCTTTATGCTGTGATTGAAGGGCTGGTGAAAATCGTTTTCACCTCAGAGCGTGGCGACGAGATGGTGCTGAACATCCTCGGACCGGAGGAGATCTTCGGCGAGCTAGCGCTGCTCGACGGATCACCACGCTCCGCATCGGTGGTCGCGTTGAAGTCCACGTTGGTCTTCATATTGCCGAGGAGACAACTGCTAGAGCTGATGAGCGTCAATCCCGGACTGGCAGACGAGTTCCTTAAGTTAATCGGCAAGCTCGTTCGGAACCTCACAGAAAAGGCAGGTGACTTAGCGTTTTTGGACCTTGCCGGCCGGCTGGCAAAACTTCTTTTGCAGCTTTCCGCCATGCACGGCCACGTGCACGGCGTTGTTCTCGATAGCGGACTGACTCAAACCGACCTCGCCGGGATGATCGGCGCCTCACGTCCGGCGGTGAACCGTGCACTGCAGTCGCTCGCCGCACGGGGACTCATCGAATTACAGGGACGCACCATAGTGCTCCGCGACCTGGAAGCCCTGCGTAGACGCAGCCAAGTGTAAGCCTACCCGGTGTGCCGGCGGTGCTGGTCAAGCGAGAATGTGAATTAGTGGCAGTTCAACTCATGTTCGTTAAGCCTGTGCCGCAGCTGCTGAAGGGCCCGCGCTCGTGTGGGTCCGATCCCGCCGGGCGGAATTCCAGCGGCGTGCGCCACCTCGGCGTAGGACCGGGGGTTGTCGGTGAACAGTGTCCGTAGCAATTTCCGTCGACGAGGCGACAATTCAGCGACGAGCTTCCACAGTGTCCGTGAGGTGTCGGCGTCGATGACGCGCTGCTCGGGACCCGCCGAGGGATCGACGACAGTTTCGGGCGCTATCCCGATGGCACCTGCGGCAGGCTTGGCCTCGCGCAGGATATGCAAGCATTCGCGACGGGCAGTGGTCGCCAGCCAACCACCCAGCCGCTCAGGAAACCGTACCCGATGCGCGTTTTCTGCTAGCCGCAGCCAGGTCATCTGCACCGCGTCGAGCGCGTCGGCCTCCTGCAATCGGAAGGACCGCACCGTCATGGACACGAGCTTCCCATACCGGCGGCAAATTTCATCCCACGCCGCGGGCTCTCCGTCACCAACCCGTGACAATAGGTCAGCCACGCTGCTCGTGGCGCTCGCATGGTGACAGCTAGTGGTGATAGCGGTTGCCATCGTCATCGCAGCCCCCTGTGAGCTGAGAATTACTCGTTTTTAGAGTTGATCGATGCTGAAGACAGTCTTAACGATGTGCCTCAGAAGTACCGAGCGATAGTCAAGAATGCGGCAGGACGTGGGCCAGCCACCTCCTCCTACCTTACGAGAACAATTCTTAGTCGATCACGTGTGTAAGACGATGCCGCACAACTGAGGCTTCAGCTGTGCCCGGGATCACAGTGCACCTGTTCTCTTCAGCACACGGCGATCCAGGCGGCAGCGCGGAAATAGCGGTGTTGAGGGTGCAGTAGAGCTCTCGGGCAGGGCACGACGTGTTGGAGCGCACCGCGGGACCGCTGGCCGACGCTTCAACGCTTGACTTCTGCTGTGCCTCTTTCCACGCCGTCCTGACCGGTCAGCGGGCCTTCGACGACCGGCGGGGTGAGGTAGGACGCGTCGCGCTGACAGTCGCGTCCTGCGCTACGTGGCTGAACGGGTAGCCGCTGGGGTGACGTTGTCAGGCGCTCACGTAGAGGTCGCGACCTGTCACCGGGTCGGCGCCGGAGAAACGGATACCTCGAGCGAGTTGCCCCGGGTGCGAACGCTCCCCGCCTTCGTGGCTCGACGTTGTGCGAGGTTATGGCACCAGCGTAGAAGAGAGACCTCATGGACCCAGTGCACGGCCAGAACCAACAAACTCCATCTTGCTAGTCAAGATGTTTGGTGGTGAGCGGCTGTGCCCCCGGTGGGAGTCGAACCCACACTGGACGGGTTTTGAGTGGTCGCCCGAAACTCGCTCCAAGCTGCGAGAACGTCTGACCGAAGGCTGAAGAGACCACGAATAGACCGCAAACCCGGCTGGAAGGGGCCTGCGGGCGGGTTAAACGCGCGTCCGCGGCCGTTGTGCGAACGTCACACGCTTTCGAGGTCTGCAACCGGCAGTTGAGCCCTGGTCGCCTGATGTGTTTCAGCAGGTCAACGGCTCCGTGTGGTCTCCCGTGGGCGTTCACGATCTTCAGCGGCTGAGACTCCAATGAGACTTTTAAGTAGATGAGCTTCCCAAGATCGATATGTCTTCTGATGAATGGATGCTGCCGGCGATCGAGCCCTCGTGGTCGTACAGGATCCACGCCGGTAGACGAACGGCGGGTCCGGCTGGCTCGCTGAACAGTTC
>DASYMC010000454.1:0-3938 GCA_036009255.1 Pseudonocardiaceae bacterium
AGCGGAGCGGCCGGCGAGACCGGCGACGCTGGATCTTTCATACCGGTTAACAACGCAGTCGAAGCTGATCACGGCCGCCTGAAGGCCCGGCTGCGCCCGATGCGTGGTCTGAAACGACTGCGCTCAGCCCGAGTGATCTGTGCTGAACACGCCTTCGTCCAGAACTTGCGCCGCGGACACTACGAGCTGGCCGCTGACCCCGATCCGAACCGCCGACTTCCGACAGTCTTCACCGAACTCGCCCGCGCATCTGAACAGCACACAGGCCGCCGTCGACCGTGCCCGCTCTTCTGCTAATGCAACAGCGTCCCTCGATAACCTCACGCCGATGGTGACGGCTAGAGCCTTCGAGGATCAGCAGTGACCGCATCACCAACGTGCGCATCTGCTCACGGTCGGTCGCCGAACGGCGCAGGTACGTGAGCACAGCGCCACCGTGGGGGAGGGGAGCCAACAGTGGGTCCTGACTTCCACGGTCGCCCCCAGTCGACCCCGTTTCCCCGCCCACGGTTTTCGATGGAATTGATCTTGGTCTCCGGTGCGCAGGTACCCGTCCTGGCGTACCGTCGCGGCGGCAGCGTCCAACATGACTCCGGTCGTGGTGGTCACTTGCTCCACCCCGCGACTGGCTTTGGAAGCTCCTCACTTGGGCGCAGTCGCAGCGCGGCTGCCCAGGGTCCGTGTGGTCCATCGACCAGTACCGGTGGCAGGGCATCCAGATCGGCCAGCGCAGGAACCCGATCCGCCGAGACCACCACCAGCCGGGCACCCGTGTCAGCGGCGAGCGCCGCAATGCCGTGCGCGGGGAGCAACGGATCCTCTGGCAGTGGCACTGCTCCGTGCGTGATCGTGCCAGCGAAAGCCTCGGCGAAGCCGGGACCGTCAGGCAGCATGATCAGTACCCGATCCTCGACACGCAAGCCCAGCTCAGCCAGCGCAGCGGCCACTGCAGCCGTTTGATCCGCGTAGCTCATCGAATAACTCATGGGTTTTTCCTCAAAGGGCCGATAGCCGGTGAAGCTTGCAATAAGTGATCGTGAGCAAATAATCAAACGTGACCTAAATATGCCCCGCACCACTCGAATAGCCTAGTATGTTGAGTGGTGGTCGATAATCGCCTGCAGTGGCGGGCTCCATGGTGGCATGCCTAAATTGGATGACTTACCAGTCGGACCTCAAGTTCCTCATGCTGGGTGCTGTGGCCACACCGGCCGCAGATGTCGCGGGCCTGGTTTTGCCAGGTGGCCCCACCGCAGCAGGCGCAGCGCCCGGCTGCAACGACTGCCGCAGGTCCAGCAAGGCCTGCCAGTGCCCGCCCACGTCCGTCGTCGATTTCGTCGGCGGCTGAGAAGAACTCTTCGGCCAGGGTGGCGATGAGTTCACGGTGGCCGCTGGCGGTAACGGGTACATCACCGAGGCGGGCAAGCAGTTGGCGGCTCCAATATCGGCGGTCAGCGGCCAGGGCGGCCTCCACACCGGCGGTGACGGCGGCCTCGCCCGAGACGGCCTGCGCCGGGCGCGTCGCTGCTCGGACGACCTCGGCAATGGCCAAAGGGACGCTCATCGAGCACCTCCGGCGGCGATCAGGGAGTGATCGAGCTCGATGAGCTGGCTGTACTTCGGACAAACGCCTCGCTGGGGAGCACGAAGCCAATCAAATCAATGCCAATCATGGGCGAGACTCCTCCTTCGCGGTGCTCCAGGTGCACCCACCATCGGATACCGGGTTTGGTGGTGAATTGGAGGGGGCTTGGTGATGTGTCCAACCCGTGATCTCGTCCCGCAGGGCGCCAACCCGTCGTTGACCACTGGAGAACACATTGAGCGGAACAGGGAGTAAAAGGACGCGCTTATATGGCCCGGCTATCCCGCTGGAACCGACCGGCCGCCGGGCGCATGACAGGGGCTGGGCTCAACCAGCGGTCGGCCGGGGTCTAGTGGGGGCAACTTGACGCCTTCGGGTCCTGAACGCTGAGGGCTGAGGGGCGCTGCGCCAGCCTGGCCCGGTCGGCCAGCGCCAGCAGTCGGTCCCGCAGCGGCAGTCCCAGCAGCGGGCCGCCCCGGGATCGACAAGGGCGGCGGGCAGCACAGGGCGCCCGCAGAAGGCCACCAGGCTCGCGTCAGCGGCGTCGGGTGTCAGTTAGGTGCGTCAGGCCGGTGTGCAGGTCCACCATGGCGATCGTGCACCGCTGGCGGTCTTCCTGACGATCTCCAGCCGGTGCTCTGAGTGCGGTGTCGGTGTCGACCTCGCCTGACGATGTGGCCGCAGAGGGCACGGGAGGCGCTCCGTCCGCTCGTGGCGCGGTTATGAGACAGACAAAACCCCGCCGAATTGTACGACGGAGTTTGCCGGGGGTGGGCATGAAGAACGGGTCAGGCGACGATCGCCACCGTTTCTTCAGGTGGACCAGCCATGCGGCGGCGCGGGTCTCGCTTTCGGTCCCTCCTCTCGGACACGCCAGGCGCCCGGCCCCGCGGTCAAGGCTTTTGGACGCGGATGCCGACGACGCAGTCGCCGCAGATCTGGGTCGAATCGGGTGGTGATCCGGGTAGCGGGGCGAGCTGAGCTGGCCAGCCGACAGCCAGCGGCTGGAATTCCAGGCCGCACGCGGAATGGACCGATCGGGTGGCCGGCGACCAGGAGCCGATGTGGGTGTCGCCGTCGGCGAAGCTGCGCACCCACCATTCGGAGCGCGCGCCGGTCACCACGTCCCACCAAGCAGGCCAGCGAGCAGCAACAGGCCAATCACGATCGTCACCTCCCGCCGGTCACGGTTCACGGTGCCTCGCTGCATGTGCATCCGCAACCGCAACCGCACTCGCAAGCGCAAATGCACTCCATCGTTGGCCAGTCGCGCCGCGGCAAGCTGCACGGAGGCCTGTTGCTCCGCCATCTGGGCGATGATCGCCAGCTCAATGCGTGTGGGGGGCGGCGCGCTGCTCGGGCGCGGTGCCCCAGACGACACGGGCGGGCATTGTCAGATTGACGGGGCTGGGGGGTGACCGGGCTGTTCTGGCCCAGGACGTGGCTACGTGGTGGCCTGGGGCAGGCGGTGGTGGACAGGACGACGACCTGGTTCGGCCCTGATGCATTGAGCGTTCGGACCACCCGGCCTGATCCACTTGCCCACCCAAAAGCCACGATCGGGCCTTCATATGCCCGGTTGTTACGGTTCTGAAGGGTGTCGGAGGGGGGCTGCCTCGCTGCTTTGGTGCTTGGTGAGGACGCCCTTCGCCTTAATGCCTCAGTGCCTGCCTGTGCGCAGGTGGTTCGCTGACTGGGTCGGCGGGCGTCGCTGAAGCTGGGAGTGGAGTAGATCTTGGAGGTCGACTCCACCATTGCTGTTGATGACCCATAGTCACCATCAGAAGGGCATGGGGGCAGGCGTCAGCGTGGCTGTTCGTATGCAGGCAGTAATCGGCACATGGGTACACGGAACAGGTAGTGGTACCAAGTGGCCTAGGAATCCTTGGGCGGTGCCTAAACTCCGGCCACCTGTTGGACGTATATGCGCTGCGAAGAACTGTCTGCGCCAGGTCCGGCTCAGCGATGTCTAGCAAATCCACAGGGCGCTGGCGTGCGCGCCACTGGCTGTGTTACCCCCAGCTTCGTAGCCAAACTTGGCCTTCCGCCGCCGCCCGGACATTCGCGAACCCACGCCGCACCGTCTCTTTTCAGGTCGATCGTTCACTGGCCGCTATCAGTTCGTCGCTGCCCGATACGACGTATTCCGGGTGGATAGAACGAACCGGTCCCCCACTAGTCCAATCAGGTGGCTTGTTATTACGAAGCGTATAAGTTTGGGCTAGAGTGAGGCGAGAACAAGCAGGTCTACCACCCGTTCGCTCCTCGACGGTACAGGTGTCAATACATGGGGTTACATCTAATGCGCGTGCGGTCCGTGAAGGTGGTGGGGCGGTAGACGACCACGAATCGG
>DASYMC010000455.1:0-5459 GCA_036009255.1 Pseudonocardiaceae bacterium
GACGAGCGCAGGTCCCCGTGGGTCCCGCGAGTTGCGGACCGCGACCGAGCCGCTGGCGAGGTGGGCCAGCTCGACGCAGTCACCGTTGGGGTTGCTCGCCTGACTCTTCCGCCAGGCGACGCCGCGGAGTTGATCAGCGGCGACCTCGCTGCCGTCGTTGTCATGCATGTCCGATCCTCCACCGGTCCGGACCCTCGGGACGTGCCATCCCGAAGGAGTGTGGCTTGCAGATGCAATTGCAGATGCTGTTGCAGGCACCCTTGCGGATGCAAGCGGTAGACGGCAGACTGATCCACCGGGCGGTGTGCTTTCGGGCACACCCGGCAGACGACTGTGTGCGGAGGGGGAGCCGTGAGCAGAGCACATCGGCAGCCGGGATCGGTTGGCGCGCCGTCGACGGCGACGGTGTCCGTCACCTGTGTCAGCGACGGCCGAGCCCACGCCGTGCCCGACTCCGAGCTCGCCAAGGGCGCCGCACAGCCCGAGGGCTACTACTCGGCCGTCTGCGGCCACATCGTCGCGGCAGCTCCGATGGCGGCTCCGGATGGAGAGCCCTGCGCGCTCTGCGCAGAGATGTGGGACCTCCGCAATGGGCGCCGCCAGCGCGACCGGTCCCGCCGCATCTTCGGCTAGAGCGTGTCCCTTGGATCATGGGACAGGGTCGCGTAGCCAGATCCTGATCGAGGCGACATCGACGGTTCCGCGGAACATGTAGTCGCGCTTGTGGTAGCGGGTGGCCACCGCACGGTGACCCTTGAGCTTGTTGATCGCACGCTCGACGACGTTGCGCTGCTTGTAGCCCTCCGGGTCGAACCCGGGTGGTCGACCGCCGCTGCGGCCACGGCGCAGTCGGTTATTCCGCTGATCAGTCGGCTCCGGGATGGTCGCGGTGATCCGGCGTCGTCGCAGATGGGAGCGGATCGCCCGGCTGGAGTAGGCCATGTCACCCAGCACCCGCCCGGGTCGGGTCCGAGGCCGGCCGGGTCCACGGCGGCGAATCGCGATCCCGACCATCACCGGCTCGAACGCCAGCGAGTCGTGCCGGTGACCGGCGGTGGTGACCCGCGAGATCAGACGACAACGACTGTCCGCGGCGAGGTGAATCTTGGACGTCAGCCCGCCCCGGGACCGACCGAGCGACTCCCGGCTGGGCTCGGCCACCGATTTCTTGTCATCCGACCCTGCCCCCTGTGTGCAGCTCCAGGGGTGCGACGACCTCCTCGGCAACATCGGCGGGGAACTGGTGGCGGGCACCGGCGGCGTGCTGGTGAGCACGGACCACCCCGGCGTCAACCCCGACCATCCACTCCGCGCCCTCGGCCATGTCGGCGTCGCGACGTAGCTCATCAAGGATCCGCACCCACGTCTGGTCGCCTGACCAGCGGCGATGCCGGTTATAGACCGTCTTCCAGTGTCCGTAGACCGGCGGCACGTCGCGCCAGGGCAGCCCGCACCGGGTCCGCCAGAACACACCGTTGATCACCATGCGGTGATCGGCCCACCGGCCACCCCGGCGCGGGGTCTGATCGGGCAGAAGTGGCTCCAGCCGGGCCCATTCCTCATCAGTCAGGTCATGACGATCAAGCACGAACGAGGTGTACCGCATCCACCGAGCAAGATCCGCGGGACACGCTCTAACCCTTGAGCGCTCCGCTCAGACCCGCACTGCGCAGGAACGTCCGCTGGAACACCAGGAACAGCACCATCGGGATCAGCGCCGAGATCATCAGTGCCGCGAGCAGGACGTCCAGCTCGGTCGACCGGGCCAAGGTGGGCAGCCGCACGGAGAGCGGTTGGACGTCCGGGTTGGGCAGCACGAGCAGCGGCCAGAGGAAGTCCTTCCAGGCCGCGATGAAGGCGAACACCGACACCACGCCGAGGATCGGTCGCGACATCGGCAGCAGCACCGACCAGAAGATCCGGTACGGACCCGCCCCGTCGATCCTGGCCGCGTCGAAGATCTCCCGCGGCAGGTTGTCGAAGAACCGTTTCGTGAGCAGGACGTTGAAGGCGTTCGCTCCGGCCGGTAGCCAGACCGCCCAGAAGGTGTTGATCAGCGAGACCCCCAGGAACGGTGGGTCGAGCACGGTCAGGTAGAGCGGCACGAGCAGCACGACCGCGGGGACGAACAGCGTGCTGAGCACCAGCCAGTACAGCACCGGCCCGTACCGGGGCCGCAGGATCGAGAGCGCGTAGCCGCCGGTGGTGGCGACGATCAGCTGCACGAGCCAGGAGCCCGAGGCGATGATCATGCTGTTGGCGAAGTGCAGGTCGATGTGCACCCTTGTCCATGCGGTGGCCAGGTTCGCCCAGTCCACCCCACTCGGGAACAGCGCCATCGGGCTGCGGAGGGTGTCCTGGGTGGTGCTGATCGAGGCCTTGACCAGCCACAGGATGGGCCCGAGCCCGATCACCAGCAGCAGCGCCAGCAACGTGGCGTGGATGAGCTGCAGCGCCACCCGCACGGACGGCGTGCGCCGCTCCGCGTCCGAGACGATCCCGCGCGGCGGCTGGTCATCGGCCCGTCGGCGGGCCCGCCGAACGGACCACCGGGCGGGCTGCCGGGGAGCGGGCTCCACGGCGACCGGCTGCGGCCCGGCGGGGACCACGGGTCGGATGCTGGTCGGCGTGCTCATGAGGTGCTCCAGGATCGGGTGAGCCAGAAGTAGACGGCGGACAGCGCTGCCAGGAACACCGCGAGCATGAGGCTCAAGGCCGTCGCCGCCCCGTAGTCGCCGCCAAGGCTGGAGCCGAACGCGTAGTTGTAGATCAGCAGCAGCACCGTGAGCGTCGAGTTTGCAGGGCCGCCCCCGGTGAACAGGAACGGCTCGAGGAAAACCTGGGAGGTGCCGATGATCTGCAGGATCAGGGTGACCAGCAGCACCCCGCGCAGCTGCGGCAGCGTGACGTGCCAGATCTTCTGCCAGATCGACGCGCCGTCCACGTCGGCGGCGTCGTACAGCTCCGCGGGCACCCCGATCAGTGCGGCGAGGTAGATGATCACCGTGCCCCCCGCTGCCGCCCAGGTGGCCTCCAGCACGAGGGACGGCATCGCGGTGGTGGCCGACTGCAGCCACCGGTACGGGCCCAGCCCGACCCAGCCGAGGATGGTGTTGAACACCCCGTCGGGACGGGCGTCGTAGAAGAACTTCCACATGAGCACCGCCACCACCGGCGGCACCACGACCGGCAGGTAGGCGATGGCGCTCAGCAGCCCGCGGAACCGGCGCACCTCGCCCATCAGCACGGCCACCACGAGCGGGATCGGGTAGCCGAACACCAGTGCGATGAGCGCGAACACGCCGGTGTTGCGCACCGCGGTCCAGAACAGTGGATCGGCCAGCACCGACTGGAAGTTCTCCAGCCCGACGAACTTCGGCGCGGTCACCAGGTTGGTCTGCTGCACGCTCATGACCGCCGCCCGGACGATCGGCAGCCAGGAGAACACGCCGAAGA
Source organism: Pseudonocardiaceae bacterium (assembly GCA_036009255.1). Lineage (GTDB taxonomy): Bacteria > Actinomycetota > Actinomycetes > Mycobacteriales > Pseudonocardiaceae. Next base: position 3,457 of record DASYMC010000455.1, read on the forward strand.
TCACCAGCAGTGGCAGGAGGAAGACCAGCGTGCTCAGGCCGCCGCGCCGGACCCAGGTTCGCATGCTCAGCCTCGGTCGAGGATCGCCTGGACGTCCGAGTCGGCTGTGCTCAGGAGCTGGTCGATATTCGCCCCGGGGTCCGTGAGCACAGCCTGCACGACCGTGTCGAGTACCGCGTACATCTCCTGGGTGTGCGCGGTGGGCTCACCAGCGAGCTCCTGGTCGAAGATTCCCTCGTTGAAGGAGCGCATCTGGGAAAGCGGCACGTTGACGTACGGCTTGATCCACTGGTTGTACTGGTCAAGGGTCGCCTTGTCGAAGATCGGCAGCTTCGGCAGGCCGACCGGCTGCTTGCTCTCCGACAGTGTCTTGGCGTCGAGCACCGCGGCGTCCTGCTTCAGGAACTTGGACATGTAGTAGAAGTCGATCCACTTCGCCGCGGCGGCCTGCTGCTTCGGCGAGGCCTTGACGTTCACCGCGGCCAGCGTGCCGCCGCCGAGCAAGCCTGCTGAGCCGCCCGGGGCGAGCGGCAGCACCGCGAGCCCGTAGTCGGCCGGCTTGATGTTGTTCTGCTGCACCAGCGACTCGTAGATGTCCGACCCAGCCATGATCATGCCGATCCGGCCGGCGGCGAACTCCTGGTTGATGCTTCCCCAGTCGTAGAGGAAGTTGCTGCCCATCGAGTTGTCCTGCCAGCGCATCTCCCGGAGCCGCGTGAGCGCCTCCCGCGCGCCGGGATTGTCGATCGTGGCCTCCACCTTGTCGCCGTTGGCGACCTGCATCCGGCCGCCGAGGGCGTAGGTGAGCGAGGTCAACATCCAGCCGCCGGTGTTCTCCTGCGTCATCTGTGCGTAGCCGGCCTGCCCGGTGCGCTCGGCGATCTGCTTGGCGTAGCTGCGCACCTCGTCCCACGTGGCCGGAGGCTTGTCCGGGTCGAGCCCGGCCTGCTTGAAGAGCGTGCGGTTGTAGTGCAGGCCGACGCCGTAGGCCGCCGTCGGCACCCCGAAGATCCCGCCGTCGGCGCTCTGCCCGGACCGCAGCACGGTCGGGTTGAACTTGTCGGCGTAGCCGAATGCCCGGACGTACTGGCTCAGGTCGGCCAACTGGCCGCGCTCGATCAGAGACTTACCGTCGGTGAAGGGCACGGTGAAGACGGTGGGCAGGGTTCCCCCGGCGAGCTGCGCGGTGAACGTCGGACCCGTCCACTCGTACTCCTGGCTGGTCACGTCGATGTCGGGGTTCGCCGCCTCGAACTGCTTGACCTGGTTCTCGAATGCGTCGAACGCGGACTGCTCGCTACCGGGCTTGAGGCTGACGACCGTGATGGCGGTCTTTCCACCCGCATCCGGCTGACCTGGCGAGGTGCTGCATGCGGCCAGGAGGCCGGCAGCGATCAGCACTGCCGATACCGCGGTCGCGGCCTTACGGATGGACCTCATTGTCGCTCCTTCTCCTTCGCCGACCGCGAGTTGCGGCGTCCGGGATGTTCGGGGTCGTGCGCAGCCAGGCCGCCGTGTCGGTGCCCAGGTCGCCTGCGTCGGTGAGCGGGGCGCTCGACAGGAGCACGGCTGTGTGCTCGGGGAGCGCCACCGGCCGCTCTGCCAGGTTCACGACACAGGTGAAGGACGGGTCGCGAGCAAACGCCAGCACGCCGTCCGGGGAGGGCAACCAGGTCATCGGGCCGTCCCCGAGGCCGGGCTCGGAGCGGCGGATCCGCAGCGCGGCGCGGTAGAGCGCGAGCATCGAGCCGGGTTGGGCCTCCTGCGTCGCGACGGTCAGCACCGCCCATTCTTCGGGTTGCGGCAGCCACGTGGCCTGCGCCCCGGGCGGGGAGAACCCGAACGGGGGGAGGTCACCGGTCCACGGCAGCGGCACCCGGCAGCCTTCCCGGCCCGGGTCCAGGCCTGCGGAGCGCAGGTACATCGGGTCCTGCCGGAGCTCGTCGTCGAGCTGCTCGTACTCGGGCAGCCCGAGCTCGTCGCCCTGGTAGATGTACAGCGAG
>DASYMC010000456.1:0-7123 GCA_036009255.1 Pseudonocardiaceae bacterium
GCAACGTTCCTACGTTGGCAATGCGACGGGCCTGTACAGCATGCTGCCCCTGCGCGTCGAAGGACTCGTGGGCAGGTTTGTCGATGGTGACAACGCGGCAGCGTCGAGATGCGCCTCGTCCTGCATCCCGACCCGACGCAACGTGACCCAGTCGTTCCCACGGTCGACCTGCGCCTGATCACCAGCGACCGTGACCGGACCTTCTGGGAGTTCGGCCACATCGGCGCGCTGCTCGGACCGCGTTCGGCCAGAATCCCTCCAGAATTTGCAGTTGCCGCTGCACCTCATTTGCGCTGCAACGAGCCTGGTGTACGGGTGGTTGGCTCCCATCTCGCCGCGGTCGGATGGCTCAAAGGTCGCCGCCGTTTCTTTGACTGACACTCACGAGAACTGGCTGGCCCCGCACACCCTGTACAGCCGCCACAAGCAATCCGTCTTGCGGGGGGTGTCGCCCTGGATCCCGCTGCGCGACGTCGATCCCGGCGCCGTGGTGGCGCTGGCTCGGCGGCTACTCCTAGCGAATGCCGAGCGCCCCGAGCAGTCGACCACCGGGGAGCTGGCGCGCGGGAAGCAGGACTGGATGTACGAGCGGGGGCGGCAGACCGTGCCGCCGCTGCGGAGAGCGGGTGATCCGCGGGGTACAAGGAGACGGTCTCTACACAAGGCCCACCTATTACTGCCCTCGTTGCCAGTCGGGGCCACCTCCGCAGTAGTTACGTTTCCCATTTCAGGTCGAACCCCATCAGCGACTTGTATCGCTCGAGAAGTTCTTCGTCGCTCAATTCGGACGCAGGTGTGCGAAGTCCCTTCGGTTCGGGACCGTAAACCTCTGCCGCTACTTCCATCTCCTGCTCCAGAGCCCATCCCTCCGACGTTTGCCGGATCTTGTCGAGAGAGTCGTCGCTCATGGCACCTCCTGGCGAAGCGAAGCCCCCGCCCAGCACCCATGATTCCACGATGCCGGTCGTGCTGCTCGTCAGACCGCTGCTGGTCAGACGCCGCTGTGGGGTGGACGCAGGGCGGCCACCACCCGCTTGACCCGCGGATCACGCCGCAACTCCTCCAGGGTCACCGGTAGCGGCAACCGCCAGTTCGGGTACTCATCGACGGTGCCGGGCAGGTTGGGTTGGCGGATTTCGCCCACCGCGTCATACAGGGAGCCCAGTAGTATCCGGCAGGGCGTCCGCGCGAGCAGCGCGTGCATCGCCACCACGACGTCCTCCTCGGTTTCTGCCGTGAGCAGGCCTTCGGCGCGGAGCAGGGCCAGCAGCTCAGTACGTTCGGCTGCGGCCTGGGCCCACTCCGCGGCCTCGTCGTTCAGCAGGCCCAGCACGGCACGTGCCCGCACATGCTCACCGCGGAGAAAGCCGACAGCCGTGGGCAAATCGTGGGTTGAGATGCTGGCGGCAGCGCGCTGCGGCCAGCACTGTGGAGCCAGCAGCGGTGCGCCCGGGGCGTCCTCGTCGCGCGTGAACCACAGCACCGCACAGCCGAGCATCCGCTGTGCCGCCAGGGCCTCGCTGACCTCAGGTTCCACCGTGCCCAGATCCTCGCCGATCACCACCGCGCCGGCCCGGTGGGCTTCCAGGGCCAATGCGGCGAGCATCGCGTCGGAGTCGTAGTGCACGTAGGTGCCCTGGGCGGGGGACGCTCCCGGCGGCACCCACCACAGCCGCCACAAACCGGCGACGTGGTCGATACGCAACCCGTCGGCATGCGCGAGCACTGCGCGCAGCATGTCCCGGTAGGCGGCGTAGCCGGTGGCGGCTAGCCGGTCCGGGCGCCACGGCGGCAACCCCCAATCCTGTCCCTGCTGGTTGAACGTGTCCGGCGGCGCGCCGACCGTCACCCCGGCGGCCAGCACGTCCTGCAGTGCCCAGGCATCGGCGCCCTCGGGGTCGACCCCGACGGCGAGGTCGTGCACCACCCCGATGGCCATCCCGCGGGCGGCGTTCCTAGTGGCGGCCAGCTGCTCGGTGCACTGCTGCTGCACCCAGGCATGAAACGCCACCCGGCAGGGGTCTGCGCTAGCCGTGGTCGGGTGCCGCAATTCGGCAGGCCAGGACGACCAGCGGGGGCCGTGCCGCTCAGCGAGCGCGCAGAATGTCGCGAAGTCGCGCAACCTGTCTGGCATCGCCGGGTGCGGGGCGCCCTCGGCCTGCCAGAGCAGCTCCAAGGCGGCCCGCTTGGCCTGCCAGACAGCTTCGTAGTCGATGCGCTCGCCACCTGAGGGAACCTGCAGGGCATCCACCTTCGCCCGTAACGTCGGGTCACCACGCTGGTAGCTGCCAATGCCGGTGATGCTCAGGTACAAGGGGTTGATGAAGCGGCGGCTGGATGGGCTGTAGGGCGAGGGCTGCACCGGGCTGGTCGGCGTCACCGCGTGCAGCGGATTGACCAGCACCGCACCGCTGCCGTGCGTGGTGGCGGTCCACTGGATGAATTCACGCAGATCGGCAAGATCTCCGATTCCCCATGAGCCGGCTGAGTGCAACGCGTAAAGCTGCAGCATCCAGCCCCAGGTGCGCGGCGACTCAGGCAGAGTCGGGGGGGCCACCAGCACGGTTGTGTGCGCGTCCCCGCTGGTTAACGAGTACCACCCGGGTGCAAGGCCGATCGGCAGCGCATCGCTGACGGGCATCTCGGTGCCATACTCGTCGGTGAGCAGGCCGGGCTCGCGGATTTTTCGGCGCTGGCCTTGGCGCAGCACGACGGTGCCCGGCAGCTTGGGCGCTCGGGCTGCGGCCAGCGCGTCCCGGACCTGCGCCGGAGTGTCCGCACTCACGCCCAACAGCCCGAGTACCCGGCGTACCACGTCGGGATCGACATCGACTCGCCGGCGGTGCGCATCCCGGTACCAGGTCGCGACCCCATGTGCAGCTGCAAGCTCCTCAAGCTCGGTATCCATGTCCGCCATGTTTGCAGGAGATCAGCCTCTTCACCGGCCGAGTGTTTGACGATCCGCGGTACGGAGCCTTCGTCAGCGTTCTTACATTGCGGGAACTATCCCACCGACCACCCGTTCTGGGCGGATGTGCCGATCAAGTTCGGGTGGCCTGTGGGCAGCTCTGACACGTGCGCTGAGACAATCCGCCAGCCCTCAGGGAAGTGGACCCAGACCTGGGTCTGTCGGCCTTCCATCAGCCGGTCCGGGTAGCTGAAGAGCGTGGTCACGATGGCGGTGCAGCCGTCCACGGTCAGCACGTCGGTGTCATGTAGCTGCCGCCCTGGCGGCACCTCGGCCTGTTGCTGCCGCCAGTCATGGATCTCGGTGGCACCCCGCTGGCGGTCAGCGATCCCGAACCGGAGGCTCGCGGGGTTGTCCCAGAACAGTTCGTTCAGTGTTGCGGCGTCGTTGGTCGCCAAGGCGGCCTCATATCGTTCGAACGCAGCGCGGACTGCCGCCACGACCGCCGGCCGGTTGACCTTGACCTCGGTGCAATCCGGTACTGCGGTCACCGGGCCGGCTCGGTGGCGACCTTTGCCGGAGCCGGTGGTTCTGGGCTCGTGGCGGGCGCTGGGGGGTGCTCGTCAGGCATCTGCGCGGGTGCAGGGGTGTTGCCGAAGGAGAAGGCCAGGCAGACCACCGCGGCGAACAGGTAGCCGAGTGCGACGCCCGGACTGGCGGCCCAGGCGACCTGCTCACCGTGGATCAGTCCGATGAACGACAGTGCCGCGCCGGCTGTGCAGTACCCGGCCGCCCAGTAGTAGCGTTTGTCGATCATGAACGCGGCGATCGCTCCGAGCAGCATGCCGGCCAGGATCGCGCCACCGCCCAGGCTCTTCAGGCCGTCATAGACAACTCCGGCCTTGGCGAGGGCGTCGGTACCGACTTTGGTCGCGCTGGTGCCGGCCGCGTTGAGCACGTTGTCGATCTGACCGGTGGCCCAGGCCGCAACGTTGGGGATCACCGCCAGGACCACCGCCACCGCGTGCGCCTTGGGCACCGAGACGAATGCCTGCGCGCCGATCAGCAGCCCGATGTAGAGCAGGATCGGCACGATGGCTGGCAGCGGGATCAGCGCGCCGAGCAGCCCGAAGAGCCCGAGAAAGCACATCAGCGCGATGACCACGCCGGATGCCAGAGAGTAGGTGGTCCGGCCACCGGCCTCCTTCCAGCCCGGGTGCCCGATGTAGACGGCGGGCGGGAACGGGCTGCCCAGCGCGGCGCCGACCACCGCGCCGGTGCCATCGGCGAGCAGCCCGCTGCGCAGGTTGTAGTTGTCCCCGGCGACGGCAGCGCTCTCCACGTTGGTCATGCCCTCGCAGAAGTTGTAGATACCCAGCGGGATTGCGGTGGCCAGCAGCGGCGCCACCGCTGAGAGGCCGTGGATCAGCCGGCCAAGATTGAAAGTGGGCAGGCCGATGGCGACGTCCTTGGCCGCCGCGACCACGTCGGGAGGGGACATGTAGCCCCCGATCCAGCCGATCGCGGTGCCGACCAGCAGCGCGGCCAGCCCGATCGGGATGTTGCCAGGGAGTTTGCGCCCGGTGAAGAAGCCGATCACGATGATCGCGAATACCGGCAACGCGATCCACAGGGCTTGCCACATCTGGGCGGCGGGGCGCATCGAGATGAACGCGATCGAGATACCGGCCAACGTCCCGAGCAGCGCCGCTCGCGGGGTGAACCGGCGGATGTAGGGACCCACGAACGCGCCGACCAACACGATCAGCCCGATGATGAACGACCACGCCAGCCCGGCCTCCCACGCTCTGATCGGATCCTTGGTGGTCAGGAAGATCGGCAACATGATCACGAAAGTCACGATGAACATGTGCGGCACGCTCGGGCCGTAGGGCATGGCGCAGACATCGCTGCGGCCCTCCCGGCGGGCCAGCCGGCGCGCCAGGAACGTGTAGTAGCCGTTGCCGATCAAGAGCTGGATCCCCAGCGCGGGCAGGATGATCCCGAACACGTCGCCCTGGGGGATCTGCACGACGCCCACGCACAGCGACGCCAGCACCAGGACGTTCACCAGCACGTTGAACCCGAGACCGAACGCCGCGTTGAGGTCACCGCTGACCCACCACGGCAGCCGCCCGGTGGTTGCGTTGTCCTTGGCTCGGATGCTCATCAGCGATCAACTCCGTTCGTCACCGGTGGTCGCACCGACCACGGCCGGGTACAACACGTTGAGTGCGCCGAGATAGGCCGCAGACGGGGCTACCCAGCCGAAGATTCCGCCCTGCGCGGCGATCATCGCCAGCCCGGCCTGCTGGAACTCCGGGAAGTAGGAGCCGACGCAGTCGGAGAGCACCAGGCACTCGTAGCCGCGATCGTTGGCCTCGCGGACCGTCGTGTGCACACACACTTCGGTGGTGACGCCGGTGACGACCAGGCTGGTGATCCCGGCTACCTGGAGCAAGTCGTGCAGCTCGGTGGCGTAGAACGCGCCTTTGCCGGGTTTGTCGATCACGACTTCGCCGGTGCGCGGAGCGAGCTCGTCGATGATGTCGTGGCCGTACTCGCCGCGGATCAGGATCCGGCCCTTGGGGCCGGCATCGCCGATCCGCAGCGATGGGTCCCCGCGGCTGAGCTTGCTGGGCGGGCAATCGGTCAGGTCGGGCCGGTGCCCCTCTCGAGTGTGGATGACGGCCATCCCGGCGGCTCGGCTGGCCGCCCGTACCCTTTGCAGCGGTGGGATCACCGATCGCAGCAGGCCCACGTCGTTGCCCAACGTCTCCCCGAAACCCCCGGGTTCGACGAAGTCGCGTTGCATGTCGATGATCAGGAGCGCGGTGTGTGCGGGGCTGCAGCGGAACGGGCCGGGATCGGCGGACACGGTGATCGAGTCAGCCGTAAGCGGGTCAGATGTCATGGCCTTCTCCGGTCGTGGTGGCGGCCAGTACCGCCTCGGAGGTGGCCACGCAGCCGAAGACTCCGCCCTGCATGGTGACCATCCGCAGCGCCGCAGTGTGGTTGCCCAGCTCGGTCGCCCCAGTGCAGTCGGAGAGGATCACGCACTCGTACCCCCGGTCGTTGGCCTCGCGCATGGTGGTGTGGACACAGACGTCGGTGGTGATGCCGGTCAGCACGATGTGGGTGATCTGTTTGGTGCGTAGCACCAGGTCGAGCTGGGTGGCGTAGAACGCGCCCTTGCCTGGCTTGTCGATCAGCACCTCGCCGGATAGCGGTGCCACCTCGGACACGATCTGCCAGCCCGGCTCGCCGCGCACCAGGATCCGGCCCTGTGGACCGCGCGCGCCGATCTCGGCGCCGATCTGTGCTGAACGCCACCGCTTGTTGGCTGGCAGGTCGGACAGGTCGGGGGAGTGACCCTCCCTGGTGTGGATCACCAGCATGCCGGTGGCTCTGGCATGGCCGAGCATCCGCGCAGTTCCTGGCAGGCCGGCTCGGGTCAGTTCGATGTCGTAACCCATTCGGTCGACATAGCCACCGGGGCCGCAGAAGTCGACCTGCCAGTCGATGCAGATCAGGGCGACCCGGTCGGCCGGGACGGTGCCGTCGTAGGGCCACGGGTAGGGGTCGGCAACGACCGGCCCGATAGTGGCGGATCGGGTGAGGGTGCGGCTCATGATCGTCCTCCAACCGGTTCGGTCAGCCGGTATGCGATGGACAGCAGCAGGGGCTCGGATAACGCGGGGCCGATCAGGGTGATGCTGGCCGGCCGGCCGTCGGTGGTGTGACCGGCCGGAACAGTGAGCGCCGCAAGGTCGAGCAGGTTGACGAACTGGGTGAAGCGGCCGAGCACCGTGCTGCATCGCACGGGTTCCGCGGCGGCTTCGGCCATGGTGATTGTGGTCGGTACCGTGGGCATGATCAGCACATCGGCGCTTCGCCAGAGCTGCTCGGTCCAGCGTTGCAGCTCCCTGAGCCGGTGCCAGGCACGGAAGGTGTCCACCGCGCTGAACTTCCAGCCGACCTCGAGCCTTTGCCGGGTGACCGGCAGGACGTCATCGGGATGGTGGGCGAGGAACGCCTCCAGCTCGGTTAGCCGCTCCGCGATCCACGGTCCGTGGTAGAGCAGCTCGCCCGCCTCGAGTAGCGGGTCGATGGTGGTGGGTGTGAGGTCGCCGATGTGCTCCTCGGCGCGGGCCACGGCGAGGTCGAACGCTGTGCGCATCGCGTTGTCGCCCTCGAAGTTTGGTTCGGTTGGCT
>DASYMC010000457.1:0-14624 GCA_036009255.1 Pseudonocardiaceae bacterium
ATAGTTCCCTTCGGTGACAACGAGGCGGACGTGGGGTGGTACGGCTATCGCCCCTGCGATGGGCTCCTCGATGGCGCGCCGAAACTCGGGGGCGTACACGGTGCCGGCGGCGGGTTCCCGCAATCGGTGCAGGAGTGCGACGTAGCCAGCAGCGTCGAAGGTGTCCGGAGCGCCCTTGTGCTCGGCGTAACCCAGCCGCTCGAGTTCTGCCTGCGCGAGGTGGTAACCGTCCATTCCGACGAGCACCGCGGTGTCGCCCAGCATGTCGACCAGCCGCCGGGCCACAGTGGACTTGCCCGCCCCTGGCGGCCCAGTGATGCCCAGAATCCGCCGGTCACCGACGTCGACCAGCGCCTGCGCCCGGGCCAGCAGAGCAGGCCACCTCACCGCGACGCCACGCCCGCGCCCGGCGGGATCTGCAACCACGTAGCTGGGTGACGGTGGATCCCCGGTGGTTGCTGACACACGCTCAGGGCTGTCGGAGATCGTGGGTGCGTTAGTGGGCGATGGTGTCGATGAGCGCCCGAGCCCCCTGACGCAGGAGGTCCGCACCGACGAAGTAGCCCAAGGCGGCGGGATCCTCGGGTACACCCCAGTGGTGGGAATCGAGCCACTGGCTACCGTCGAGGGTGAACACCTTGCCGCGCAAGGTCAGCTTGCCGTTGGCCTCAGTGCTGGCGAAGCCGGCGATGGGTGAGTTGCAGTGGCCTTGCAGGGCATGCAGCATGGCGCGCTCCGCGGTGGCGTGCCGGTCGGTCTCGGCGTGGTTGAGCGGAGAGGCCAGCGCACGGATGGTGGTATCGCTGATCCGGCAGCGCAACGCGAGGATCCCCGCGCCGACCGCCGGGCACATCATGTCCAGCGGCAGGATCTCGGTGATGCGGTCGGCTTCGTCCACCCGGTGCAGGCCGGCGACCGCGGCCACGATCGCGTCGAAGTGGCCCTCATCCAGACGCATCAGGCGAGTGTTGACGTTGCCGCGCAATGGTTTGATCTCTACCTGCGGGCAGTGGAGGCGTAGTTGGGCTGCGCGCCGCACGGCGCTGGTGCCGATGACGGCGCCTGCGGCCAATTCGGCCAGCGGGGCGCCCGTGCGGGAGATGACGGCGTCGTGAATGTCCTCCCGCCGGAGGTAGGCCGCGAAGATCAACCCCTCGGGCGCGGGGACGTCTCCGGGGATGTCCTTGAGGCAGTGCACCGCGAGATCCACAGAGCCATCGAGCAGGTTGCGGTCGATCTCGCGCACGAACGCGCCCTTGCCACCCAGCTTTGCCAGGTCGCCCATCCACTGGTCGCCGCTCGTTGTGATCTTGATCAGCTCAGTGGTGACCGCGGGATCCAGCGCCTCCAGGGCAGCGGCGACCTGCTCGGCTTGGTGCAGAGCCATCGGGCTGGAGCGGGTGCCGATTCGCACGTGCGGCATACCAGAACCTTACGCACTCAGCGATGGCGCTGAGAACCAGGCTGGTGCGGGGCGGCTGCTGGTGTCGGGGTCGCTGAGCCGCCGGTTGCGGCGTACCGGCAGGCTGCCAGGATGGTGATCCGTTGGACGGTGGTGACGTGATGAGGAGGACGACCGACGTGAGCGAGCCGACCCGCCCCACTGTGGATGTACCCGAAGGCCCAGCGCCGACCGAATTGGTGATCGAGGATCAGGTGATCGGCGACGGCGCCGAGGCCATCGTGGGTTCGCAGATCAGGGCGCACTACATCGGCGTTTCCCATTCCACCGGGAAGAAGTTCGACGCGTCCTGGGATCGCGGCTCGCCGCTGGAGTTCCGGCTCGGCACCGGACGGGTGATCAAGGGCTGGGACGATGGGATCGTGGGTATGCGGGTCGGGGGTCGCCGCAGGCTCACCATCCCCCCGCACCTGGCCTATGGCGACCGTGGCGCGGGCGCGGCGATCAAGCCCGGTGAGACCCTCGTGTTCGTCGTCGACCTGGTGACCGTCCGCTGAAAATCCGCTAAATATCGAGATCGATCCGGCCGCCGCGGCTTCGGGACACGCAGATGGTCATGGTGTCGATGCGCTCGCGATCGGTCAGCACCCGGTCACGGTGCTCGACCTGGCCGGAGATCACCCGGGTTCGGCAGGTGCCGCAGAAGCCTTGCTGGCACGAGTAGGCGACGTCGGGCACTGTCTTGCGGATGACGTCCAGCGCGGAGGCGTCGGAGGGCACTGTGAGCACGCGGTTGCTGCGTCGCAGCGCGACCTCGAACGGCACGCCGTCCAGGACAAGAGGTGCGGAGAACCGCTCGAAGTGCAACCCCGCCGCAGCGCTCGCCGGGAGATCCCGGCGGACACTGGCGATCATGGGATTGGGACCGCAGCAGTACACGATGGCCCCGGTGGGGGCGCGCTCCAGCAACTCGGCGCCGGCCGGGAAGCCGTGCTGATCGTACGGTCGGACCCATATGCGGTCGGGATCCAGCGCACTGAGCTCGTCGAGGAAGGGCATCGACGCCCGGGAACGGCCGGTGTAGACGAGCTGCCATGGCACACCGTCGGCGGCCGCCTGCTTGACCATCGGCAGGATCGGGGTAATGCCGATCCCACCGGCGAGGAACAGGTACCCCGCCACTGCCGGCTGAGCCGGCGATCGAACGACCGGCGCGAAGGGGAAGGCGTTGCGCGGGCCGCGGACGGTGACGCCGCTCCCGGCGCTGATCGAGTCGTGCAGCTCCCGCGAACCGCCACCGCCGCCCGCAAGCCGTCGGACTGCGATCCGGTAGGAACGACGGTCGGCTGGGTCCCCGCACAACGAATAGTGGCGCCGCCGCCCGGAGGGCAGGAACATCTCCAGGTGGCTGCCTGGTTGCCAGCCGGGTAGTTCCGCACCGTCAGCGGCGACCAGCCGGAAGCTGCGGGCATCATCCGCCTCGAGGCGGACCTCGTCCACCACCAGATGAAGATCTCGATCCATCTGCTGCGGCTGCCGGCGCCGGATGTAGGAGCCGCTGGAGATCCATTCCAGGCTGGTGATCAGCGCCCCGAGCGCTGCGAACATCCGGTCGGGACGTTGGCGCCCGCGCAAGTCGGACGGGGCGGGGAGGTCGTGGTCCATGTCACGCCGCCGCAGCGGTCGCGGCAGGGGAGGTGGCCAGGTAGGCAACGGCCTGACTGGTGGAGAACTCCTTCCATGGGTGGTATCCGGGCCAGCTGTACTTCAGCACTCCCCGGACCAGTTCGTTCGCCGGAGGCAGCAGGTGCCGGCGGCTGGCCCGGAAGTAGTAGCGCCAGCGCGCCTTTTTGCGCCGGCCGTTGAGCTCCGGGTCGGTGCGCATCAGGAACACCACACCACGTGCCCACAGCCACAGCATGACTGGCCAGGTGACCATCATGCCTCGGACCCGCCGCAGGTAGCGGCCGTCGAGGTGGCTGAACAGATCGAAAGCCACCGCGCGGTGCTCGACCTCCTCGGCGCCGTGCCAGCGCAGCAGGTCCAGCATGGTCGGGTCGGCACCGGCGGCGTCGAGCGCCGGGGAGTTGAGCGCCCAGTTTCCCAGCATCGCCGTGATGTGCTCAATCGCCGCAATAATCGACAGCCGCTCGACCAGCCACTCTTCGCGTCGCTTGGACACCAGGTCGCGGTCACCGAGCGCTTTGTTGAACATCCAATCGATCTGCCCGACGTATGGGTCGGTGTCGATGCCCTTCGCCTTCCAGTGGTCGAGTACACCCTGGTGGGAGCGGGCGTGCGTGATCTCCTGACCGATGAAGCCGAGGACCTCCTCGCGCAGCTTGTCGTCCTTGATGAACGGGAGTGCTTGGGTGAACACGTCGATGAACCACCGCTCTCCCGCCGGCAGCAGCAGGTGCAGCACGTTGATGGTGTGCGTGACGAATGGTTTGCCGGGGACCCAGTGGGTGGGCAGGTTGGTCCAGTCGAAGGCGACGTCTCGTGGTTGCAGTACGAGGTTGTCGATGGTGCTGGGGTGAGCGGGTCCTGAGACGTTGCGGCGGCGAAGCATCTCCTGACCTCCCTTCCGAGCTATCTGAGTGTGAGGTGGGCTCGCGCCAGCGCGCGGAGCAGGCCGGGAGTCAGCCGGGAGGCAAGCAGCCCGGCCCTGGCTTCGACGGTGATCGGGGCGATGGCAGAGTTGCGCTCCACCGCGCGCAGGATCCCGCGGGCCGCTCGGCGTGGGGTGAAGTTCCGGCGGCGGTACAGACTGGTCACGCGCTGCCTCGCGGCTCGTTCCTCAGTGGGGTCGAGGCCCACGAACCGGGCGGTATTGCTGATGTTCGTATGCACAAAGCCGGGGCAGATCGCCACAACGCCGATGCCGGCTTCGGCCAATTCGCCCCGCAGGCTCTGGCTCAACGCGAGGACCGCCGCCTTGGTCGTGGCGTACGCCGGGAGGCTCCGGGCGGGCATGTACGCGGCGGCGGACGCGATGTTGACGATCGTGCCACCGGCACCGCCGTCCACCATCAGCCCGCCCAGGACCCGGCAACCGTGGATGACGCCCCAGAGATTGACGTCGATGACCCGTTCCCATTCGGCCACCGTGGTGTCGAAGAACGGCCCCGCGATGCCGATGCCGGCGTTGTTGACCACAATCTCCGGGACGCCATGGTCTTCCCGCAGAACGGCGCCGAACTTTTCCATCGCGCCGCCATCCGAGACGTCCACGAGGTACGCGCTCGCCCGCGGTCCAAGCGTGCTGGCCAGCTGAGCTGTGCGCTCGGCCGACTGCGGGTCGATGTCGGTGACGATCACCTCGGCGCCGTGCTCGGCGAACTCCAGGGCGGTGGCCCGGCCGATGCCACTGCCCGCGCCGGTGATCACCACCAAGGTGTCCTCGAACCGCTTTTGCCGGCGCCCGGTGCGGCGGGCGCGGCGTAGGGTGCGTGATTCCGGACCGCCTTCGGCGTGGTCGACCAGCTCGCTCGCATAGCGCGCCACAGCGTGCGGGTGGGTCCGCGGCAGCCAGTGGCCTCCGGCGAGCTCGCGAACCGCGAGATTGGATACCCAACGTCCGATGTCGGTCTGAAAGGATGTCGACACGTACGGATCCTGTTGGGGCGCAAGGACCTGCACGGGGATATCGGTCGTCCGGGGCTGCGGTGCCGCCAGCCGAGGAACCATGTTCGCCCGGTAGAGCTGCACACCATTCACCCCGTCGGCCACAGCGGGTGCGCCGGAGCCCTCCACCGGGGCCAGCACCCGCCTGGCGAGGCCGGTGCGCCAGACCAATTCCGGGAGCAGCGGCAACTGGAAGAAGCCGACATACCAGCTGGAGGAAAGCTGGGTGATCAGCTCCCGGAGTGCTCGTGGCGTCGGCCGCCGCAGCCGCGCCCGGAACCAGTGGTCGGCGTGGGTGAGGCACGGCCCCGAGATCGACGTGAACGAGGCGATTCGGCCATGCAGCCGCCGGCCGGTCACCGCGTGCCAGGCCTGGACCGATCCCCAGTCGTGGGCCAACAGATGCACCGGACGCTCGGGGCTGACCGTGCCGATCACCGTGGCGAGGTCCCGGACGAGCTGGTCAATCCGGTATGCCTGGCGCCCGCGGGGTTTCCCGGATTCGCCGGCTCCCCGGACGTCGTAGCTCACCACGTGATAGCGCGACGCCAGCTCAGCCGCGACGCCGTCCCAGACGGTGTGGTCGTCGGGGTAGCCGTGCAGGCACAGCACTGTGGGTGCGCCGCGCTGGCCCGACTCGTGCACCCGGAGTGTCACCCCATCGGTCGTGGTGATGTCCCTGGTCATGATGCGGCAATCCTTCGCTGCCAGCCACGCACGTGCGGGAGGTCATCGTCGAGCCAGTAGGTCTCACCGCGCTCCGTCACCACCAGGATCTCTTCGAACTTCACGCCGACGTCGCGGAAGCCGATATGTGGCTCGACCGCCCACAAAGCGGGAGTTGCCGGATGGTTGGAGGCCGCGCCGTCAGCCCACAGCGGCAAACGGCGGTGCATCCGCTCCACGATCAGATCACCCACCAGGGTCTGGAGCGAGCGAATGCCGAAACACGGAACCTGATCAGGTCGGCGGGATCGGTCAGCCCTTTGCCGGCCACCGAATCACCTCCTGAGGAAGTTCCTACCCTCCAGTAGGAACTTCCTACGTCGTGGTAATTTTGTCAAGTGGACAAGCGGAAGGTGGTCTCGCTGGAGAGGAGGAACCCCAGCCGAGCCGGACGCGCTCGGGCCGCCCATCTCGGTCCCGAACGTCGGCGTCCGCTCATCCTCGATGCGGCGCTGGAGGTCTACGTCGAACGCGGCTACCGGGGCACATCGATGCAGGCGGTGGCCGATGCGGCGGGCGTGACCAAACCCGTGGTCTACGAGTGCTACCCGAACAAAGACGAGTTGCTGCTCGCGCTGCTCGACCGAGAGGAGCGTCGCCTACTGGACGCGATCACCGAATCGTTGCCCACCAACCTGATCTCCGACAACGTGGAGGCGGTGCTGGCCGCCGGGCTGACCGCTTTCCTGGCGGGGGCGGGCCAAGCGCCGAACTCCTGGCGGGTGGTCTTCGACTCCGGTTGGGGTTCCGGTTCTGTGGTGGCCGAGAGGATCCGCCGGGTCCGCCAGACAGTTGTGGGTCAGCTACGCGAGCTCGTCCACCAGTACATGGTGGTGGGCGAGGTCGACGACATCGACCGCAAGGCGCCCGTTGTTGCCGAGCTGATCGCCTCAGTGTCCGAATCCTGCGCCCGCATGCTAGTGCTGGAGCGCCACCCGTGGACCGCGGCAGAATTGGCCACCTATGTAGCCAGGCTCCTCGCCCGAGGACTCCGCCCGGTCTGAGGGGCTCAAAATCGACGACGGAGCGCGCAATGTCTATAGCGCCGCTGTGGCCGCACCGCTGACGAGAAATATTGGGTACCCACGTTAGTGTTAGTGGCGGTGATGACGAAACCCGTGCTGCTGACCGTTGACGATGACCCTGGCGTGTCCCGCGCAGTGGCCCGGGATTTGCGGCGCCGCTACGGCGAGCACTACCGAGTGGTGCGGGCCGACTCGGCGCTGGATGCGCTGGATGCCCTCAAGGAGATCAAACGCCGCGGAGAGCCGGTCGCGGCGATTCTGGCGGACTACCGGATGCCGCAGCTCAATGGGGTGGAGTTCCTCGAGCAGGCAATGGATTTGTTCCCGCGGGCCCGGCGTGCGCTGCTGACCGCCTACGCCGACACCGACGCGGCCATTCAGGCGATCAACGTGGTCGACGTCGACCACTACCTGCTCAAGCCGTGGGACCCGCCCGAGGAGAAGCTCTACCCGGTGGTCGACGCGCTAGTCGAGACCTGGCGGGCGATCGGGGAGACCGCCGTCGAGCAGACCAAGGTGATCGGGCACCGCTGGTCAGCACCGTCCTACCAGGCGCGGGATTTCTTGGCCCGCAACGCCGTTCCCTACCGCTGGTACAGCGTCGACGACCCGGAGGGCCAGCGTCTACTCGACGCCGCTGGCGCGACTGTCCAGGACATCCCCGTCGTGATCACCGCCGACGGGCGATCGCTGCAGCAGCCCAGCGATGCCGAGATCGCCGCTGCGGTGGGGCTGTCCACCCAGCCGGCGGAGGCCTTCTATGACCTGATCGTGGTCGGTGCAGGACCGGCCGGTCTGGGCGCGGCGGTATATGGCGCCTCCGAAGGGCTGCGCACGGTCATGGTCGAGCGCCAAGCCAGCGGTGGGCAGGCCGGGCAGAGCTCCCGGATCGAGAACTACCTGGGTTTCCCCGACGGAGTGTCGGGCGCCCAGCTTACCGATCGGGCGCGGCGGCAAGCTCAGAAATTCGGTGCGGAGGCCTTGTCGGCACGGGAGGTCGTCGGCTTGGAGGCGCGCGGCTCGGCGCGGGTGGTGCATTTCGGTGATGGCAGCGAGATCGCCGCACATTCCGTGGTGCTCGCCACCGGCGTCGCCTACCGCGCGTTGGACGCACCCGGCATCGCTGAACTCACCGGCCGCGGTGTCTATTACGGCTCGGCGATGACGGAAGCTCCGGCTTGCGCCGGCCAGGACGTCTACGTGGTGGGCGGCGCCAACTCGGCGGGACAGGCGGCCGTGTTCTTCTCCCGCCACGCCCGCGAGGTGACGGTGCTGATCCGCGGGGACTCGCTGGCCCGATCGATGTCGCACTACCTCATTGAGCAGCTTGGCGAGCTGCGCAACGTCACCGTGCAGACCTGCACCGAGGTCGCGGCGGCGCACGGCGAGGCGCACCTGGAGCGGCTGACCCTGCGCCACACCCGTTCCGGTGCCACCGACGCCGTGCCCACCGGTCATGTCTTTGTGTTCATCGGCGCGGCGCCGCGGACCGACTGGCTTGACGGTGTCGTGGCGCGGGATGTCCGCGGGTTCATCCGGACCGGTCCCGATCTGATCGTCGACGGGCGCCGTCCAGCTGGATGGTCGCTAGATCGCGATCCCTACTACCTCGAGTCCAGCCTGCCCGGGGTTTTCGTGGCCGGTGATGTGCGCGCCGAGTCGGTCAAGCGGGTCGCCTCTGCGGTCGGTGAGGGCGCGATGGCCGTCACGCTGGTGCACCGCTACCTGGAGGACCAGTGACCTACTCGGAGCTGCGCGAACTGTTCCTGTTCACCGACCTGACCGACACCCAGCTGGATTGGATCCGCGAACACAGCGAGACGATGGAAGTCGGCAGCGGCGAGATCGTCGTCGCCGAAGGCGAGCAGGCCGGGTGCTTCTACGTACTGCTGGCGGGAACGGTGCAGATGACCCGGCTGGTAGCCGGAGACCAGGTTGAGATTACCCGCACCGATCAACGGGGAGTCTACTTCGGAGCGACCCAGTTCTATCTCGGCGACCAGGTCGACCAGACTTACGGGGCTTCTGTGCGGACGCTGAGCGGCTGCCGCTTCCTCGCGTTGCCCAGCCGGGACTTCAACGAGATATTCCGTCGCTGGTACCCGATGGCTGTGCACCTGTTGCAGGGCATGTTCGTCGGGATCTCCAACACCAACGCCTTGGTCGGGCAACGCGAGCGGCTGCTGGCCCTGGGCAAGCTGTCCGCCGGGCTGACCCACGAGCTGAACAATCCCGCCGCCGCGGCCGGCCGGGCCGCCGACACGCTGCGCGAGCGACTTGCCGGGATGCGGCACAAGCTGGCGCTGCTCGCCGAAGGCCGGCTCGACCGGAACGCCCTGAAAACGCTGACCGTCCTGCAGGAGCGGTTCGTGGCGGCCGGCCGCAGCGCGCCGGCGTTGACCGCGATGCAGACCGGTGACCTGGAAGACGAGCTGACCGATTGGCTCGATGACCACGGCGTCGCGCAAGGATGGGAACTCGCGCCGGTGTTTGTGGCGGGTGGGCTCCGGGTGGCCGACCTGGAGGAGGTCGTCCAGACCGCGCCAGCCGAGTCGCTGGAGGGTGCGTTGCGGTGGCTGGCCTACACCGTGGACACCGAGAACCTGGTCCGCGAGATCGGTGATGCCACCGCGAGGATCACCGCACTGGTCGGTGCTGCCAAGCAGTACTCGCAGCTCGACCGTGCCCCGCACCAGGACATCGACGTGCACGACGGGCTGGACGCCACCCTGGTCATGCTGGCCCGCAAGCTCGGCGAGGGCATCGGAGTCGTCAAGGACTACGACCGCACGCTACCCACAGTTCCGGCCTACCCGGCCGAGCTCAACCAGGTGTGGACCAACCTCATCGACAACGCCGCCGACGCCATGGGCGGGAAAGGCACCCTCACCGTGCGTACCGCCCGCGATGGCGAGTTCGCTCTCGTGGAGATCGGCGACACCGGTAGCGGTGTCCCGCCCGAGGTGGCCAAGCGGATCTTCGAACCGTTCTTCACCACCAAGCCGGTCGGCCAGGGAACGGGGCTCGGGCTGGACGTCAGCTGGCGGGTCGTGGTCAACCGCCACCATGGTGACCTGCAGCTGCAGTCCCACCCGGGGGACACCCGCTTCCAGGTCCGCCTACCTCTCCATGAGAGCCCCTAAACTGCGGTCGGTGAGCCTGTCCGCGGTCTGCCGGCCAGCGCGTGCAGCCGGCGAAGCACCTCTGGAGCGCCGAGTGCCTGGGTGACGGCATGGAGATCGGGACTGCGGGTGGAGCCGGTCAGGGCGACGCGGATCAGCTGGGATGCTTCGCGGATCGAGCCGGGGTAGGCGTCGGGGTTCTTCTTGTATTCTTTGGCGTTGGCCGCGAAGCCGTGCTTTGCGGCGAGTTCGCGGATCTGATTGAACCATTCCTGGGGGTCGTCCAGGTGCTGGTAGCCCTCGGCGAAGTCATGGGCGAAGCTCGCGGTGATAGCGGCATCCACTCCGAGCGAGGTTAGCCGTTCATCAGCGGGGCCGGCCAGCGGGACGAACAGTTCTGGGAAGAAAAAGCCGTAGGCAGTCCGAAAGTCCGACCACTTGTGCAGGTCCTTGCGTGGGTTAGCGACCCCCTCGCGTTCCACGGCCAGCGCACGCAGGGCGAGATCGGGCTCATCGTCCAGGACGGTGGCCAGTTCGGCGTCGAATTGGTCAGCCCAGGTGCAGACGGCGTCCAGGACCTGGTGTCCGGGCAAGGTGGCGATGTGATCCGCGCTGATGTCCTCAAGCTTGACCAGATCCACCAGCGGCCCGGCGACGCCGCACTGGCCCAGTCTGATGGGAGTGGCGAGTGCCACGGGCAGCGGGAGTTCGGCGAGCCGCCCGTTGGCCAGACCCCTCAAGTAGTAGAGGACCGCTTCGGCGGGGTAACCGGCTTCGATGTAGAAATCGACGCTGGCTTCGGGGTCGGCGCGCTTGGACAGTTTACGTTTCCCGCCAGAGATCTGCTTCATCAGCGGGGCGATATGTGCATAGGTGACCGGCTTGAAGCCCAGGGCGTCGAATAGTTGAAGATGGAGGGGAACCGAGGAGATCCATTCCTCGCCACGGATAACCAGTGTGATACGCATGAGATGATCGTCCACGGCGTGCGCGAAATGGTAGGTCGGGAGCCGCGGGGATTGGTCAGACGATTTCAGGATAACGGTGTCGTTGCGATTCGTCTCGTGCTCCAACGTGCCCCGGATCGCGTCGGTGAACCGGACCCGCTTTCCGGCAGCGTCATCGGGAGCGCGGAAGCGCACCACGTACGGTGCGGCTTCGGCGAGCTTGGCCTGCACAGCAGCCGGATCGGCGTCCCGCCAGATGGCCCATGATCCGTAGTAGCCGGTGGGGAGCTTCGCAGCCTGCTGGCGGGCGGTGATGCCGGCGAGCTCATCCTTGGTGGCGAAGCACAGGTACGCCTTGCCCTGGTACAGCAGCTCCCGCACGTAGGTGAGGTAGATGCGGTCGCGGGCGGACTGCCGGTAGGGACCGTAGTTGCTGTGCTCATCGTTCTCGTCGGAGGGGATACCGAAGTAGTCGAATGCGCGGGCGAACTGGGCCAGGGCGCCCTCAACCTCGCGCGACTGGTCGGTGTCTTCCACCCGCACCAGGTAGACGCCCCCAGAGTGCGTCGCGATGTCGCGGTCGAGAGTCGCCACATAGATACCGCCGATGTGCACGAAACCGGTCGGCGACGGGCCGAACCGGGTGACCTGAGCGCCCTCGGGGAGCGATCGCGGTGGGTAATGCTGTTCCCAGTGCCGGGGTTCGGGTAGGTCCGCGGGGAACAGTGCGTCGATGATCGTGCGGTCCAGCATCAGATAGGTCAGTCTCACTTCCGGGGCCGAACCCGATCACGGAACGGGGTGTCGGACAGACGCCCAAGGCTACCAACCGTGCCTGCTGGGTCACGGCCGCTGATACGGCTGAGGGGTGGTCACGGTCGGATCGCCCTGATCACTAAGACAGCTCGGCGGCCGGGTGTGTGGCGCTCGACCCCCACGTCGTCGAAGCCGGTTGACCGGCACTGAGCCGCGAATGCCTCGGCCTGCTGATCTGTCCACCCGTGGCTGGCGAGCCCGGTGGCGCCGGGACGCACCTGGCGTTCGAGCGCCAGGAACCGCCCGCCGGTGACGAGTACCCGCTTCACCTCGGCGAGTCCGGCGGTGACGTCCAGCCAATGGTGAATGGTCGCCAGCGACCACACCACCGTCGCCGACCCGTCGCGCAGCCCGAGATCTTCCGCGGTGCCCTCGACCCACCTGATGCCCGGTCGGTCCCAAGTCAAGGCCCGAGCCACGCGCAGCATCACGGGTGCAGGGTCCACGCCGGTCACCCGGGCCCCGCGGCGGGCGGCTTCCCTGACCGCGCTACCGGGGCCGCAACCGACGTCGACAACATCATCAGCATCCGACACGGCGGCCAGATCAGCAATGAGCTGCGCAACGGCACTTCCCGCGACGATCATGGCGAGTCCGGCCAACAGTCCGGTCACCCCGGCGAAGCCCGGATGGCCTGCGTGGTGATTGACAGGATCGGTTGTCATGTGACCACCTTGCCGGTTCAAGCTGGCGGACACCGTCGCCGCCGTCCTCGACGCTCCCGGCCCGCAGGGGCGCGAGACCGTGCGTCAGCAGATCGCCGAGCTGGATGAGGTGATCGCGCAGGCGTGCGGAGCACAGCGGTTTCTGACCCACGCACTGGAACGGATCTGCAGTTCGCCCGGGCGGCCCGGGCTGCCGAGGCTGCGGTGGCACGCGTGGTCGCTGGAGTGCGCCGCCGCAGCAGGCTGCGCGCTTCGCGTTGGGGCGGGCTCGGGAGCTGGCCGGGATGCGCGAGACCCACAAAGACTACCTGGTGCTCGTCCTGGCACATGTACGCGAACAGCTTGCGATCGTCGGGGGTGAGCTCGCCGACGTCGGGTTGCTGGCCCAGCGGGAGGACGTGTTCTTCCTTGACCTTGCGCAGGCACGAGCTGCACTCGCGGGTACGGACCTGCGCGCAGTCATCGAGCAGCGCAAGGAAGAGCACCAACGGGAGTTATGGCGCCGGCAGGTCCCTCGGGTCATGCTCTCTGACGGCGCAGAGTTTGTGCAGGTGCGAGCTGGCAGTGGCGGCGGTGACACCCGCCTCGCTGGCCAGTACGCCGGCGGGGAGGGCACGCCCGTCGGCGAGTGCGAGCAGGATCCTGCACCGGCTGCGGTCAGCCAACACGGCGCCGATCACCGACAGATCCGCATCCCCGCCGCCAGCCGGGACACCGGGATCCGCGTGGTCGCTCAACGTCATCCGCCCACGCTAATCCCCGCTCGCTTCGACCCACATCGAAATGTCCGCCGTTGCACATTGCCGAATCGGCCAGCCGCTGCCAGAACCGCCGCACAATGTCGTGTGGAGGCACCAGATGGTAGATGTACCAAATGCTTCACAAACAGCACATCGACATCCAGATCCACTCGCACGCCGCGGCCAATGATGGGCTCCCGGTCGGGGATCGAACGATTCGCCAAGCAGCCCGCGCGAGACCTGGCAGCCCATGCCAAATTTTGGCCGCCCGTGAACGCTGACGCGTTTCGTGCCGCGATCGAGTCTCTGCGTTTGGTGGACCATCACGTCCACGGTGCCATGACTGATGTCGCAGACGCTTCGTTTGAAGCCGGTTTCAGCGAGTCCCCGTGGCGCGCGCCCGCAGGCACGACACATCTCGACTCCCAGGTGGGCTTCGCGGTTCGCCGTTGGTGCTCCCCGGTGCTCGACCTGCCTCCCCATGCGGACGCTACGGCATACCTCGCTCGCCGCCGGGAGCTCGGCGCGCGGGAGGTGAGCCGCCGATTTCTCGCTGCGAGCGGCGTTGGATGGTTCCTTGTCGAGACCGGTTACGGCGCCGAGCAGACCCTGGAACCCGTAGAAATGGCGAGGGTCTCCGGTGCGGCCGCCTCCGAAATCGTGCGCCTGGAATCGGTCGCGGAGCAGGTCGTGACGAGCGGTGTGACCGCGGCGGATTTCGCGGACCGGTTCGCCTCGACGCTTGAGGAACGGGCTCGGCGCGCAGTCGGGCTCAAGTCCGTCATCGCTTACCGGTACGGCCTTGACTTTGATCCTGAACCTCCCAGCGCCGGCGATGTACGCCGCGCCGCGGGGCAGTGGCTGCGCCAACGAGAGACCGGAGAGTCACGCCTGACCGATCCAATCCTGCTTCGCCACTTGCTCTGGATTGGTGCCGAGCATCGCTTGCCGATGCAGTTTCATGTCGGGTACGGAGATCCCGACCTGACTCTGCACCGCTGCAATCCCTCGCTGATGACCGGCTTCCTGCGGCTGATACACCATCGCCAGGTGCCGGTGATGCTGCTGCACTGCTATCCCTATCACCGCACTGCGGGCTACCTGGCGCAGGTGTTCCCGCACGTGTATCTCGACGTCGGCTTGGCAGTGAACTACACCGGTGCGCGCTCCCGGGCAGTTGTCGCGGAATCCTTGGAATTGGCTCCGTTCGGGAAGCTGCTGTTCTCCTCCGATGCGTGGGGGCCTGCCGAACTGCATTATCTCGGTGCCGTTTTGTGGCGCAGCGCGATGGCCACTGTGCTCGGTGAGTGGGTGGAGTCGGGGGAGTGGTCAGGTGCTGAGGCACTGCGTGTCGCTCAGATGGTGGGCGCGGACAACGCGAAGCGGGTCTACCGGCTGCCGGAGTGGGAATGACACGCTGATGGCGGCGCGCCCCGCAGCGGCCCGCCAGGCAGGTCGCCTTCTCATCGCCGATGGAGGACTGAATGCGAAGGTGGCTGTCGAGGCTATGATTGGGGAGCGTAACGCGGTCAGGGACTCCTGATATCACTGCCA
>DASYMC010000458.1:0-3044 GCA_036009255.1 Pseudonocardiaceae bacterium
TTCGATGGTGCCGGTGGGTTGCCGGAGGGGTACGACGACTTCGAAGTTGCCGTGTTGTCCGGTGGTGGGGGTGGATTGGATGATGCAGCCGGCTCCGGCCACGTTGTCCTGTTCTCCGGTGATTCGTTGTCCGCGGATCCAAGGCAGCTGTACATCGCTGTTGTCGCGGTACCAATACCACAGTTTCCCGCCTTCTACGATGACTGCTTCAAAATTACCTTTTCCGCTCCCTGTGAAGTCGGATTGGATGAGACTGATATAAACTCTGGCCACCTCAACAGTCCTTTCCATCCAGTAAGTTGACAGGGTTTCGTCATGGGTTTGCGACGTGTCTACGAGATGACGCGCCGAGATCATGCCTTGCACCGTCGGGGATTGTGGCAGCTCATGCTACGGCGATGGGTTCAGCCATGCCTGCGCCTTCGCGTTGCAGCTCGCACTGGCGGCGATGCCGCTCGTCATCGCCGGGGTGGGTCTCGCGTCGGCCCTGGGTGCGGAGTCGTTCGGTGGCGCGGACCGTGGTGGCGATCTCGCCGGGCAGCAGTGATGAACTGCTTCGGAAGGTCATCGTCAGGGATGACGCAGCCGACGAGACCAGCAAGCAGGGCGAGGTGGTGGTCGTCCTCGGGTTGGGGACCGCCTTCCTCGCTGCCACCTCGGCGTTTGCGCAGCTGGAGCGCGTGCCAACCGCATCTACGGCATGGAACGGGATCGTCCGAGCCTCCACATATACGGCCTAGCGATGGTGCTGACGACGCCCGCGGGCGTCGCGATGGCCCTCGGGCGACTTCGACGACACCTACGAGCGGCTCACCGCGGTGATGGCGCTGCTGTTGTGGGCCAACCTCACCGGCATCGCTCTGCTCGCCGGGATCGCGTTGGCGGCTCAGCTCGAGGCCGTCCGGGCAGGCCGGATCGACCCGCTGCTGGCTGACACCGACGACGACGGCATCCCGGACGAGCTCGACGGGTAGCGGTAACGGTACGTGGCCGCACCCGATACACCGGGTAGGACCGATAGCTGGAAGTGGGGGTTGACCGCTCGATCACGCGGCCGGGGAGACCTGGCGCAAGCGCTGCCCGGCGGTAACGGTTCACCGGCAACTCAACTTGGGGAGACGCTGTGCGACGAGTCATCATTCGTTCTCTGGGCATTACTGCTGTGCTCAGCGGAATCATCATCGCTGGTGCCGGCGTGGCTGCCGCTGATCCGGCACCTCCAACAGGCGGTGACAAATCCTCAGCGCCATCGTGCGGAGCCGGTGATATTGATTTCGCGCAGGGCTGCTTCCTCGGTATGGGTCGGTTCTTCTAGCAGGCGAGCCGCCGTCATCGCCGGTCGTTGGCGCTGCCGTGGCGGGCTGCCCAGTTCCCTGGCCGGACCCACCATGGTCGCCATGCGGTGCATGATCGAGGCGTGACGCGACGCGACGACAGTTCCTCAATGAGGGACTGGTCCTTGCCCATCCCAGCCTCGAGCTGCACACCGACCCCACCTATATCCTGCGTGCCGCCCGCGGTGCACCCAAGGTGGCGCTGGTATCCGGCGGCGGCAGCGGGCACGAGCCGCTGCACTCGGGGTTCGTGGGCACCGGAATGCTCGACGCCGCAGTGCCTGGAGCGGTGTTCGCCAGCCCCACGGCGTTCCAGGTGACCGCCGCGACAAAGGCTGCCGACCTCGGCCACGGCGTGCTGCAGATCGTGAAGAACTACACCGGCGACGTGCTGAACTTCCAGATCGCCGGGGAGATCGGCGCCGAGGAGGGTACTCGGGTCGAGCGGGTGCTCGTCGACGACGATCTCGCTACTGACACCGGCGAGGAGCACGGCCCGGGACGGCGCGGCACAGGTGCAACTGTGGTTGTGGAGAAGGTGTGCGGTGCTGCCGCCGAGGCGGGAGCGACGCTGGAAGAGCTCTCGGTACTGGGGCGGCGCACGGTGTCGAGGTCGCGGTCCATGGCGGTCGCTTTGTCTGGTGCGACCCACCCTGGCTCGGCTGTACCGAGCTTCGGGCTGCCCGACGACGAGGTGGAGCTAGGCGTCGGCATCCACGGAGAGCGCGCCGCCACCCGAGCGCCGTTGGCACTGCTGGCGAGCTGATGCGCCAGCTCGTTGACCCGCTGGTGGCCGACCTGCAGCTCCGCCGTGGCGACGGTGTGCTCGTGTTCGTCAACGGCATGGGAGCCACGCACCCGCTGGTGCTCTCGGTGTGCTTCCGCGAAGTGCACCGGGCGCTGGGCGAGCTCGGAATAGCGTTCACCCGACCGCTGGTCGGGGAGTATCTGACCTCGCTGGACATGGCCGGGGTATCGCTGACGCTCACCCGGACCGATGACGAGCTGTTACGGCTGTGGGATGCCCCCGTGCGTACCCCGGCGCTGGTGTGGTGAGAGGACCGCCGTGCGGGTGACGGTGATTTCGGCACCAACCTCGCCTCGGCGCTGCGCCAAGTGACTCGCCGGCTCTCCGACGGTCCGAGCGACTCGGCAAGCGCGGTGTTCGCGCGGGCGAGTGAGGGCTTCCTGGACACTGGTGGCACGTCTGGCCCGCTGTTCGGGATGTGGTTCCGCGAGCTGTCCAAGGCGACGGCCCAAAGCGCGGACGCTGCAGCTCTGGCTGCCGGGGTGGCTGCAGGCGTGGCGACCGTGCAGCGTCTGGGACACGCGCAGGTGGGCGATAAGACAATGGTCGACGCCATGCTTCCAGCCGCCGAAGTCATGACGGGGCGGGACCTCGATGCAGGCCTGGCGGCCGCGGCCAGAGCGGCCCGCACCGGTGCAGCGAGCACCCAGGAGCTACGCGCACGGCGGGGACGCTCCAGCTACGTGGACGACGTGGCCGTGGGCGTGCTCGACCCGGGCGCCGTCACCGTGGCGTTGTTCCTCGAGTCCGCGCGGGGCCGAGATCTCAACCGCGCCGCCGCAGCGCTTGCCATCACGTTGAGGTATGTCGGCGAACAACCTTGTGCATATCCGCGACGTGGTAGACCAGCAACAGGGTCACCAGCAGAGCCATGATCATCACGGTGAGGGGCAGGGGCACGA
>DASYMC010000459.1:0-3848 GCA_036009255.1 Pseudonocardiaceae bacterium
CGGACGCTGGGCCGGCTCCGGGTGTCGAATGAACTCGGCGATCAGCCGCCGGGTGATGGTGGGCGCGAGCAACGCTTCACCGGAAGCGATCACTCGGACTGCGTCCAACAATTGAGCAGGGGGAGTGTCCTTGAGTAGGAAGCCACTGGCCCCCGCCCGCAACGCGGAGTACACGTATTCATCCAGATCAAAGGTGGTGAGCACCAGGATTTTCGGGGCGTGCTCTTGCGCGGTGATTCTCCTCGTGGCCTCGATACCGTCCATGACCGGCATGCGTACATCCATCAGCACCACATCGGGGTTCTCAGTACAGACCAGGCTGACAGCCTCCGCGCCGCTGCCGGCTTCGCCCACGACGATCAAGTCCGGCTCGGTCTCGAGGAGTACGCGCAGGCTGCCCCGCAGCAGCGCTTGATCGTCGGCGATCAGTATCCGGACTTGTGATTCACTCATGCGTGCCCTGGTCCTGGTAGCGCAGCCGGGCGTGCACAGCGAATCCGCCGTTGGGTTGCCGACCTGCCACCAGGGTTCCGTGATGTAGCGCGGCTCGCTCGCGCATGCCGATCAGGCCGTGCCCTGGCGTGCCGACCGGTCGGCCCGGTCTGCCGTCGTCGATTACCGCCAGGTGCAGTTCGCCTGACTCGGCAGTGATGCGGATCGTGCATCGGGTTGGCGTCGCCGTATGTTTTATAACGTTGGTCAGTGCCTCCTGCACGATCCGATACGCGGAGAGCTGGACCGCTGCAGGCAGTGCTGGGATGGTCCCGCGGTCGAACTCGATCTGAACGTCGGCGAGCCGGGCATGCTCGATCAGCTCTGGTAGCTCGTCGAGGTCTGGGCTGGGCGCCAGGTCCGCATCTCCCGCCGACCGCAATGAGCCCAGCACGCGCTGGATGTCGGTCAGCGCGGCGCGGCCGACGGACTCGATGACGGAGAGTGCTTCCCGGCTCTCCTCCGGTCGCGCGTCGTACACGTGGTTGGCCACGGCAGCCTTCATTACAATCACGCCGATGCTGTGCGCCACCACGTCATGCATCTCCCTGGCGATCCGCAACCTCTCCTCGGAAACGGCTTGGTGCGCGCGGTGCTCGGCGATCTGGTCGGTGTACTCGCGGCGCGCTCGGGTGCTGCGACCGAGCGCCCAACTTGCACCAATGGTGAACCATGACAAAGCCAGCGAGGAGAACGGATCGATATGGATGTTGAAGGATTCCGGGGGCCGCGTGACAAGGAGGGAGTGGAGACCCGCCAGTGTTGCGGGGAGCACTGCGGTCAGCGTGAGACCCAGCAGCGCCGCGCCGAGTGCGACAGCCGAGCGTCGCGGCCCCGCGGACAGCGCGACCGGGTACAGTGCGGCCGCGATGGCCAGCACGGTTGCCGCACCCGACACGCCCAGCAACTTGGCGATGATCGCCGAGGCGAGAACGACGCCGAACACCGGGATGGGCCAGCGCCTGCGGACGGTGAGCGGAAGGCTGACAGCCAGCGCCAGCAGCCACACCACGACGGCCGTCCCGCTCGACAGCCCGAGCGCGGTGCCGAGGGTGGTGAAGACGGCGAGCAGGGTGATCACCGTCGCCGCCAGCACGTCGATCAGGACGAGACGCCACGTGCGCGGCCCAAACCGCGGCGGAACCACGCCGGAATCGCCCCCAACTGGTTGGGACACATCGGCCACGGTAGCCGCAGCTCTGGCTGGACGCGTCGGACCTGGGTCTGATCCCGAACTCTGGACTTGGCTCCGATGTATGTGTGCCCCGCACGCGGCAGCATTGCCGGCATGATCGAGGTACGTGAACTGACCAAGGACTACGGCGATCTGCGCGCGGTGAACCGGCTGTCGTTCACTGCCAGCCCGGGCGTGGTAACAGGCTTCCTCGGTCCCAAAGGCTCGGGGAAGTCGACCACGATGCGGATCATCGTGGGCCTGGACGCCCCGACTGTGGGCACAGCGCTGGTCAACGGGCAGCGCTGCGCCGCCGTCGACCGACCGCTGCATACCGTGGGGGCGCAACTCGACGCGGCCGCGATGCACGGCGGACACAGCCCGGCCAACCACCTGCGGTGCCTGGCGCGCAGCAATGGCATTGGGCAGCGCCGGGTGGCCGAGGTTCTCGACGAGGTGGGGCTTTCGGCGGTGGCGCGGGAGCGGATCGGCGATTTGTCGGTCGGCATGCGGCAGCGGCTAGGAATCGCCGGCGCGTTGCTCGGCGACCCCGGTGTGCTCCTGTTCGACGAGCCCATGGATGGTCTGGATCCGGAGGGCATTCGGTGGATCCGCGATCTCATGCTGTCGCTGGCCGCTCAGGGTCGGACGGTGTTGATGTCGAGCCGCCACGTGAGCCAGATGGCGCTGACCGCCGACCGACTCGTCATTATCGGGGCCGGCGAGTTGATCACGGAGGTCTCCATGCGCGAGCTCACCGAGCGGTTCCGGCGTGACGTTTTCGTGCGCTCACCTCGCCGCGGTGGGCTGACCAGGGTGCTGACCGGCATGGGCGCGACGGTGCTCGCCGAACCTGGCGGTGGGCTGTCGGTCACCGGAATGGAGGCATGGAAGATTGCGTCGGCCGCCGCGGAGCGTCATATACCGATCCAGGAGTTGAGGCCGCGCGACGCGTCACTCGAGGACTTCTACCTGGAACTAACCAACGCGAATCATTTGCGCTAAAGCGCCGTAGATTGGTCTGTTCAGTCTCCGTGACGAAGGAGGACCATGCCGGTCGTCGAGCTCAATGGGATTCGACTCAGCTACCAGGTGACGGGCTCCGGTGAGCCGGTGGTGCTAGTGATGGGGACGGGCAGCCCTGGGCGAGTGTGGCAGCTGCACCAAGTTCCGGCGCTGGTCGCGGCCGGCTACCGGGTGGCCACCGTGGACAACCGCGGGATACCGCCCTCGGACGAGTGTGCCAGCGGGATGACCATCGAGGACCTGGTGGGCGACACTACAGCGTTGATCGAGCACCTGGGTGGAGGGCCGACGCGGGTGGTCGGTACATCGTTGGGCTCCCGGATTGTGCAGGAGTTGGCGTTGGCGCGTCCGGATCTGGTGTCGCAGGCGGTGATGATGGCTGCGCACGGGCGGCCCGACCCCGTGCAGTCGAGGCTGTCGGCGGGGGAGCGTGCCCTGTACGACGCGCGGATCGAACTGCCGTCGATGTACCACGCGGCGATCACTGCGTTGCTGAATCTGTCGCCCCGGACGCTCAACGATCGCGTAGCGGTGCTGGAATGGCTCGATGTGTTCGAGTTCTCCGGGTCTGGCATCAGCGCCGGCGTACGGGCTCAGTTGGAGGTGGAAGACTTCCCGGACCGGCTGGCCGCCTACCGCAGGATCAGTGTGCCCAGCTTGGTGATCGGGTTTGCCGACGATCTGATGGTTCCGCCGTATCTGGCTCGTGAAGTGGCCGAGGCGATACCGGGGGCTCGGTATGAGGAAATCGAGGGCTGCGGGCATTTTGGGTACCTCGAACGCCCCGCTGAGGTCAACAAGCTGCTCGTGAAGTTTTTCGCAGTCACGTGACCGTCATTTGCGCCGGTCAGGATCAGTCCAGCCTGCTCTCGGCGCGGTCCAGGCGCCGCATAAGCATGCTGGCCACCGCCAAGTACTCCAAGGTTTCGTCGAAGGCTGCAGGAAGAGTTCTGTCTGCGGAGTGCGGGTGTCCTAGCGCGAGGATGGCGCCGATGAAAAAGAGGCGGAAACCCTCGCGTTCGTCGCCAACCGCTTGGCCCGTAGTGGTTGTGACGTCGAGTTGTGGCGGGCTGGCGCCGAACACAGACTCCATCAGCGTGCGCCCGGAGTCGTCGCTTGCCGTCAGAGAACGGACTCGTTCTTCAACTAAACGTAA
>DASYMC010000460.1:0-32330 GCA_036009255.1 Pseudonocardiaceae bacterium
TACCGGATCATCACTGATGCGCGGCAGGAGCCGACCGCCCTGCAGAACCGTGAGGTCCAGGTCATCTACCCGCAGCCGCAGGTGGATCAGGTGCAACAGGTTCGCAGGATTCCCGGCGTCTCGTCCTTCGTCGGATTAGGACTGAGCTGGGAGCACTTCGACCTCAACCTGGCCAACAACTACCTCGCTGACCCCGCGCTGCGCACCGCCATGTTCACCGCGGTTGACCGGCAGGCCATCATCGATAAGACGGTGGGTCAGTTCACTGACAAGGTCAAGCCACTGAATAGCCACAATTTCGTTCCGCAGGAGAGCGGCTACGAAGACGTGGTGAGCGCTACCGGCCAGGGTTCTGGCAACCTGGCGCGGGCCAAACAAATCCTCACCGGCGCCGGTTACCGGATCGACGGGGAGCAGCTCAAGACCCCCATCGGGATGACGGTGCCGCCGATGCGCATTCGTTACACCATCGGGAATCAGGTCCGCCAGGCCGAGTGTGAATTGTTCGCCCAACAGCTCAAGCCACTGGGAATCACCGTCCAGATCGTGCCCACCGACGATCTCGGGGCGACCACAACGCGTGGTGACTACGACATCATCGTCTTCGCCTGGGTCGCCACGCCCTTCCCGTACGCCGGCGCGACCCAGCTCTGGACCACCGGACAGGGCAGCAACTTCGGCCGCTACAGCAACCCGGACGTCGACCGCCTGATCGCGGCCGCGGCCAGCTCCACTGACGAGGCGCTGGCCAAGGAGACGCTCAATCAGGCAGACCGCCGGCTGACCAAGGATGCCTACGTGCTGCCGCTCTATCAGAAGCCGACGTTCGTCGCGCTGTACGACGATGTCGCCAACGTGCGCAACAACTCCTCACTGGATGGACCGCAGTACAACATCCAACAGTGGGGCCTCCGCGCCACCGGCTGAGCCCACAGTCCGGCCAGACCGAGCGGCCCTGGTGGCTTAACGGGCTGCCACGGTGGGGGGACGTAGGGTAGGACGGCTGGGGTACTGAGGGGATCCGCCGAGGCAGGAAGACGTGCATGTTGGCCTACGCAATGCGCCGGGTGCTGGTATCGGTGCCGATTCTGATCATCGCGACGTTCGTGGTCTTCATGATGGTGTCGGCCTCTGGTGACCCGCTTTCAGAGCTCAGGACCCGCAACCCCCCTCCACCACCGCGCACCCTCCAGCTCGAGGCCCACCGGCTGCATCTCGACGAGCCGCTGCTGGCCCGCTACTGGCACTGGATCACCGGGGTGCTCCACGGTGACTTCGGTCCGTCGGTGCAGTCCACCCAGGTGATCGGGCCGGAACTGGTTCATCGGTTCCTGGTCACATTTCGCCTCATCGGGCTGGCGATGCTGCTGGCGCTGGTGCTCGCAGTGCTCGTCGGCGTGGTCAGTGCGGTCAAGCAGTACTCCGGGGCTGACTACGCCTTCACCTTCTTCGGGTTTCTCTTCCTGGCGATGCCGTCGTTCTGGTTCGCGATTCTGCTCAAGGAGGCTGGAATCAGCTTCAATGACGCAGTCGGTAACCAGGTTCTGTTCACCATTGGTGACAGTTCGATCTACCTCGAGGGTGGTAAGTGGGCATCGGCCCTCGACATTCTGGGCCACATGATTCTTCCCACGATCTCGCTGGCGTTGCTGTCCTTTGCGGCCTGGAGCCGGTTCCAGCGAGCATCCATGCTCGAGGTGCTGGGCAGCGACTATGTCCGGCTGGCCCGGGCCAAGGGTCTCGGGCGGACCACCGTGATGGCCCGGCACGCCCTGCGTACCGCGCTGATCCCGCTGGTCACCGTTACCGCGCTGGACCTCGGCGCGATCATCTCCGGAGCCGTCGTCACGGAGAACGTCTACCAGTGGCAAGGGGCGGGCAGCTACCTGCTCGAGTCGATCCAGCACGACGATGTCTACGCGGTTGCCGGGTGGCTGCTGATCTCGGCGACCTTCATCATCTTGTTCAACCTGGCGGCTGATCTGCTCTACGCGGTGCTCGACCCGAGGATCCGTTATGCCTGAGCCGCAGGTGACCGTCGCGCAGCGCAGCCAGGCCCAGCTGGTGGCGCGCCGTTTCCGGCAGCACAGGCTGGCTGTGGCCAGCCTGATGGTGCTGGCGGCGCTGGTGTTGCTGGCCTTCGTCGGCGGCTGGTTGTGGCACTACTCCGTGGCGGATCTCACCTCTGACGAGTCGTCACCCCCGTCGTGGGACCATCCGTTCGGCACGGATGCGGCCGGGCATGACACGTTTGCCCAGGTGCTCCGCGGTACGCAAATCTCGATCGGGATCTCGGTGCTGGTCGCGGTCTTCGCCACCGTGGTCGGAACAATCTGGGGCGCCACCGCGGGTTACTACCGGGGAAGGCTTGACACCGTGATGATGCGGATCGCAGATCTGGTGCTCACCCTGCCGTTGCTCGCGGTCGCCGCCGTGCTCGGGCACAACCTCGGAGGTAGCTGGTGGCTGATCGCCGTAGTGATCGCCGGCCTGTATTGGGCGTATGTCGCCCGGGTGGCTCGCGGTGTGGTGCTCTCGCTGCGGGAGAAGGAGTTCGTCGAGGCCGCCAGAGCGCTAGGTGCGAGTGATGCCAGGATCATCTTCCGGCATCTGCTGCCCAACGCGTTCGGTTCGATCATCGTGAACGCCACCGTGCTGGTGTCGCTGGCCATCCTGCTGGAGACGGCGCTGTCCTACCTCGGCTTCGGGGTGCGACCCCCGGATACCTCGCTCGGGCTGCTGGTCAGCGACGCGCAGACGGCGGTGGAGACCCGTCCATGGCTGTTCTACTTCCCGGGCCTGTTCATCATCCTGATCGCGCTGACGATCAACTTCATCGGCGACGGCCTGCGCGACGCCTTAGATCCCCAGCAGGTAAAGGTTCGCCGATGACCGGCGTGTCGCGTCCTGGTGCACGGTGTGTCGGGCTGTGGTGCTCATCGTGATGGCTACCGGTGACCCTGTGCTCGATGTGGTTGACCTGCAGGTGGAGTTCCGCACTGACGAGGGCCGGGTGCAGGCCGTGCGCGGGGTGAGCTACCAGCTGCGCCGGGGCAAGGTGCTCGGCATCGTCGGAGAGTCGGGCTCCGGTAAGTCGGTGACCTCCCTTGCCGTGATGGGTTTGCTACCCGGGTCGGCCCGGGTAGCCGGGTCGGTCCGCTTCTCCGGCACGGAATTGCTCGGAGCTTCAGACTCCCAACTGCGGCGGGTGCGTGGCCAGGGTATATCGATGATCTTCCAGGACCCGATGACCTCGCTTAACCCGGTGTACACCGTCGGCTACCAGATCGCCGAGGCAATCCGCGCCCACCACGACATCACCCGGGCCGCGGCCCGGGAGAAGGCGGTGGAGCTGCTCGGCCGGGTCAGCATCCCGGACCCGGACCAGCGGGTGGACAACTACCCGCATGAGCTATCCGGCGGGATGCGCCAGCGGGTAGTGATCGCCATCGCGATGGCCAACCATCCCGAGGTGATCATCGCAGATGAGCCGACCACCGCCCTGGATGTGACCGTGCAAGCACAGGTCCTGGAGACGTTGCGCACCGCGAAGCTGCATACCGGAGCGGCCATGGTCCTCATCACCCACGATCTGGGCGTGATCGCCGGCCAGGCGGACCGCGTGCTGGTGATGTATGCCGGCCGAATTGTCGAAGCCGGTACCGTCGAGGACATCTTCTACGCCCCGCGGATGCCGTACACGTTGGGCCTGCTGGGCAGCCAGCCCCGGCTCGACGAGCGCAGGCAACGGCTGCACCCGATCAGCGGGACGCCCCCCTCAGCGATCAACATTGCGCGGGGCTGCCCGTTCGCGCCCCGCTGCCCACTGGCGGCGCCGGTGTGCCAGATCGAGGAACCGCCGCTCGCGGTGACCAGCACCAGTCAGCACCTGTCCGCCTGCCACTTCAGCGACAAGCTCGATGGGCTGGAGGCCGGTGAGGTGTTCCGACCGTTGTCCCGGGACAGCCGATCATGAGCCAGCAGCCGATCCTGTCCGTGCGCCATCTGGTCAAGCACTTCCCGGTGCGTGGCCGCGGCCTGGCTCGCCGCCAGGGCCGGTGGAGCCGGCAATCGGACCGCGGTGGCGACGTGCACGCCGTCTGTGACGTGTCATTCGACCTCTACCCGGGGGAAACCCTCGGGCTGGTCGGGGAGTCGGGTTGTGGCAAGACCACTACCGCCCGAGTGCT
The DNA here is from genome assembly GCA_036009255.1 of Pseudonocardiaceae bacterium. Taxonomy (GTDB): domain Bacteria; phylum Actinomycetota; class Actinomycetes; order Mycobacteriales; family Pseudonocardiaceae. The sequence goes on from DASYMC010000460.1 coordinate 4,191, forward strand.
GCTCAACCTGCAGCCGGCGACGGCGGGAGAGGTCCGCTACCAGGACAGCGATCTGACTCGGCTGCCCCGCAAGGCTATGCGCCGCCTCCGGCGTGAGCTGCAGATCGTCTTCCAGGACCCCTACGCCGCACTCGATCCGCGGCTGCCGGTGAACGAGATCATCGCTGAGCCGCTGCGCATCCACGGCCTTTATGACGTCTCCGGCCGCGAGAACGTCAAGGAACTGCTCAACCTGGTCGGGCTCCAGCCCGAGCACGGCAACCGGTACCCGCACGAGTTCTCCGGAGGGCAACGGCAGCGGATCGGCATCGCCCGGGCGCTCGCTCTACGCCCGAAGGTCCTCGTGCTGGACGAGCCGGTGTCCGCGCTGGACGTCTCCATCCAGGCTGGGGTGCTCAACCTGCTCGCGGACCTGCAGGCACAACTGGGCCTGTCGTATCTGTTCGTGTCCCACGACCTGTCGGTGGTGCGGCATGTCGCGGACCGGATCGCGGTGATGTACCTGGGCCGCATCGTGGAGACCGCAAGCGCCGACGAGCTGTTCAGCGCGCCGGCGCATCCCTACACCAGGGCTTTGATCTCCGCGATCCCGCTGCCTGACCCGCGCAAGGAGCGGGCCCGGGAGCGGATCATCCTCACCGGTGATGTCCCCAACCCAGCGAATCCGCCGTCGGGCTGCCGGTTCCGCACCCGCTGCCCCCTGCACGCCACCCACCTCACCACCGCTCAACGCGACCGGTGCAGCACCGAAACTCCAGCCCTATCGACCCGCACCCACTCCGTTGCCTGCCACTTCTCCAGCTCTCCCGCATCCAGCGGGCTCAGCGTGGTTAACGGCGACGATTTACCCCGCCAAGCCCGCTCAATGCGAGGGTTGGCGGGGCAATGAGCAGGCGGATCGTGGTGGTTCATGCGCATCCGGATGATGAGACGTTGTGGACGGGCGGGATGATCGCGCGGTACGTGGCCCGTGGCGTTGCGGTGACGCTGGTGACGTGCACGCTCGGTGAGCAAGGCGACGTGCTCATCGAGGAGTTGCGCGGGCTGGCCGCTGATCGTGCCGACCAGCTCGGCGGCTACCGCGTCGCCGAGCTGAGGGCCGCCTGCGCGGTGCTCGGTATCACCGATCAGCGCTTCCTCGGCGGGATGGGCCGGTGGCGCGACTCCGGGATGATCGCTCAACCCGGGGCCAGGGCGAGCCTCCCGGCGGATCTGCACTCGCGGGCCTTCGCTGCCGGTCGGCTCGACGAACAGGTCGACGCATTGCTCACGGTGCTCGAACAGGTACGTCCCCAGGTCGTCGTGACCTACGGCCCCGACGGGGGTTACGGGCATCCCGATCACGTCCGGGCCCACCAGGTGACGATGGCGGCAACCGCAAAGACATCCGATGTGCAACGGGTGTTCTGGGCAGTGCGCCCCGTCTCAGCGGTAGCAGAGGGGATCGCCGAGCTGCGGGCGATGCCGGGATTGCCATTCCCGCTGCCCGACTCCCACGGGTTGCCCGGCGTGGACGATGCCGAGGTGACCACCGAGCTGGACGTCGCCGCGTACCGCAATGACGTGCTCACGGCGATGCGCGCACATGCCACCCAGGTCAGGGTGTGGATCTTCGGCCCGCACGCGGCGTTTGCGCTGTCCGATGGGGTGGCCCGGCCGGTGTTCGACACCGAGCATTTCACCCTTGCGAGTGGTGTGGCTGAGGGCGCGTGCGATGACCTATTCGGTGGGTTGCCGCTCGGCTCGGACGGAACGCCGTGAGTGCGCTCACGCGCATCACCCTGGTGGTGCTGGTGTTCGATGCGGCCGCGCTGGCCGCCGTGGAGCTGCTGTACCTCCCCCTGCGCGTGGGTGCGGCGCCGTTTCCGATCACTATCCTGCTCGCCATGGTGAGCACGCCCTGGCTGGTTCGCAGTGCCGCTGAGCTGGGCAGATCCTGGATGGTCGCGGCGCTGCCCTTGGTCGTCTGGCTGCTTGTGCTCGGGGTGCTCGGTGTCGGTGGCCCGGGCGGTGACGTACTTCTTGCTGCTGACTGGCGCTCGATGCTGCTGCTGGCCGGCGGCATATTCCCGGCCGCGGTGGTGCTGGGCCGGGTCATGGCTGGCTCGCCAGGGGCGGGGTCGTTGGTCGACACCCGGGTGGGCGGAGATACTGTGCAGGTAGACGGCCCGTTCGGGTACCGCGAGTGAGGAGCAGGAGATACCCCGTGACATACGTGATCGCAGAGCCCTGCGTGGACGTCATGGACAGATCGTGCATCGAAGAGTGTCCTGTGGATTGCATCTACGAGGGCGGCCGGATGCTCTATATCCAGCCCGACGAATGCGTCGACTGCGGTGCCTGCGAGCCCGTCTGCCCGGTGGAAGCCATCTACTACGAGGACGACGTCCCGGATCAGTGGAAGGACTACACCAAGGCCAACGCCGACTTCTTCACCGAGCTGGGTTCCCCCGGCGGCGCATCGAAGGTCGGCCCGGTCAACGATGACCCGCCGATGATCGCCGAGTTGCCACCGCAGAACGAGGAGTGACCTCGGGTGCGGGTGTCCCGCAAGACACTGTCGGGCAGACGCGCCTGGACCTTCCCGACTTCCCCTGGGACAGCCTCGCCGGCGCCGCCCGCCGGGCGTCGGAGTACCCGGGCGGCGCCGTCGACCTATCGGTCGGCACTCCGGTAGATCCGGTTCCTGAGGTGCTGCGGGAGGCACTGCAGTCAGCGTCGGCGCTGCCAGGTTACCCGGCCACGCATGGCACCCAGGAGCTTCGTCAGGCAGCTGCCGGGGCGCTCGCGCGACGGTACGGCGCACCCGGTGTGCCCGCCGAGGCAGTGCTGCCCACAGTGGGTTCCAAAGAGCTCGTGGCCTGGCTTCCCACGCTGCTCGGTCTCGGTCCCGGTGATCTCGTCGCGCTACCGGCGCTGGCCTATCCCACTTATGAGGTCGGTGCGCGGCTGGCCGGCGCCACCCCGGTGCGGCTGGCCGATGACGAGCCTGCGGCGCCGGGCACCCGGCTGCGTTGGCTGAACTCGCCTAGCAATCCCACCGGGGATGTGATACCCCCCGGAGTGCTCGCCAGCGCGGTTGCCCAGGCTCGGCAGATCGGGGCGGTGGTGGCCTCGGACGAGTGTTACCTGTCCCTGGGGTGGGAAGCGTTGCCGATGTCAGTGCTGCACCCGCAGATCTGCGGTGGAGACCACAGCGGATTGCTCGCGGTGCACTCACTGTCCAAGTCGTCCAACCTGGCCGGCTACCGGGCCGGTTTCGTGGCCGGTGATCCAGAGCTGATCGCCGCGCTGCTCGCGGTGCGCAAGCATGCCGGGATGATGGTTCCCCGGCCGGTACAGCAGGCCATGGTGGCCGCACTCTCCGACGACGCGCACCTTGAACAGCAACGACACCGGTACGCGCGGCGCCGGCAACTGCTGCGTCCGGCGCTGGATCGCGCCGGGCTGCACGTGCGACGGTCGGAGGGTGGCCTGTTCCTGTGGTGCACCGCGGAGGAGCCGTGCTGGGACACCGTAGACCGGCTGGCCGAGCATGGCGTTCTCGTTGCCCCCGGTGTGTTCTACGGACCCACAGGCGCGCACCACGTCCGGGTCGGCCTGACCGCTACAGACCTGTCTATCGCCGCGGCAATAGACCGCCTCAGTTCGCTCTCTCGCCCGCCAGATATCTGATCTTCGGTGTTGCTCTCGTTCAGGCTGCGGTCTCCAGCGATTGTGCGTGCCGCTGCACTCCTTGCCACGCGACCAGCCAGGACTGGCGTGTCGCGACACGGCTGAGCTCCTCGCGCTCCATCAGCCGCCCCGCGGCGAATGCCACGTTGAGGTCGACGACGTCGCCGAGGCCGTCGAGCAGCCGCATCACCAGGTGTTGCGCAACGCAGGCGTCCTGGTGCTCGCCCAGCACGTCCTGCAGCGCCACTGTCGACTCCACCAGCTTGCGGACCGGCTCGCGGATCGGCTTGCGGCTCGATGCGGCAACCAGCTCACCGGTGTAGCGCAGCCGCTTGCCCCGGATCCGTAGTGCGTGCAGGACCTCGTCGGGAGGGTCTTCGCCGGCGGCGCGCACCGCCTTGGACAGCCTACGGTATTCGGCGTAGACCAGCTCGACCAGCGGGGGATAGTCGTCGCGACCGGATGGGGTGGGCAACGGTCGGGCTACCGCACTCGCGAGTTGGCGCAGTAAGGCGGTGTAACGGCGGCTTCCCAGTACGGCGAGCATCTGGGTACGAGCGAACCGCCGGTCGGCGACCAGCGCCTCGATCAGGGTTTCCACCGCTTCACGGCCCGTGTCGTCGAACGTCGATGCACGCCCGCGCAGGCGCTCGATCAGCACGTCGGCGTCCCGCACCGGTCCCAGCGCTCGGCCCAGCCAACCCAACTCGGCACGCAGATCATCGGCCCAGGTCCGGTCCAACAGCGGACGGGCCGCCTTGAGCATGGCCCGCATCCGGCGCACCGCAACGCGCATCTGGTGCAACTCTTCGGGATCATCACCCACCCGGGTACCGGGGTCGTGGGCCAGCAGGGCCCGCAGCCGGGTATCCAGCGCAGCGCGCAGTTGGTGCGCAGTGGGGTCGGAGGGCCGGCACGTAATCGGACCACCCAGCTTGACGAGTTTGCCCCCTCGGGTGGTGCGGCGGGGGCCGGGGTGCTGGTCATGGGTGGCGGCGCTCATGGTCTTGATCCTAGTGGTCCGTGCTGGTCACCGACGCCATCAGTCGTTGGAGTGCAGGACGGGATTGAGCTTGATACCGGACCGGCCCGCTCGGTGCACCGCCTGCACGGCACCGGTGACCGAATCCCGGCGGAACAGCACTCCGTCGACGCCGGACAGCTCGCGGGCCTTGACAACCCTGCCATCAGGCAGGGCGACCTTGGTGCCCGCGGTGACGTAGAGGCCGGCCTCGACCACGCAGTCGTCGCCCAGCGAGATCCCGATCCCGGCGTTGGCCCCGACCAGGCAGCGCCGGCCCACCGAGATCTGCTCCTTGCCGCCGCCCGACAGCGTCCCCATGACCGATGCGCCGCCACCCAGATCAGAGTCGATTCCGAGGACGACCCCGGCGGAGATCCGGCCCTCCACCATCGAGGTCCCGAGCGTGCCGGCGTTGAAATTGACGAACCCCTCGTGCATCACCGTGGTACCGAAAGCCAGATGGGCACCCAGCCGCACCCGATCGGCGTCGCCGATTCGCACCCCGGAGGGCACCACGTAGTCGACCATCCGAGGGAATTTGTCCACCCCGTAGACAGTGACCGGGCCGAGTTGCCGCATCCGCATCCGGGTGGCTTCGAACTCTGGCACCGGGCATGGCCCGAAGTTGGTCCACACCACATTGGACAACAGCCCGAAAATCCCGTCGAGGTTGATGCTGCGCGGAGTCACCAAACGGTGTGACAGCAGGTGCAGGCGCAGGTAGACGTCGTGCGCGTCGATGGGTGCGGCTTGCAGGTCGGCGATCGTGGTGCGCACCGCCACCAGCTCGACTCCCCGCGCCGGGTCCGGGCCCAGCAGCGCGGTGAACTCCGCACCCACCTCGTCTGGAGATGCTTGGACCGTGCCGGTGATCTGGCCACGCGGCAGACCGGGTGCCGGATTGGGGAACCAGGTGTCCAGCACCGTGCCGTTAAGCGCGAGGGTGGCTAATCCCAGGCCGTGCGCGGCATCGATCTGCGCGTGGTCCACGACTGGTCACGGTAACGCCCGAGGGCCGCGACCGGGGGCGCGGCTCCCGGCTCACGCCGCGGGCCGCGCGGCGAGGGTCGTTCTGACGATACGGTCGGACTCGTGGACCTGGACCTGAGGGCTAACCCCGTGGAGTTGACCGCCGCGCTGGTGGACGTGCCGAGCGTCTCCGGGGACGAGGCGGCGCTGGCTGACATGGTGCAGGCCGCGCTGGCAGCACAGGCACCGCACCTGCGGTTGCTGCGCTGCGGCAACACCGTGCTGGGCCGCACCGAGCTCGGTCGTGCCCAGCGGGTGCTGCTGGCCGGCCATCTGGACACCGTGCCGATCGCTGAGAATTTGCCCAGCCGGCTCTGCGACGACCTGCTCTACGGCTGCGGCACCTCGGACATGAAATCCGGCGACGCGATGATCCTGCACCTTGCGGCGACGGTCCCCGAGCCGGTGTGTGATCTGACGGTGGTGCTCTACGACTGCGAGGAGGTCGAGGCGGCCCGCAACGGGCTGGGACAGATCGAGCGGCAGCAGCGCGCCTGGCTGACCGCACAGCTGGCGATCCTGGCGGAGCCCACCAACGGCCTGGTCGAGGCCGGCTGCCAGGGCAGCGTGCGGGCCACGGTACGCACGGTAGGGCGGCGCGCGCATAGCGCCCGATCCTGGCTGGGTGACAACGCCATCCACGCTGGCGGCGCAGTGCTGGACAGGTTGGCCTGCTACCGGCCGCGCAGCGTCGAGATCGACGGGTGCACATACCGGGAAGGTCTGCAGGCAGTGGGCATCTCCGGCGGAGTCGCCGGCAATATCGTGCCGGATGCCTGCGAGATACAGGTCAACTTCCGGTTCGCTCCGGACCGCTCGCTCGCGGACGCCCAACAGCACGTCCGCGAGGCGCTCGAGGGCTTCGAGCTCGAGTTCACCGACGGGGCCTGCGGTGCCCTACCGGGGTTGAACGCCCCGGCAGCCCGGGAGTTCCTGGCTGCCATCGGGGCCGCCCCGGTCGCGAAGTACGGCTGGACGGATGTGTCCCGCTTCGCCGCGCTGGGGATCCCGGCGTTGAATTACGGCCCCGGCGACCCCAACCTGGCGCACACCCGCGATGAACACGTGCGCACCGATCACATCATCGCCTGCACCGAGGTGCTGCGCCGCTACCTTAGTGGCGTTACGCGCCGCGTGAGTGCGTAACGGTGTTCTGGCACCTGACGCCACTCACAAGCTCAGCCGTAGGCTGCGCCCATGAGCAGTCCCAACGGTAGAGACGAGGAGCATCCGCGGGAGAAGCAGCTGGGACCCGTGGTGCTGCGCCGGGAGCGCCGTTACGAGCCGACCACCACCGATCAGCGGCTGCTCGACTCGCGCGGTCCCAGCGATTGGGTACACACCGACCCGTGGCGGGTGCTCCGTATCCAGTCCGAGTTCGTCGAGGGTTTCGGAGCGCTCGCCGAGTTACCCCATGCGGTCACCGTCTTCGGTTCGGCACGCACCCCTCGGGACCATCCCGAGTACGCCACCGGTCGCGCGCTCGGCGCCGCGCTAGCCGACGCCGGTTTCGCGGTGATTACCGGTGGGGGCCCTGGGACCATGGAGGCGGTCAACCGGGGGGCGTCGGAGGCGGGTGGGCTCTCGGTGGGGCTGGGCATCGAGCTGCCGTTCGAGGAGGGGCTCAACCCCTGGGTCGACCTCGGAATCAACTTCCGCTACTTCTTCACCCGCAAGACCATGTTCATCAAGTACGCCCAGTCCTTCGTCTGCCTGCCCGGCGGATTCGGCACCTTGGACGAACTGTTCGAGGCGCTCACCCTGGTGCAGAACAAGAAGGTCACCAAGTTCCCGGTCGTCCTGTTCGGACGCGAGTACTGGGGCGGGTTGTACTCGTGGCTGGTGGACACCGTGGCCGCGCAGGGCAAGCTCCGTGAATCCGAGCTCGCCCTGCTGCACGTCACCGATGAGATCGACGAGGTGGTCCGGCTCGTCGGCGAGTCCTATCAGGCCTGGCAGGACACCCATTGAGCACGCGGTACGCCGGATGATCCCCGCTACCGGCCGGCCAGTGCCCGCAGTTCGGTTCGGAACCCGCAGCCTGCCCGTCGACCGTGCCTCGGTGATGGCCATCGTCAACCGGACCCCGGACTCCTTCTACGACCGGGGCGCCACCTACTCAGACCAGGCCGCGATGACTGCCGTGGACCGGGCCCTGGCCGAGGGTGCCGACATCGTGGACATCGGTGGGGTCAAGGCCGGGCCGGGAGACGAGGTCGGGGTGATCGAGGAGACCCGTCGCGTTGTGCCGTTCGTGGCCGCCGTCCGGCAACGCCATCCCAACGTTCTGATCAGCGTCGATACTTGGCGGCACGAGGTCGCCCAGGCAGCGCTCGAGGCGGGGGCCGACATCATCAACGACAGTTGGGCGGGCGTCGATCCCAAGCTCGCCGAGGTCGCCGCCGAGTACGCGTGTGGTGTGGTGTGCTCGCACACCGGCGGTGCCCTGCCGCGCACCCGACCGCACCGGGTGCGCTACACCGATGTGGTCCGCGAGGTCATCGAGGACCTCGCGGCGCAGGCGGTGCGGCTGGTCCGGCTCGGGGTGCCCAGGGAGGGGATCCTCATCGACCCCACCCACGACTTCGGCAAGAACACCTGGCACGGGCTGGAGCTGCTGCGACGGTGCGACGAACTGGTTGCCACCGGTTGGCCGGTGCTCATGGCGCTGTCCAACAAGGATTTCATCGGCGAGACCCTCGACGCCGGGGTGGAGGATCGAGTTGATGGCACCTTGGCGGCTACCGCGATCGCCGCCTGGGCCGGAGTCCGGGTCTTCCGGGCCCACCAGGTCCGGCAGACCCGTCGCGTGTTGGAGATGGTGGCCTCGATCGCCGGAACCCGACCGCCGGCCCGCGCCGTCCGGGGCCTGGCTTGACGGGCCTGGTTCTGCTGCCCCAGACCCGGCGGTGGTTCAGCGAGTGCACCGTGCAGCGCGTGCCGTGGACCTTTGAGCAGCTCGTCGCGGCCAAGCAGGACCGGAGTGTCAGCGTGGTGTTGCCCACGCTCAATGAACAGGCGACGGTGGGTGCGCTGGTCAGCGTGCTGCGACCATTCGTCGGCGGGTTGATCGATGAGCTGGTGGTGATGGATTCGGGTTGTACCGACCGGAGCGCCGAGGTCGCCCGCGAGGCCGGCGCCCGCGTGGTGACGCGCACCGATGTGCTTCCTGAGCTGGCGCCGTGGCCGGGGAAGGGTGAGGTGCTCTGGCGTTCCCTGGCGGCCACCTCGGGCGACGTGCTGGTCTTCATCGACTCCGACCTGGTCGATTTCGACCCCGGGTTTGTGCCCGCGCTACTCGGGCCGTTGCTGCTCTGGGAGCACCGGAAGGCCCAACACGTTCAGCTGGTCAAGGGCTTCTACCGGCGGCCGCTGCGGATTGAGAACAGCACGGCGGGTACCGGTGGCGGCCGCGTCACCGAACTGCTGGCCAGGCCGTTGCTCAACGCGCTGCGCCCCGAACTGGCTGGGGTGGTCCAGCCGCTGGGCGGCGAGTACGCGGCGACTCGCGCGTTCCTGGAGTCGGTACCCTTCGCCGCCGGGTACGGCGTGGAGATCGGGTTACTACTCGACGTGCACACCCACCATGGACTGGACGGTCTGGCCCAGGTCAATCTGGGAGTGCGGAAGCACCGGAACCGCTCCCTGCTCGAGCTCGGCGTGATGTCCCGGCAGATCCTCGGCGCCGCCTTGCCTCGTTGCGGGGTCGCCGAGGCGTCAGGTTCAGCGGGCATCAGCCAGTTCGTGCAACTGGGGGACCGCTTCATACCCACCGAGAGCGAAGTCCTGATCGCCGAGCGCCCACCGATGCGTGACGTGCTCGCCGCCCGCTCTGCCTAGGTTCGGGGTTGGCCGGCCACGGACTGCCCCCAGCTGCCACGATCGGAGATGTGGGAACGGTGCTGATCTACCTCGTCGTGGCGGTGGTGGTGGCTGCGGTGGTGTTTCTGGCCGCTTCGCTGGTCTTCGGTCGGGGCGAGGAGTTGGCCGCCCTGCCGCCCGACGCTACCCCGACCGGGCTGCCGGAGGGACCGATCGTCGGCGACGACGTGCGTGCCGTCCGGTTCTCTCAGGTCCTGCGGGGATACCGGATGTCCGAGGTGGACTGGACGCTGCAGCGGGCTGCGGCTGAGCTCGATGAGTTACACGCCCGGGTGGCTGAGTTGGAGGCGCAGCGATGAACCAAACGGTGCGGATCAACGCCGAGATCGAGGTGAAGGCGCCGCCAGATACCGTGTTCGCCGCCGCCACTGACTGGGACCGCCAAGGCGAGTGGATGCTCGGCACCACCGTGCGGGTCCGCCGCGGCGACGGTCACTCGGTCGGTTCTGAGCTGGAGGCCGTCACCGGGATAGCCGGAATCGGGGTCGCTGACCGTATGCAGATCACCATCTGGGACGCCCCATCGCGATGTGAGATGCGACATCTCGGCAAGGTGGTGCGAGGTACCGGGATCTTCGCAGTACGCCCACGCGGCCGTGACGCTGCGACCTTCGAGTGGATCGAGCAGCTGGAGCTGCCGTTGGGCGTGCTGGGCAGGGTGGGCTGGCCGCTGGTCAGCCCATTGTTCGGCTGGGGCTTGCGATTCTCCCTTGATCGCTTCGCCGCGTTCTGCCGGACCTATCCCAGATGAAGGTCCAACCGATGGGTCCTGGCATCGGTCCAGCGGCCGGTCTGGACGGTCGCCTGCGCTGCCCGTGGGCAGGGACGGCCCCAGACTATTGCGACTACCACGACAACGAGTGGGGGATACCCCTCCATGGCGAGGCTGCCCTGTTCGAACGGCTCAGCCTGGAGGCGTTCCAGTCGGGTCTGTCCTGGCTGACCATCCTGCGCAAGCGGGATGCCTTCCGTCGGGCATTCGCCGGCTTCCGGCCGGCTGCGGTCGCTGCTTTCACTGACGACGACATAGCACGCCTGCTCGCCGACGCAGATATCGTCCGCAACCGCGCCAAGATCGAGGCGACGGTGCGCAACGCCCGAGCGGTCACCGAGCTCGATGAGGATCTGGACACCCTGCTGTGGTCCTACGCGCCCGATCCCGCTGGGCGGACCGCGCCGCGGACGATGCCCGAGGTACCGACCAGGACTCCCGAATCCGAGGCGATGGCTGGCACGCTGCGCCGGCGGGGATTCACCTTTGTCGGTCCTGTCACCTGCCATGCACTCATGCAGGCCGCCGGAATGGTCGATGACCACCTCGTTGGCTGCTTCCGCCGCACCGCCGGATGAGCCACCGCACCGGCGCACACGCGGTCCTAGGTGGACGGTACAGGGGTTGCGAATGCGAGATGATCGGTTGCGTGTCGGGGGCTGAAACCGATAGGGGAGAATGCAGGGGGTCACCGGTGTCGCGTGGCCACACCCGCGGTGACGAATGCACGGAGGGAGCACGCTATGGCGGCCATGAAGCCCCGGACCGGCGACGGTCCCCTCGAAGTGACGAAGGAGGGACGGGGCATCGTGATGCGAGTGCCGCTGGAGGGCGGTGGGCGGCTCGTCGTCGAGTTGTCGGCGAACGAGGCCGGCGAACTTGGCGAGGCATTGCGAGCCGTCGTGGAGTGACGGCCCAGTGCCTGTGACGCTGACGGTGCCGACTCCCCTGGTTGAGGTGCGGGTGGGGGAGCGGCACGATCCTGGAAGGCCCGATGTCGTGCTCGTCGGGCAGGCCCCATCAGAGAGTTTGGGCCCGGGTGCGGACAAGCTGGGTGTGGACCAACGGTGGCTGACCCAGTACCGGGTGACTGGATCTGCCGGTTCGTTGCAGATGGTGCCGCTGGCCACTGAGCGCCCCGAACACGGCTGGCTGCTGGGCAGCGGAGCCGGAACCGTGCGCGATTGGCGGGCGGCCGGTGGTGCACTGGTTCGGGCCATCGCGGCGCGAGTGGACGGCGACAGTGCAGCCGGAGGCGATCGCGATGACTCGGTAGCGCGAATCGTGCAGGTGCACCTGCCGCCCGGCATGAGGGCACCCCAGGCGGCGTCCTTGGCCCTCGGGTGTGTGGTGGGCTCGCACCGGTACCACCTCACCAGCCGCGACTGCGCCCCGCAGAAGGCGATCGTGGTATTGATCGCGCCTCCCGGCGAAGAATCGGGGCCACTCGCCGAGGCGGTTGCCAGGGCGCAGCTCCTCGGGCGAGCGACCGGGCTGGCCCGGGACCTAGCGAACACGCCGAGCGGGCCCAAAGATCCCAGCTGGCTCGCCGGTACCGCCGCTCGTCTGGCCGCTACTGTTCCCGGGCTCCGCGCCACCGTGCGCGATGAGCGTTGGCTCACCGCGCACGGCTTCGGGGGAGTGCTGGCGGTCGGTGGTGGCTCGGCGCGTCCGCCGCGGTTGCTGGAACTGGCCTGGCAGCCGGCCGGAGTGAAAACCGACGACCACCTGGTCTTGGTCGGCAAGGGCATCACCTTTGATACGGGCGGAATCTCGATCAAACCGGCCGACGGCATGCATCTGATGCGCACCGACATGTCCGGGGGCGCGGCGGTGATCGCGGCGCTGCTGGCCCTGGGCCAGCTGCATCTGCCGCTGCGGGTGACCGGGCTGGTGCCGTGCGCGGAGAACCACGTCTCGGGATCCGCGTACCGTCCGGGCGACATAGTGCGGCACCTCGGTGGCCACACCACCGAGGTGACCAACACTGACGCCGAAGGCCGGCTGGTGCTTGCCGATGCGTTGGCCTACGCGGTAGCCACCCTGGCGCCCACCGCTTTGATCGACGTCGCCACGTTGACCGGAGCGATGAAAGTGTCCCTGGGCCTGCGCACCGGTGGGCTGTTCGCCACCGAGCCCGAACTCGCCGGACGCATCCAGGCTGCCGGGGAGGCGGCCGGCGAGACCTGGTGGCCGATGCCGCTACTCGACGATCACGCCGATGACGTGCGCTCCGACCTTGCTGATCTACGGCAGTGCCCGCCCGGGCCAGCGGGTATCACCGCTGCGCTGTTCCTCCGGGAATTCACCGGCGGGCTACCCTGGGCGCATCTGGATATCGCCGGTCCGGCTCGCGCCGAGGACAGTTACGACGAGGTCAACCCCGGAGGCACCGGATTCGCCACCCGGACCCTGATCGAATTGGCCTGCTCGTTCACCAGCTAGGCTCTCGCGCCGATGGCCACTTCACCAGCCGGCGCCGGCCGGGTCGTGATCACCGGGGGCGCGGGGTTCGTTGGTCGCGCCGCGGTTGCCGCGTTTGCTTCCCGTGGCAACCCGGTCACCGTCCTGGACCGCGGTGCGCATCCCGATCCGCTGATTCACAGTGTGGTAGGCGAGCTGACCGACCCGGGGGTGATTACCGAGGCGTTGGGCGGCGGGGACGTGGCGGGCGTGGTGCATCTGGCCGCTATCACCTCGGTGCTGCGCTCACTCCAGCACCCGGTGGCCACCTACCAGACGAACGTGACGGTGACCCAAGACCTGCTTGAGAGCTGCCGGCAGGCCGGCGTCGAGCGGTTCATCATGGCCTCCACCAATGCCGTGGTCGGGGATGTCGGCTACACCACAATGGACGAAGCGGCACAGCTTCGCCCGCTGACCCCTTACGGCGCCACGAAGGCGGCTGGCGAGATGTTGCTGCGCGGCTACGCGGGTGCTTATGGCATGGCCACCTGTGCGCTGCGCTTCACCAACGTCTACGGCCCGGGAATGGCGCACAAGGACAGCTTCGTGCCGCGGATGATGCGTGCTGCGTTGGCCGGTCGGGGTGTACAGATCTACGGCGACGGGTTACAGCGGCGTGACTTCGTCCACGTCGATGACGCCATCGCGGCGGTGCTCGCGGCATGGGACCGGCGCTTCACGGGTACCGCGATCATCGGGTCGGGGGCCTCGGTGACGGTACTGGAACTCCTCGATGTGGTGCGCGCGGTCACCGGCTGCCCGCTGCCTGCCGAGCACGTGGCCGCCAAGCCTGGGGAGATGCCCGCGGTGATCGTCGATATCAGCCAGGCCTGCGCACAATTGGGCTACCGGCCCACGGTGTCATTGGTCGACGGGCTGGCCACGGTGTGGCAGGACTTCACGGTGACCACCGGCGCGGGTGGTCCGGACCGGTGACTGGACTGCTGGCAGCGCCGGGGACCGGCGCTTCGGATTCCGGCACTCTCGTGGTGGCATCCCGGATGCCACAGTGGTGTCGAATACCGCAGTGGTGTCGAGTACCGCAGCGCGTTCGGGTGCACTGGATGTTGCTGGCGTTGCTGGCGTTGGGTACCGGCTTGCGAGTACTCACCGTGCTCGCCTACCAGCCGGCGATCCTCTACATCGACTCCTTCAGCTACCTCGACAATATCCACGATCTGCGCCCTGACGGGCTGCGTCCGATCGGCTACGACCTCATCTTGAACGTCCTGCTGCTCTTCGGCGGCCTGCGCGGGGTGGCGATCGCGCAGCATCTGCTCGGGCTGGGCATCGCAGTGTTGATCTACCGGATGTTACTGCGCCACGGCGCCCGGCGCTGGCTGGCCGCGTTGGCCACTGCGCCGGTGCTGCTCGATGCCTACCAGGTGCAGATAGAACACAACATCATGCCGGATATCTGGTTCCAGGCATTGCTCGTTGTGATCATCTGGGTGCTCACCTGGCGCGGGTTGCCCAGCCCTTGGCACGCCGCAGGCGCCGGAGCATTGATCGGCTTTGCGGTCATCGTGCGGTTGGTCGGCATAGCCTTGCTGATACCGGCGGTGGCGTACCTGATCGTCGCTGGGTCTCTCTGGGTCAGCCTGAACGGGTGGCGGCGAATCGCGCTGCGAGCAGTGGCCATGGCGGCAGGTTTCGCAGTGCTGCTCGGGGGCTACGCCACCTACTACCGGATAACCACCGGGGATTGGGGCATCAGCGGTGCCAGCGAGGGCGTGCTCTACGGGCGCGCCGCGGTCATCGCGGACTGCGAGCGCATCCCGGCTGGGACCTCGGAGCGCGCGGTATGTCCTGCGCAACCACGTGATCATCGATTCGGCGTCGACTACTACGTTCATGACCTCGCGTCGCCGGCCATGACCGTCTTGTTGCCTCCCGGCCAGTCGATGGAGGCGACCCAGGCTTCTTTTGCTCGCCAGGTGTTCGCCAATCAACCATTCGATCTCGCCGTCGCGATCAGCAAGGACTTCGTGAAGGGGTTCCGCCCGGTCCGCGTCGACACCCCGAACGATGTACCGGTCGAGCGGTGGTACTTCCAGAACTCGTACCCGTACTTCGGTATCCGGGAGCTGGTCGATGCGCGAGCCTTCGAGTTCGGCGGCGTACCGATCGGTGTCAACCCGACGCTCGCCAAGCTGCTCCGGGGTTACCAGTTCACGGTCGGGTACACCCCTGGCCCACTTCTCGGCCTGGGTCTGGTGGTGGGTCTGCTCGGTGGGTTCGGCATGGGAAACGCTCGCCGGTCGGGAATTCGTGCTGCCAGCCTTCTGGTGTCCGGGCTCGCCGTCACCGTGCTGCTGACCGCGGCGGCCTTCGAGTTCTCCTGGCGTTATCAGCTACCCGGGCTGGTGTTGTTGCCAATGGCCGGGGCGCTGGGCCTGACCGCCTTCGCCGGCCCGCTGCGCCGGCCAGGCCCCCGGCGCAAGCTGAACCCCCCGATGCAGCCTTACCCCGATCCGATGGACATCGTCACGGTCCGTGAGTTCATTCAGTCGCACGGTGAGGTCAGTTTCGCGCCGGTTGTGGTGATCATCGCCGCGTACAACGAGGAGGACGGAATCGGCGCGGTGCTCGCCGAGGTGCCCTCGATGAGCTGTGGCATACCAGTGGACACCTTGGTGGTCGTCGACGGGTGCACCGATGGCACCGCGGAGGTGGCGCGCCGCTGCGGGGCGCGAGTCTGCGAACTACCGGCCAACCGGGGTCAGGGCGCGGCGCTACGGCTAGGTTACGCGCTGGCCCGCCGCGGCGGCGCTCGCTACGTCGTCACGACCGATGCCGATGGCCAATACGACATGGCCGAGTTGCCGCTGCTGCTGCAGCCGTTGATCGATGACGAAGCCGATTTCGTCACCGGTTCCCGAGCCCTGGGTCGGCGGGAGACCGCCGATCCGGTGCGGCACCTCGGAGTGCATGTGTTCGGTTGGCTGGCCAGCGTGCTGACCCGGCAGCGGCTCACCGACACGTCGTTCGGCTTTCGTGCCATGAAAGCTGAGGTCACCGAGGCCGTCACGCTCACGCAAGCGCAGTACCAGGCTTCCGAGCTCTTGCTGGGGACGATCTCGCACGGCTACCGGGTGCTGGAGCAGCCGATGACGATGCTGGCCCGCACCGCGGGGCAGACGAAGAAAGGCAACAACTTCATCTACGGGATGCGCTACGCCCGGGTGCTGGTGGGTACCTGGCGGCGAGAGGCCTGGGCCCGCCGGTCACCTGCACCGAAAACCAACCGGTCCAGCAGCGCGAACTTGAGCACGAAGACCGGCAGGTAACTCAGGCCATACACCACTGTGACCACGGCGGTACGGACCGCGTGGTCATGGATGGCGCCCCCGATGAGCCGATCGACGCCGGTGGTGATACCGATCGCGACCAGGCCGCTGAAGGAGATCACAGCCAGGTAGGGCAGCAGTTCGCGGCGCATTCCCACCGGCCCGGAGCGCCGCCAGGTCCAGAACCGGTGGATGAGGAAATTCGGTACTGCCCCGGCCAGAAAGGCCACCGCCCCGGACACCGCGACCGAGGCGTCGAGAACGCCGAACAGCAGCACGAAGGTCAGCTGGCTGCATGCGGTGGACACCACGGTGCCCGCGGCGAACCGGGTGAACAACCTGGCCAGCCGGGACTCGGTGAGCTGTTGGAGCACGGCATCATCTTGGCAGACGGGTCGGCGCTGCAGCTGGTGCCAGGCTGGCTTGTTGGTGTTTGGCCCGGTCATCTGATAGGCAAACGCATCCACTCAGCCCGGCGGGAGGCAACACGGTGCGGATCCTCGTTCTCGGTGGCGATGGTTATCTGGGATGGCCTACCGCCCTGCATCTGTCGGATCGAGGTCACGACGTGGCCGTGCTGGACAACTTCGTCCGGCGTTCCTACGACGACGAATTAGGGTTGCAAAGCCTGGTGCCCATCGAGCCGCTGCGCCAGCGGGTGGGTGCCTGGCAGGAGGTCTCCGGTCGCCGACTCGAGCTCTTCGTCGGCGATCTGTGCGACGCCGAGTTCACTCTCGACGTCGTACGCCGCTTCCATCCGGACGCGATCGTGCACTATGCCGAGCAGCGCTCCGCTCCCTATTCGATGATCGACCGGCGGCACGCGGTGTACACCCAGCAGAACAACGTCGTCGGTACCCTCAACGTGATGTTCGCGATCGCCGAGGTGGACCGGGATATTCACCTGGTCAAGCTGGGCACCATGGGTGAGTACGGCACTCCGAACATCGACATCGAGGAGGGTTGGCTCACCGTCGAGCACAATGGCCGCTCTGACCGCATGCTGTTCCCCAAAAAGCCGGGCTCCTTCTATCACCTCTCGAAAGTGCACGACAGCCACAACATCGAGTTCGGCTGCCGGAGCTGGGGTTTGCGGGCGACCGACCTCAATCAGGGGGTGGTCTACGGTCAGCAGACCGATCAGACAGCACAAGACCCCCGCCTGGCCACCCGGCTCGACTACGACGCGGTCTTCGGCACCGTGTTGAACCGATTCGTCATTCAGGCGGTGCTGGGGCATCCGCTGACCGTCTACGGGGCCGGCGGGCAGACCCGGGGCATCATCGACATTCGGGACACCATCGAGTGCATCAGGCTGGCCTGTGAGAACCCGGCTGACGCCGGTGAGTTCCGGGTGTTCAACCAGATCACCGAGACGATGTCGGTCGTCGATATCGCCAAAACCGTAGCGGCCAGTTTCCCGGGGAACGTGGAGATCGAGTACCTGGACAATCCGCGAGTGGAGCTCGATGACCACTACTACAACGTGGTGCATACCGGCCTGGTGGAGTTGGGCTTGCAGCCGCACCTGCTGTCCGACACCTTGATCGACTCGCTGTTTGCCATCGTTGCCCACCACATCACCCGTGCCGACCTGTCAACCATGCGCCCCACCATCAACTGGCGCACCCCGACCAACCCCACCCCCTGACCTCCTTGACCCGATATGGAGACATATCGGGCTCCTCAGGGGTGTTCTGGCCCCGATATGTCTCCATATCGGGTGGAGAGGGTCACCGGGTGCGGGCGGCGAGGGCGGTGTGGACTGATGAGACGACGGCGGCTGGATCACGAAGTTGGCGGGCGGTGACGAACAGGACGTCCCAGCCGGCGGCTTGTAGCCGGTTGAGTCGGTCGCGGTCGGCGCTGATCTGGCGCCATTCGCCGTGCCATTCACCGTCGTACTCCACGGCGAGTCGCGCGTGGGGAAATCCGAGATCCACCCTCGCCACCACCCCCTGCCAGTCGCAGACCACGTACTGCGGCACTGGCTCAAGGCCATCGAGTACGAGGTAGACCCGCAGCCGGGACTCCGGCCGAGATTCCGCTCGCGGATCGGCCAACTCGGCCGCTCGGCGTGCGGCGACAATGCCTCGATCGCTTCGCTCACGCCAACCTGTCCACATCAACCCGCCAACCCCCAACCCCGCCCCGCTCTTCTTGACAGCACTCCTCCGCCCGACATGGAGACATATCGGGGTCCAAGCACGTCTTTGAACCCCGATATGTCTCCATGTCGGGGTGCTAGTAGGTCTTTGGACCCCGATATGTCTCCATGTCGGGGCCTAAGCAGGTCCAGAGACCCGCTTAGGAGAGGAGGGTTTGGTAGAGGTGCAGGGTTCGGTCGGCGACTGCTGGCCAGGAGAACTCGGTGATGGCGCGTTTTCGGCCGGCTTGGCCCATCGCCGATACTCGATCGGGGTCGGCGAGGAGCTCGTTGACGCGGTGGGCTAGTCCCCGGTGGAACGCCTCGGGGTCGTGCTCGTCATAGGGCACGAGGAAGCCGGTGACGCCATCGTCGACCACCTCGGGGATACCGCCGACCGAGGAGGCCACCACGGCGGTCCCGCAGGCCATCGCCTCGAGGTTCACGATTCCCAGCGGTTCGTAGACCGATGGGCAGATGAACACGGTGGCTGCCGACAATACCTGCCGGATGTCCTCGATCGGCAGCATGTCCGGCACCCAGATCACCCCTGGCCGGGCGGTGGAGAGCTCCGCCACAGCGGCGCGTGCTTCGTTCTCGATCTCTGAGGTGTCCGGCGCACCCGCGCAGAGCAGCAACTGGGCACCGTGGTCGATGTGGTGGGCTGCCGCCAGCAGGTGGCCGACTCCCTTCTGCCGGGTGATCCGGCCCACGAATGCGACGATCGGCCGGCCCGGGTCAGCCCCGAACCGGCGAAGGGCATCGGTTTCCGGGACCGGACGGTAGGCGTCGGCGTCGATGCCGTTGCGCACCACGTGCACCCGCTCCGGATGCACGGTGGGGTAGCAATCCAACACGTCGGCACGCATGCCCTCACTGACCGCGATAATTGCGTCGGCGTGCTCGTATGCGGTGCGTTCCACCCACGAGGAAACCCGGTAGCCACCGCCGAGTTGCTCGGCCTTCCACGGTCTTCGTGGCTCCAGCGAGTGCGCGGTGATCACATGCGGTATGCCGTGCAGAGCGCGGGCGAGGTGGCCCGCCATGTTGGCGTACCAGGTATGCGAATGCACCAGCTCCACGCCGCCCACCGCATTGGCCATCGCCAGGTTCACGGACAAGGTCTGCAGGGCCTGGTTGGAGGCAGTCAGCTCCGGCGTAACAGCGTGACTGCTCACCGTCGCTCGAGGGGCGCCGAAGCAATGCACCTCGACCTCACACCGCTTGCGAAGCTCGGGCACCAGGTGGGCGACGTGCACCCCGGCGCCGCCATACACTTCAGGCGGGTACTCCCGGGTCAAGACGGCGATACGCACGCTGAGTCACGCTAGCGCGCCTGCCGCCGGCGGTCACTGGTAGTGCCGTCATCGGTCCTTACCTGTGAACTTTCAGTGACCAAGGGCGGGGCTCACGTGGCTCTGCGGTGCAACCGGCGCTAGTGTGACTAATCGTGAAGGGACAGCCGCACGTGCTAGGCATCGTTCTTGCCGGCGGTGAGGGAAAGCGATTGTGGCCACTGACCGCGGACCGGGCCAAGCCTGCCGTGCCGTTCGGTGGTAATTATCGGCTGATCGACTTCGTGCTCTCCAATTTGGTGAACGCCGGATATATCCGGATCTGTGTGCTCACCCAATACAAATCACACTCGTTGGACCGCCACATCACCACGACCTGGCGGCTGTCCTCGATGCTGAGCCAGTACATCACCCCGGTGCCTGCCCAACAGCGCCTGGGCCCGCGGTGGTACACCGGAAGCGCGGATGCGATCTTCCAGTCGCTCAATCTGGTCTATGACGAGGCACCGGAGTACATCGTCGTTTTCGGCGCCGATCACGTGTACCGGATGGACCCCTCGCAGATGCTGGAGCAGCACATCGCAAGCGGGGCGGGGGTGACCGTCGCCGGAATCCGGGTGCCCCGCGAGCAGGCCAGCGCGTTCGGATGTATCGGCGCTGACGCTTCCGGGCGGATCACCGAGTTCCTGGAGAAGCCGGCGAGGCCACCGGGCACGCCGGACGACCCGGACGTGACATTTGCCTCCATGGGCAACTACGTATTCACCACCAAATTGCTGGTTTCTGCGCTGCGCGCAGACGGCACCAACCAGGATTCCGATCATGACATGGGCGGCGACGTGATCCCGATGCTGGTGGATGCCGGCGAGGCGGCGGTGTATGACTTCGCCGACAATGTGGTCCCCGGCGCGACCGACCGGGACCGTGGCTACTGGCGCGACGTCGGCACCCTGGACACCTACTACGACGCACACATGGATCTCGTGTCGGTGCATCCGGTATTCAACCTCTACAACCAGGCGTGGCCGATCCGCACCGCGATGCCTCCGCTGCCGCCTGCGAAGTTCGTCCAGGGTGGCAGCGCCCAGGAGTCGATCGTAGGTGCAGGCTCGATTATTTCAGCCGCTCAGGTGAGCCACTCGGTTCTCTCCAGTGACGTGGTCGTCGAGGCTGGTGCCCACGTGGAGGGCAGCGTGCTGCTGCCGGGTGTCCGGGTGGGCAAAGGTGCGATCGTGCGCCGGGCAATCCTGGACAAGAACGTGGTGATTCCCGACGGCGCGCAGGTCGGCGTGGACCCGGATCTGGACCGGGAGCGCTACACGGTGAGCGGCGGCGACGTCGTAGTCCTCGGCAAGGGAGCCCATGCAGAGTGAGTCGGCGCCCCGGTGGGTCGTGCTGTCCTCAACCTGCGCTCCGGTGCTGCTGATCGGTGGTTGGCAACTTGCCGCAGCCCGGCAACCGGGTGGTTTCGATCCGGTCGCCCAAACGATCAGTGCGCTCGCCGCCCGCGGGAGCACTGACCGGTGGATCATGACCACGGCGCTGGCGGGAGTCGGCGTGTGCCACATGATCACGGCCGCGGGGCTCACCACAGCGGCATTACCGGGTCGGCTGTTGCTGGGCATTGGCGGGGCTGCCACCGTACTGCTGGCCGGGTTCCCGCTGCTGGCCACAGGCCAGTCACCGGTTCACATCGCCGCCGCATCGGTCGCCTTCGCCACGTTGTCGCTGTGGCCGGCGCTGGCGTGGCGGCGTCATGGCGAGCCTCGCCCAGGCATCCCGCTGATCGCTGCCTCTGGTCTGCTTGGCCTGCTCGGCTGGTTCGGGCTCGAATTCCTCAGGGACGGTCCGCGGATCGGCCTGTCCGAGCGGTTTCTCGCGGGAGCCCAAGCGCTCTGGCCACTCGCGACTGTCCTGCTCACGCGCCGCCGCTGAGTGCCACGCCACCAAGTGGAACCTTACATAGCCTCAAATACCCGCTATACGAACATGTGGAACCGTTTGCAGGCATCAGTCGGAGGCAGATTCCAGTGACAGCTCAAGATGAGACGCGATCGCTCACCGACGCGATCGTCGGTTACTACGACGAGACCTGGCTCGACTACCGCATGCTGTGGCTCAATCCGGACAACCTGGCAGTCCACTTCGGCTATACCGACCAGAGTACCCGCAGCCATACCGACGCGCTCAAGAACATGAACCGGGTTCTCGCGGATCGAGCGCAGATTCGACCCGGCGAGCGGGTACTGGATGCCGGCTGTGGAGTCGGGGGGAGCAGCTTTTGGCTGGCCAAGGAGCGTGACGCTGAGGTCGTCGGGATCACCCTGGCCGCCGGCCAGGTCGGGAAGGCGCTCAGCTACGCGGCCCGGCGCCGATTGACTGACCGGGTGCACTTCGAGGTGGCCGACTTCACCGCCACGCCGTTCCCTGATGCGAGTTTCGACGTCGTGTGGGCGGTGGAGAGTCTGTGCCACGCACCCCGCAAGGCCGCCTTCTACCAGGAGGCCGCTCGGTTGTTGCGCCCCGGCGGGCGGGTCGTCGTCGCCGATTTCGTCCGTGCCGGTCGCCCGCTGGATCCGACTGGCGAGCGACTGCTGCACGAGTGGCTGACCGGCTGGGCAGTTCCGGACATCGACACGCCCGACGAGCACATTGCGCATCTCGATGCTGCCGGATTCCGCGAGGCCCGGCTCGACGACGTGACGGTGCACACCCGCCCGTCACTACGCCGGTTGTATCGCATGGCGTACTGGACCTATCCGCTGGCGGTGCTCGGCTACCGCAAGGGGATCCGCTCCGCGATGCAGCATGGCAACGTGATCGCCTCGATACGCCAGTACCAGGCACTACGCCATGGCGCGTGGTTCTACAGCATCCTCTCCGCCACCAAGCCAGCCGCGAGCCCGCAGCCTGATTCAGGAAAGGACCTGTGACGCGAGCTCAGCGAGCGCGTAGGGCGAGGAGGAGACCATCGCCCATGGGAAGCATCAGCGGAGTGAGGGCGTCGTTGTCGCGGACCATGACGCCGAGAGCCCGCAGCGCAGCAGAGGACGGGTCCCGATGTGCCCGATCAGCCAACGGGCCGCTCCACAAGGCATTGTCGAATGCGATCACCCCGCCGGGGCGTAACAACCGGACACCGATCTCCAGATAACGGGGGTACTCGGGTATCGCGGCGTCGACGAACACCAGGTCGTACCCGCCGTCGGTGAGCCGGGGCAGTACGTCCAGGGCTTGACCCATGATCAGCCGGTAGCGAGAGGGCGGGAAACCTGCTTCGGTGAACGCCAGCCGGGCGACCCGCTGGTGCTCGGGTTCGACGTCGATGGAGGTGAGTACGCCATGGGACGGCATTCCACGCAGCAGGCACAGGCCGCTGGTGCCAGCGCCGGTACCGACCTCAACCACGGCCCGGGCGGCGAGCGCACTGGCCAGGAACCGCAGCGCAGCGCCACCGGCTGGCCCGATCGGAGGGCAGCCCAATTCGTGCCCGCGCGCACGCACCGCGGTGAGTATCTCGTCTTCGCAGACGAAGCTCTCTACGTACTCGCGCACCGTGCTACCGGCGGGCGGCCCGCCTACGCTGCCGGTAGACCTCACGTTGCGCAGCGTAGCGCCGGTGTCTGCACCGCCTGGGCGGCGCCGCGCCGGACAGCGGATCTGGAGTGCCTGAGAGAGACCTGTGACCTACCTCTCTCAGGATCTTCTTAGCTGTCCCTTATCCAGGGCACACGCGCAGGCGCCATGATAAGCAGCGAAACATCGACCGCCGCCCCAGCGTTGCACTACCTGTCCGTGCCAGTCCATGCCACCGAAGTGCTACAGCCACCGGGAGGTGGGAAACCCAGCCGATGGCTACCCAAACTCGTCTTCGCGACTCTACCGTTCCCCAGCAGGCCAGCTCTGTCGTCCCAGCTGACGAGGAGAATGGTCCGGACCAAGCATGGGTACCGCCGTCGTGGGATCAGGTAGTGCGCGAGCACGCCGACCGGGTGTACCGGTTGGCCTACCGCCTCTCCGGTAATCCGCACGATGCCGAGGACTTGACCCAGGAGACGTTTATCCGAGTGTTCCGCAGCCTGGGTTCGTACAAGCCTGGCACGTTCGAGGGTTGGCTGCACCGGATCACCACCAACCTGTTCCTGGACATGGTCCGGCGACGTGCCCGGCTGCGGATGGAAGGCCTGCCCGAGGACACTGACCGGCTCGCCGGCGGTGGGCTCAGCCCGGAGCAGGTGTACACCGCGACCCATCTCGATCCTGATCTGCAACAGGCATTGGACGACCTCGCCCCGGAGTTCCGCGCAGCTGTCGTACTCTGTGATGTAGAGGGTCTGTCCTACGAGGAGATCGGTGCCACGCTCGGGGTCAAGCTCGGGACTGTGCGCAGCCGGATCCACCGCGGCAGGCAGGCGCTCAAGGCGGCGCTGGAGAGACGGCGCGTCGGCGAACGAGTTAGGGCCGAGTAAGGAGGTTGGATGACCGACCTACGCGGCCGCACCTTCTCCGACCTACTAGCTGGCCTCAACGCAGGGCAGCACCTGGCCGTAGATGCGGTAGTGGCTTTCGTCGACGGCGAGTTGGCTCCCGCTGCTCGTGACCGTGCTGCTGCCCACCTCATGGTGTGCCGGTCCTGCGCCGCAGAAGTTGCTGCGCAACGGCAGGCTCGCAGCGTGGTGCGTTCGGCGCAATGCCCGTCGGTGCCCGCAGACTTGCTCGCGGCGTTGCGCGACATCCCACACACTGCTGATCTGCCCGACCCTCCACCAAGGTTGGCGGTGAATGGTGACGGCATGGTGGTCGACGTTACGGACCCGAACCGGCTGCCGGACGGACCGCTGGGTGCAAGCACGCGTTGGGGGACCGGACCGTCCATGCTCGGTCGTTGGATCGGGCGGTAACAGCGCTACGCACATTTCACCGGCCAGTGGGCAGACTGGATGATCGTTAGCGCACGCCTTGACTCAGGAGACCATGGCCCCGCCGCCCGATCACGACTCCGATTCCCCTTTCATGACGGAGGGGCGCTCAGCGCCGCCGACGTTCGTCCCGACGCGGGTGCACCAGCCAACGGTGGACCCGGACGCTGCGCAGGCGTTCGGTCGGCCCCTTGGCGTGCCGGGAGCCTTTGCCGATCACACGGACGAGGCCGACGAGGCTACGGGAGGATGGACCACCGCCCCAGCGCCACCGGAGGCCCTGGCGATCGCGTTTGGTAAGCCGTCCGAATCCGCTGAGGTGCTGCAGCGCCCGCCAGGGCGAAACGGTGTGCGCCCCTCAGGAGCGTTGGAGAGCCAGGATGACTTCTGGCCGCAGGACGCCGCACTCGATCCGTGGCGTGATCCCTGCGCCATGGCCGTGCCAGGCGCCCCAGCAGTGGGGCAGCGCGAGTCCGGTGGCGATGAACCGTCACGTCCTGGTGCCAAGCTAAGCCTGGCGGAAGTGCTCTTCGGTGGTCGGCTGAGCAATCGGGCACTTGCCGTGCTGGCGGCGCTCGCGCTGTTGGTCGGGGGAGCCGGCGGGCTGGTCGGCAGGGTCACCGCAGAGGTCGGCACGCTGTTGAACGATCCGGGTGCCACACTGACGCAGGTACAGTCGGCGATCCAGCGGCCGGCCGGCTCGGTGGCGGCAGTGGCCGGTCGGGTACTACCCGCTGTGGTGTCCTTGGAATTCCGGGTCGGCGATCAGGGCGGCTTCGGTTCCGGCGTGGTGATCGACGGTCAGGGCTACCTGTTGACCAACAACCATGTGGTGGCCCCGGCGGCGAGCATCCCGCAGGCCACCCTGGAAGCGGTATTCATTGACGGCACCCGGCTGCCGGCGCGGATCGTGGGCCGGGATCCCAAGACCGACCTCGCCGTGGTCAAGGTGGAAGTTGCCAACCCCACGGTGGCGCAGCTTGGCCGTTCATCGACCCTGAAACAGGGTGACCCGGTCATCGCCATCGGTTCCCCGCTCGGCCTCGCCGGCACGGTGACCAGCGGCATTATCAGCGCGGTGGACCGGCCAGTGCGCCTGGAGGCCGATGGTGGCCAGGGCAACGCGGTGATCGACGCGATCCAGACCGACGCGGCGATCAACCCGGGCAACTCCGGTGGCGCGCTGGTCGATGCCGCCGGCGCGGTGGTAGGCATCAACACCGCGATCCGGACGCTGGGCGCGAACGAAGGCGGCGGTTCCATCGGGCTCGGCTTCGCAATCCCGATCGACACGGCCCGAGCGATCGCGCAAGAACTGATCCGCACCGGGCACTACCAGCACGCCGATCTGGGCATCAACGCCGCGTCGGTCACCGACGGCAAGTCCGACGGTGCCCGAGTGCAGAACGTGCAGCAAGGCAGCGCCGCCGCTGAGGCCGGCATCCTGGAGAACGATGTGATCACCAAAGTCGGCAACCGGATCATCGGCAGCGCCGATACGCTGACCGTGGCTGTTCGCGAGCGGGCCATCGGCGAACGGGTGCCGATTGCCCTGGTTCGCGACGGGCGACCCCTGGTGGTA
Organism: Pseudonocardiaceae bacterium; assembly: GCA_036009255.1. GTDB lineage: Bacteria > Actinomycetota > Actinomycetes > Mycobacteriales > Pseudonocardiaceae. The sequence goes on from DASYMC010000460.1 coordinate 30,271, forward strand.
ACCGTCACGCTGAAGTCCGACTGATTCCCAGGTCTGTGAGCTGCGTTTCATCGCGCGTAGTAACGACCCAGAACCGGAACCCGATTTGTCGGGTGACCACTGCTGGCTCGCTCCCAGAGCGCCAGCCTCGCAGCAGGCACACGGAGGGTTCATGAGATTCGGCGGAAGCATCTTCCTCATTGCGGTCGGACTCGTCCTGGCGCTGGCCGTCAATGTCAGCATCTCCGGCGTCGACGTGCAGCTGGTCGGCTGGATTCTCGCCGGGGTGGGGGCGCTGGCACTGCTGCTAAGTCTGGTGTTCTACTGGCGCGGCCGATCGGTCCTCGTAGAGCGGCCACCGGTGGCGTCGGACGAGTACCCGCCGCCGTAGGCGATCCTCGGATACTGGGCCTTCTGCAGCGCGGCGGGCCGCTGGTCCAGTGGTTGCCCGTAGTCCATTGTTGCGGCGCCAAGTCCCGTGCGCACGCGTCCCAGTCGATCGTCATGGTGATGTGTGCGGATTCGCCTGCGTATTGGGAAACTCGGCCACGGCGCGGGCCCGGTTGTGCTCGATGACGCCGTCGCCGACCTCGACCACGCACGGCTCTACCTCTCCGAACGCCGTGCAGCACATCGATTGCCAAGGGCCAGCTCGTGGCCTGGGACCGCAAGCCCTGGCTGGGGTTGAAATTCAGGTCGCTGCTACGCAACCCCTGACAGATCGGCCTGATGAATCCTGACCGGGCCCGGCGGATCGCAGCGTACGTGGCTAGGCTGGGTACGCGGACCGGGCTGGTAGGGAGGTGTGCGGATGTTCAACATCGGGTGGGGAGAGTTCCTGATCCTCATTGTCGCTGGACTGTTGATCTTGGGTCCCGAACGCCTACCGTCGGCGGCGGCGTGGTTGGGACGCACGGTGCGGCAGGTCCGGGAGTACGCCAACGGGGCCCGCGAGCAGCTGCGCTCGGAGCTGGGCCCGGAATTCGACGAACTGCGCGCGCCGTTAGAAGATCTGCGCGGACTGCGGGGCTTCAACCCTCGCAGTTTCAATCCCCGCAGCGCTATCACCCGCCACCTGTTCGACGATTTCGATAGCGACCCCTTCAGCGAGGCGATCAAACCGAATGGTTACGCCGCGCCCACCGGACGGGGCACGTCGGTTCCCCGGCCGCTGCTGCCCGGTGAGCGCCCCCCCTTCGACCCCGACGCAACCTGAGCGGCTGATCGGGACTGGGTTATCTGGGACTCACCGAAAGCAGCTTCCCGGCGAGGCCACGCGAGCGGGTCGTAAGGCGGTTGGCTATGTCACGAAGCACGACCGATGCCGGCGAGGTTGGATCGGTGAGCACCAGTGGGGTGCCGGCATCGCCGGTCTCTCGCAACCGCGGATCCAGCGGTATCTGGCCCAGCAGTGGTACCTCGCTGCCCAGTGAGCGGGTCAGCGAGTCGGCGACCTCTTGACCACCGCCCGAGCCGAACAGGTGGTTTCGTGAGCCGTCCGGCATTTCCAGCCAGGACATGTTCTCCACCACGCCGATTAGCCGCTGGCGGGTCTGCAGGGCGATCGCCCCCGCGCGCTGTGCCACATCCGCGGCGGCTCGCTGCGGGGTGGTGACGACCAGAATCTCCGCATTGGGTATCAGCTGCGCCACTGAGATGGCAATGTCACCGGTGCCCGGCGGCAGGTCGAGCAGCAGCACGTCAAGGTCGCCCCAGAACACGTCGGCGAGGAATTGTTGAAGTGCACGGTGCAGCATCGGCCCCCGCCACACCACCGGGGTGTTGTCCTTGGTGAACATACCGATCGAGATGACCTTCACGCCGTGCGCGGCCGGCGGCATGATCATCTTTTCCACCTGGGTGGGGCGTGCGGTGGTGCCGAGCATGCCCGGCACTGAGTGGCCGTAGATATCGGCGTCGACCACGCCCACCGATAGGCCCCGATCGGCCATCGCAGCGGCCAGGTTCACCGTCACCGAGGACTTGCCGACGCCGCCCTTGCCCGAGGCGACGCAGTACACCCGGGTCAGCGATCCCGGTTCGGCGAACGGGATCCGCGGTTCCTCGGCCGTGCCACGCAG
>DASYMC010000461.1:0-5838 GCA_036009255.1 Pseudonocardiaceae bacterium
GCTGACGAACACGACGAGCGCCACGGAATCCTTCACCTATCGATTGCAATGTTGGTGGGTCTGGCGGCGAAAGCCGTTCGGCTCGCCGCGCTGGCACCCAGGTCCAGCAACTCCGCCGCAACGTGACGGCCGAGGTTCTCGGCATCGGTGAGCTTCCCCCTGGCGGACGACCGGATCAGGTCACCATCCGCAGCGGCAGCGACCCCCCGCAGGGACAGCCGCAGCACCACCCGTCCGTCGTCGCCCAGGTCCTCGACGACATCGGCGAGCGCGCCGACCGGGGCGCTGCAGCCGGCCTCCAGGGCAGCCAGCAACGCCCGCTCGGCGGTGACTGCGGCGCGCACCCCAGTGTCGTTGAGGACAGCGGCCAGCGCGCGTGCGGTGTCCAGGTCGTCCACCCGGCACTCGCAGGCCAGCGCTCCCTGCGCGGGTGCCGGCAGCATCTGCTGGGGGTCGAGCAGCTCGGTGGCTTCAGCGATCCGGCCGAGCCGGGCCAGCCCAGCGGCTGCGATGACCACACCATCCAGCTCCCCGTCGATGACCCGACGGATCCGCGAGTCGACGTTGCCGCGGACTGGTACTACCCGCAGTCCCAAGCCCAGCGCGCGCAGTTGTGCGGCACGCCGCGGCGAGCCGGTGCCGAGCACCGCCCCGGGAGGTAACTCGCCCAGCACCATCCCGTCCCGGGCCACCAACGCATCCCGCGGATCCGCCCGTTCCGGTACGGCGGCGATTACCAGCCGGGGATCCGCTGCGGTCGGCAGATCCTTGTAGGAGTGCAGCGCCGCGTCGACCTCACCGGCCACCAGGGCTTCGCGCAACGCCGAGACGAACACTCCCACACCGATGTCGATGATCGGCGCCGAGCAGGTGTCCCCCGCGGTACGCACCGGCACGATGCACACCTCCACTCCGGCGGTACGTAATCGCTGCGCTACCCACTCGGTCTGGGCGAGGGCCAGGGCGCTGCCCCGGGTCCCCAGTCGCAAGACAGACCGGCGTGACCTCGACATCACCCTGTTCCCCTGTCCCACCCGGACGGATCGACCACGAGCGCCCCGCGGACCGGCGCGGTGATGGCGGTAGCGGCCCGCGGATCCAGTTCGAACAGCTCTCGTAGCGCGTCGGCGTAGGCCTGCCCCGCACCGGCTGCGGCGAGTTGTTTGACCCGCACCGTCGGGGCGTGCAGGAGCTTGTCGACCACGCGGCGCACGGTGCGGGTCAGCTCAGTGCGCACCGCGGAATCAAGTCCCGGAAGCCGGCCATCCAGCCGTAGTAGCTCCACGTCCACCACGTCTGCAGCCCGCTTGCGCAGCGCGGCAACCGTCGGGATGACCTCCGCGCTGCGCTGGGCCAGCAGGTAGCCGCGCACCGCCTGCGCGACCAGATGCCGGGCGCTGTCCACCGCGTCCGACCCCGTGCCACGCTGCTCCAACCGGCGCGCCACGGTGGTGAGATCCAGCAGCGTCACACCGGGCACGTCACCCACTGCGGCCTCGACGTTGCGGGGCAACCCGAGATCGCATACCACCAGCGGGCGCTGCCGGGTGCTCCTGGCGTTGGCGACGTGCTCGATAGTGAGCACTACTTCGGTGGCGCCCGTGCAGCAGAGCACCAGATCCACCGTGGGCAGGGCAGCGCTCAGGCCGCCCAGGCCGACGACGCGAGCGGGGGTGCCCTCGGCCTCGCACAGCGCGGCCAGCCGCTGGGCGCTGCCCGGCGTTCGATTGGCCAGAACTATCTCGGCGACCCCTGCCCTGCGCAACTGCGCCGCGGCCAGGCCGCCCAGGGAACCAGCACCGAGCACCAGCACCCGCCGCCCCGCCAGGCCCGCTCGGTGTGGACCGGCCAGAGCGGCGGCCGCCGCGGCGAGGGCTTCGGAGACCACCGAAGCCCCCGCGGCGGCGATGCCAGTCTCGGTGTGGACCCGTTTGCCGACTCGCAGCGCGTGCTGCGTGACGTCGTGCAGGGCGCGTCCCACGGTGCCGGCCTGCTCGGCGCCGGCGTACGCGGTGCGCAGTTGACCAAGGATTTGCGGCTCGCCCACGACCATCGAGTCGAGCCCGGCGGCCACCGAGAACAGCTGCTCCACACCGGCCGCGGCGTAGTGCACGTAGAGATGTTCGGAAAGGTCCTCTACCGTCATCGCGGACTGGTGGGCCAGCACATCGACGATCTCTGCCAGTCCATCATGAAAAGTGGCCACCACCGCGTAGACCTCGACCCGGTTGCACGTGGACAGCAGCAGTGCCTCCGTGACGTGCTCACGGTCGAGCAGCTGGTGCAGGACCTTGCCGGCGTCCGCACAACACACCGCAACTCGCTCCAGCACGTCCACCGGTGCGCTGCGGTGGGACAGCCCCACGACCAGAAGACTCATCGGCCCTCGGCCTCCCTCCGCGTCTGTGAACTCCAGTGCCGCACCGAGCCAGAACCGGGCCCGCTCGCGCTGTTCCAGAATCGCGCCTCGGGCGGCTTACGTCTTCACCGCCAGCGCCGAACTTCAGTACCGGTCAGCAGGAGTCTGCAGACTGCCGCCAGCACCAGACCACGACCGGTTCACAATGGTGCGACCCTCGTCGTTGGAGACAATGGTTTTCGCGACGAATCAGGACCCGAGTGGCTGTATCAGCGAGCAGCCGCGGTGCCTCTCTACGTCATGCAAAGCTCGCACGGAAAGACAGCGGAGGCAACGTGATTTCCACGACGTTGGCCCTCCCGGCCGGAAGCGGGCCGGCTACCATCGCGTCCAGCGATCCGTGGGCGGCGTATTCGTTCAGCACCGTCCCGAATGAATGGCCAGTGAGTTCGGCCAGTTGCGCGGCGACGATGCGCTGTCTCATTGTCGATGACAGCCGTCGTTTCCTGAACAGCGCCCGCAGCTTGCTGGAACGCCAGGGCATGATGGTCGTCGGCGTGGCGTCGACCAGTGCTGAGGCCCTCCAGCAAGCACCGAGCTGCGGCCGGACATTGCCCTGCTCGACATCAACCTCGGTGGGGAAAGCGGCTTTGACCTCGCCCGGCGGCTGTCCCGAGAAGCCCACCTGACGCGCTGCCGGATGATCCTCATCTCAACCCACGCCGAGCAGGACTACACCGACCTCATTGCGACCAGCCCAGTGCTGGGATTCCTGCCGAAATCGGCCCTAACGGCCGACGCCATCCGCGCTTTGCTCACCAGCCACGGCGACGGCCACCCGGTCGATCCAGGCAGCGGGCCTTTAGGAAGGTGACCACCGCTAATGGGCCGGTGCTCACCGGCATGACATCCAGCAGCCAACGACACTGTGGACCATGCGGGGCCTAGGACGTCTGGGTCTGCTGGTAATTCATGCATTGCCAGCACGAGTACTGCCAATGGCAGTCGACGGCGGATCGTCATGAGTACTTGAGTGCCGGTGCCGGTGCCGGTGTCCAGGCCCGTCGTCGGTTCGTCGGTGATCACGATACCTGCGACCACGCCGGGGGCGAACCCGACCGCGAATATCCGCCGCCAGAAACGAAACAGCTACCGACGTACCGGATTCCCGGTCTTCCAGTACAGCCCGTACAGACGCACAAGAAGATCGACAATCCGACGGTGATCGACGGGAAGCTCATATGGAATAACACTGTGATGGCGAACTGCCATCGTGAGAGATCGAGCAGCTCAACGCTGCCTCCCGCAATACGTGCGGCCCTTGACCGGGCGTGGCGTGGTCCGGGGTCGCCGTGTCTTAGCCGGCGTTGTCGGTCAGTAAGGCGACATCGGCCGGGGTCAACTTGATGGCCGCGGCGGCGACGTTGTCGTCCACATGTGACACCGATCCGGTGCCCGGAATCGGCAGGATCGACGGTGACCGGGCCAGCAGCCAGGCGAGCACTATCTGCCGCGGTGTCGCGTCGTAGCGCTGCGCTATCTCCCGCACGATCCCGTTGCGGTCAAGGTTCTGGATCGGGGCCCACGGCAGGAAGACCATCTGCTCCTGCTCGCACAGATCGACCAGCGACTCCGATTGGCGGTCCTCGACGTTGTAGCGGTTCTGGATCGACACGATGGGGGTGAGTCGCTGTGCGCGCCGCAGCTGGTCCTCGGTGACGTTGGACACCCCGATGTGTCGGATCTTGCCCTGCTCGTTGAGGGCGACGAGGGCACCGATCGAGTCCTCCAGCGGCACCGCGGGGTCGGGCCGGTGGAACTGGTAGAGGGGGATCTGGTCGAGCTTGAGCCGCCGCAGGCTCCCCTCACAGGCATCGATCAGGTGCTCGGGCCGCCCGTTGGCCGGCCACTGTCCCGGACCGGTGCGTTCAAGGCCGCCTTTGGTCGCGATCACGAGATCATCGGGGTACGGGTAGAGCGTCTCGCTGATGAGCTTTTCGCTGACGTGCGGCCCGTAAGAATCGGCAGTGTCGATGAAGTTGACGCCGAGCTCGATCGCGCGGCGCAACACCGCCTTCCCCTCGTCGCGGTCGGCGGGCTCGCCCCAGATGCCCTCACCGGTGATACGCATGGCGCCGAAGCCGAGGCGGTTGACCGTCAGGTCGCCGCCCACATCGATCGTGCCGGCCATTCCGGCGTGCACGGGTTTCCACTCTGACATGGATCACGACTCCTTTGGTGTGCGACTCGGCGACCGCCGCAACCGCAATACGTCCAGCATCTTTACCCAGCCGACCGGCACCGACAACTGCTGGGTGGTTTCAGCGCCCACTATCACGCTCAGGCACGCTCGCGTCTTCACCGCAAGCACCCAATGTGCATACCCGCCAGCAGGGGTTACCAGCGATCGTTGAGCGATGTAGCGAGCGACTCTTGCCAAGTTGAACCGCTCAACTCAAGGATGTGAGCGTGCAAGGGCGCCTGCGCGGCACGTGGTTGAGGCAGCTGTCACTCACCCGCCAGGTGGCAGCGTGGGTCCTCGCCGTCGCTGGCCCCGTGCTGCTAACGCTGGCTGCGCTGGGGTTGCGGTCGTCGCTCGTGCTGGGCGGGTTCCTGTTCTCCACACTGCTGGTGATCATGGCGGTCGCGGTCATCGGTGGCACGTGGCCGGCGCTGGCTGGGGTTGTGTTCGGCGTCCTCGCACGAGTGTTCTTCTTCGGTCCCCCGTTTGAAATACCGGGGGTGGACGTGCGGCCCAACCTGGTCTCGCTGGTCGGGTTCACGGTCGCTGGGGCTGCTGTCTCAATCCTGATCGGCAAGCTTGTTCGGCTCGCCGCAGAGCAGGCGGCATTGCAACGGGTCGCGACGCTGGTAGCACATGCCACCCCGGCGGACGAACTGTTCGCGGCGACCACCGAGGAGGTGGGGCGGCTGGTTGCCGTCGATTTCGTGCGCCTGGCTCGCTACAACTCCGACGATTCGCTCACCGCTGTCGCCGCCTGGAGCAGGACCGGCGAGCACTTCCCCGTCGGCAGCCGGTGGCCCCTAGGGGGAGCACTCGCGTTGTCCGTCTTGCGGACCGGGCGCCCGGCCCGGGTGGACAGCATTACGAGTGCCAGCGGGCCGCTCGAAATTGACGCGCGAGAGCATGGCATCCGCTCAGCGGCCGCGGTGCCGATCATCATCGAGGGCCAGGTCTGGGGAGTGATGCTCACCGGATCGAGACTGAAACGGGCGCCGCCGGCCGGTACCGAGGCGTGCCTCGCTTGCTTCACGGACCTGCTGGCGGCGGCGATCTCGAACGCCGACAGCCGCGCCGGGATCGCCCGGCTTGCCAACGAACAGGCGGCGCTGCGGCGGGTCGCGACGCTGGTGGCGCGCGGAGCGCCGGCGGAGGAGGTGTTCACGGCGGTTGCCGAGGAGGTCGTGCAGCTGCTTCCGGTCGATTCGGCGAGCATGTGCCGCTACGAGTCCGACGG
>DASYMC010000462.1:0-3620 GCA_036009255.1 Pseudonocardiaceae bacterium
CGACCAGTCGATCCTCGCCACCCCTGTTTTCCTTGGCTGGACTGAAAGATCCACTCCAACCGTCATCACCAGTCCAGCATAAGGCGCGCGAGACCATCATCCCGCAAATCCGTGATCCGTGCGGTCAGAATCCCCCGGCTCCCATTAGGCCGGCTTCTCGTCCGCCCTGAGCGGGCCTTCCTGGCATGGCTAGCTGGATTCGAGATTTCCACCGTTGAGCACATCGCGGCGGTGATCACCCGCGCGCAGCGAGCGCAACTTGGTAGGGTTGGGGCCGTTCCGGCGAGGTGAGGAGACCCACCCGTGTCGAGCGACGATAAGACCGACCACCAGGAGACCGGGGACGCCTTCGCCGAGATGGCCCAGGTAGCCGCCTCGCGACAGACCGAGGCGGAGCGGCGCGCAGCGGTCACATACGCGATGCTCGCCATCTACCACGAGCTGCGCCGCAACGACCTGGGCGCGAAGATCGACGCGCTGACAGAGCAAGTGGAGGAGTTGACGGAGCAAGTGGAGCGCGCAGTGACCCAGCAGGGAGACACCGAGTCGCGCATCTCCAGCTCCATCAGCGACTTGGGAGACATTGTCGAGCGAGGGCGGCCACGGCACCGCTAGCACAAAGATCAGGTTGTGACAGACGACGGCCCCACTTGAGCTGGTAGCGGGTGGGGCCGTCGCCGTGGCCGAGAATCAGCCGAACTCGCCGACCCGCAGCCCGGTGGTGAACGCAGCCCACTGCGCCGCGGTGAAGCTCAGCGCCGGACCGGCCGGATCCTTCGAGTCCCGTACGGCGTGGCCGCCGGGTAGGTCGGCCACCTCGACGCAGGCGCCCTGGTTGTTGCTCCTGGTAGATTTCCGCCACGTAGGCAGTGGCGCCGTCGCCAGGGGGCTCGGGGTCCGCAGCTGAGTTATGGGTCGAAGCCTCGCGCGCGGGATTCGCCGCAGCGACTACTTGCCGATCATCCCGACGGCGGCGAGTAGACCAAGGTCGGGAGCCCGGGGAACATGACGGGGCAGCTCCGCTCAACCAGCGGCCCGCCGGGGTCTTCGCAGCCGAGCTGAAAGCCACCCGCACCCATGCTGGCCTGACTCAGCGTCAGCTGGCCGGCAAGTTGCGGCGGACGGTGGTCACTGGTTCGTCGCACTCCGTGACCCAGTTCTCAAAACGTGGGGCTCACAAAATGCGGCTAGGGTGTAAGAAGGACACACGCGGATAGGGCGGTGATTTAGTAGCAGTGGCCGGCTATTCGAAGATGTCTTCCTGGCAACGGCGACGCGTCTGGCGCAGAACACTGCGGGCGATCGCAAGGCTGAGGTACTGGAATCGCCACCACGTCTTTCTGGTTAAGGGCGAAATTTTGAAAGAGGCTCTGACGGCAGGCGCGGCTAGAAGGGATCTGGTGGTCGGCTCGCGAGCTGCCTTTGATTATTGGTTAGCAACTAAAGGCAAGCTGGTTCTTCTTGTGTATGTCCTCATGGCATCTATAGTGCCGTCGCCCGTAGTTAGAGCCGCACACGGTTGGCAGCGATTACGGGAAATATTGATAGATTGAATATATTCTTCTTCATTGTCGCGACATTACTCGCTTATAGCTGGAATAAAGCTCGGCACAATAAAAAGTATGCGGTAGGTCGACTGGCCCTCGCTGTCGTGACTGCAATGAACTCCCTAAATTTCAACACTCCGGATTATGAGCCTGAAGATGGAGATGACTGTGACCATCCTTCACCCACTCCGGTGACCTGGGCTGATACAGTGAGGGCGAGTCGGAAAAAGCTGAGAGACGCCGCGTACACAATCGCCGTTCAGCAAGCGATTCTCGCGGGCTGGTCGGCCGATGATTATCTCGATGAGAGATGGTCTCGTCTCGGTCGAGTCATAATGTGGGCAGGACACTCTCCTTACGACAGGAAAGTAAGGGGAATGATGCTCCTGGCCTGCTCGATGTGTCTCGGCAAGACCGATGATGAGCACATGCTCGACCCACTTGACATTACGGTCTCTGATGTCTACTCGACAGATCTGGAAGCGGCGAAAAGGTCGAGATTCAAGATTCTTTCGATCTTATCTAGAATCACATCACCTGACAACTTGAAAGCCGTATTTGCGGCGGTAGCAACTTGGCTGGTGTCCGTGACTATGCCGAATATTCCAATCTTGTGGGGATTGTTGACCAGTCTATGGGGGCAGTTATTTAAGGTGATCTCATCAGGCCAGTGGTGGCACCAATAGGGGACTGTTCACCACTGCTTATGGGGCGGCCTCAAGGCATGACAAATCGCGCCGTCAACTGATCGACATACTCATCGACACCGTACGACGCTCCGTCGAGTAGTCCGGGTGCTTCGTTCAGGTGCGCCAGAATTAGATTGGCGCCACAAAGCTGGTCTCTTCGAATGTGATCTGCGGAGGGTCGCACCAGCACCATCAACCCCAGCCGTACCTAATTTCGGTTCAGCCGTGCCTATTCTCGGGTCAGTCCGTCAACACACCGACTTATGTGGGTACGGTAAACATTCAGGTCGGTAGTTTGATCTTCGGCGTGTCGGGTGTGATCAGTTGGCTGTGAGATGTGATGATCTTGCGTTGTGTCTGGGTTGGAGGAGCTGTCGCGCGAGGAGCTGATCGCTGTGGTGCAGCGGTTGTGTGAGTCCAATGTGGCGCTGGAGGAGCGGGTGCGCCAGCTGGAGCGGCGGGCCTCCCGGAACAGTGGCAACTCCTCCATGCCTCCTTCCAGTGATGATCTTCCGGGAAGGACGAAGCCGGCACCGAAGCGGGTGACGAACTCGGGGCGTAAGCCGGGAAAGCAGCAGGGCGCCAAGGGCAACGCGATGCCGTGGGTGAGCACCCCTGATGAGTGGGTGCCGCACCGTCGGCGAGGCCGGTGCGGGTGCGGGAGGGATCTGGTTGACGCGCACGATGTGGGCATCGCACGCTCCCACCAGGTGCATGATCTGCCCGAGGTTCGGATCACGGTCAGCCAGCACGAGGTGTACCGGGTCCGCTGCCCCTGCGGGGCCGAGCATGTCGGGGTGTTGCCGGCGGAGGTGTCGAGCGCACCGTCGAGTTACGGTCCAAACCTCAAGACTCTGGCGGTGTATCTGCTGGTCTACCAGGTGCCGGTGGCGCGCTGCGTCGCGCTGATCGCCGATGTGTGCGGTGGGACGGGGCCCTGGGAGGGGTTCGTGCACGGCATGCTGGCCCGGTGTGCAGGGGGCGGTGGCCGAGGTCGTCGGGGTGATCAAGACGCGGTTCACCGCGGCGCACGTCGTCGGCTTCGATGAGACCACCTTGCGGTGCGGTGCGGCCGGAGCCAAGAAATACGTGCTGTCGGCCTCGACCGAGAACGCCACCGTCTACCACCTCGGTGGCCGGGACCTGGACTCGTTCGCCCAGGCCGGTATCCTGCCGCAGTTCGCCGGGGTGGCGGTGCACGACCGCTACCGCAACTACTTCCATCGCCGCTGGGCGAACCTGGCGGGGCATCAGGCCGGTAACTCTCCTCTGTTGCGTGACTTCGCCGACGCCGACGAGGTCTATCCCGACCAGCATTGGCCTGTCCAGGCGCAACGCGCCGTGCGCGGCCTGATCCGCGCCTGGCACACCGCCCGCGCCGAGG
>DASYMC010000463.1:0-1791 GCA_036009255.1 Pseudonocardiaceae bacterium
TGGTCCGGGCGGTGGTCGACATGGCTCACGCGATGGGTCGCGTCTGCGTCGCCGAGGGCGTCGAGACGGTGGACCAGTTCCGGGTGCTGCGGAGCCTCGGAGTGGACTCCTACCAGGGTTGGCTGTTCTCCCGTGCGCTCCCTGCTGCCGAATTCCGCGCCCTTCTCCACCACGGTCCCCTCCAGCCCTAACCTCCTCCTCCAGCCCGATATGGAGACATATCGGGCTTTCGGACCCACGTTTGTCCCGATACGTCTCCACGTCGGGATGGCCCCTTTCGGTTACTGTTCGGGGATGATCGAGTTCCGGGACGTCAGCAAACGCTTCGATGACGGCACCGAGGCGGTTCACCAACCGCATGGTTGAATCCAGTTCCGGAACGGTGCTAGTCGGCGGCCGGGACGTCCGGTCTCAAAAGCCGGCCAGCTGCGCAGGGGCATCGGCTACGTCATCCAGCAGGCTGGGCTGTTCCCGCACCGCACCGTCGTCGACAACATCGCCACAGTGCCGCTGCTGACCGGCTCGACCCGGCGGGCCTCCCGGGCTCGGGCGCTGGAGCTGCTCGAGCTCGTCGGGTTGGCCACCGAACTGGGTGGTCGCTATCCCGTGCAGCTCTCCGGCGGCCAGCAGCAGCGGGTCGGGGTCGCTCGGGCGCTCGCTGCCGACCCGCCGGTGCTGCTGATGGACGAGCCGTTCTCCGCTGTAGACCCCGTGGTCCGGGAGGACCTGCAGGACCAGCTGCTACGGCTGCAGAGCGAGCTGGGCAAGACCATCCTGTTCGTCACCCACGACATCGACGAGGCGATCAAGCTCAGTGACGCCGTCGTGGTGTTACGGACCGCGGTGTGCTGGCGCAGTTCGATCCGCCGCAGCGGCTGCTCGACGAACCCGCCGACGAGTTCGTGGCCCGGTTCGTCGGACGTGACCGGGGGTACCGGGCACTGTCGTTCTTCGCCGCCGCCGATCTACCGGTGCATGAGTTGGACACCGTGCGGGTCGACGAAGGTAGGACCGGAGCGGGGTGGCGGCTGGCGGTGGACGCCGATGGCAGGCCGCGGGGCTGGCTCGATCCAGCCGAGCCCGACGGCGCGTTGCGGGCCGGGGGATCGCTGCACCGCCGGGGCGGCCCGATGCGAACCGCGCTGGATGCGGCATTGTCCTCGCCTTCAGGCCTCGGCGTGGTCGTCGACGGCGACGGCACCGCGGTGGGTGGTGTGCTTGCCGAGGATGTCCTCGCCATGTGGCGCCGGCAACGGGGTGTTGATGCTCGCTGAGATCGGCGGCTACCTGAGCAGTCCGAGTAACCGGGCAAAGGTGTTCGAGCTGCTCGGTGACCACGTTGTCCTGGCGCTGTTGCCGTTGCTCATCGGCCTGGCGATGGCGGTACCGCTGGGCTGGGCGGCGCAGCGGCTGCGCTGGCTGCGGGTAGCGGTGTTCGGCTCTGCCACTGTCGTGTACACGGTGCCGGCGCGGGCCCTGTTCGTGATCATGCCTGGCATTCTGGGAACTCGGATCCTGGATCGAGCGAACGTGCTGGTGGCGCTGACGCTCTACACCGCGGCACTGCTGGTGCGACCGGTGGTCGACGCGTTGGACGCGGTGCCTGGACCCGTGGTTGCCGCAGCCACCGCTATGGGTTACCCGCCGGTTCGTCGCTGCCGAGCTGCCGATGGCCATTCCGGTGCTCGCCGCCGGTGTGCGGGTCGCGTCGGTGAGCAACATCAGCCTGGTCAGTGTGGGAGCGTTGATCGGGATCGGCGGGTTGGGCCAGCTGTTCACCGAGGGTTTCCA
>DASYMC010000464.1:0-23518 GCA_036009255.1 Pseudonocardiaceae bacterium
ACGCGCACTAGACGGCGCACCTGGAGCCGGTCCGGGAAGCGGATCGACCTCGGCGGGTGTCTGGCCCCGGACGAGGCGTTCCTGTTCCATCGGGGCCCGCAGACACCGGAGCTTCGGGTGCGGCGGCAGAGCACGACCGCCGCTGTGCTGGCCGAGAAGCTCGCCCGGTCACCCCTCGGTGCAGCAGGTGCGCTACCCGGGACTGGCCACACACCCGCAGCACGGCATTGCCTGCCGGATGTTCCGCGACGGACTGTCCGGCAGCCTCATCACGGTGGACGTCCATGGTGGGCGGGCCGACGGAATGCCCTTCTGCGACGCGCTTGGCACCGTACGGATCGCGTCTTCGTTGGGAAGTGTGTACTCCAAGGTCAGCCACGCGCGTCGACCACGCATCGCCAGCTCGATGACACCGCCCTCGCCGCGGCCGGGATCGCACGGGGCAGGTTCGGCTGTCGGTGGGTGTGGAGGATCCAGAGGATCTGCTGGCAGATCTGCGTCAAGCACTCGACGCCGTCTGATGTTTGCAGTGGGCCTGAGTCGCCCTGGGCCCAAGACCGGTTGAGACCGGGCAAGAGCAACGCCGAGTGCGCCCCCGCAAACTCTGGGTTAGTAGGGGGCGCGGCCGAAGAAATTACCTGCCGGGGAGTACCTACACACTAGGACGATGTTAGTGGGCCAATATTTGGCTGAAGGAGCTTTGCCACAACCAATCCGCTGGGTGCCTCTCCACACCATCTGCGTGTAATGTAGGTAGGGCGCGCCAGCGGCGACCGGTGTTGGATACTTGTACTGTGCTTTCTCGTTGTACCAGAACTGCACTCCCGCCTCGACGGTGCCGAAGTCGGCGATGTTTTCACCCTGTCCTGACCCCTGCGCACCGCTGTGGCATTCGGAATGTTTCGAAGGTCCGATGATATTCGCCCAACCCTGTGCCCCGTTGGCTAGCGAGCTGTCCCAGGCCAGTGGGCCCAGAGGCGGCGACGGATTCGTAGCGGCGCGCGCTTGATTGTGGATGCGGAGTATCGTGTCCTTCTCGGCGGCGCTGATCTGCGACGGAGCCGTCGCGCTGGAGGGGGGCGGGCAACCTCCTTGCCTCGCTGCCGAATCGTCGGTAGGCAGCAACATGACCGCCCCCGCCGCGATCACCGTGGGCTGCGAGAGTTGCACTGCGGCGGTGGTCACCGGAAGCAGCACGCTACCTGCGCCGAGAGCAATTGCAACGGCCCTGGCTATTGTAAAGCGGCGCCGCCCGGAAAGCTTAACCATGGCAGTCTTCTTCCTGATTAGTAGCGCCGGGCCCGCCGGCTGCCTGGCTCTCGCCGGCGATCGGTCATTCCAATTCCATCTGTCTCCTGGCAAATGAGGATGATTGAAGGCCGGTAAATACGCCCCGACCAACTCGATCGGGTGAACTTGCGTGGTCAGCAAGGCTCAGCAAATACTTCTGCTTCGATCGCGGTCACCGTCGCATGAGATCGGTTTGGAGTTTGCGCTGATCAACTCCGCGATTGCGAATGGGGGAGGGGGCTCGGAGCAATCCGATCCCGTGAGCACGGCAACCTCCAAGGCCCAGAGCAGCCGCGGGCCGGTGGTGTCTTCGACGGCCCACGCGATCAGCGCCGATCCTGGCAGCAGCCCAAACCGGATCGCCGCAGCGCGGTATCACAAATCCTTGACGGACCGGTCATCGGCTGGTTTGATCATCCACTGTGAGCAGCACTGTCGTCCTCGTTCGGCGGTCCCCCGTGGCTCTGCGCCGGGTGGCGAGTGCGCTCTGTCCCGCGCGGTGAGGTGCCTGTCCCGCTGACCGCGTGTCCCTGATGTCCTGCCCTGCCGGGTGGTGATTCTCGCGCGGTCGGCTCACCGATCTCGCGGAGGAACATCCAGTGCACGCCGTGCCCTATCTCACCGTCCCTGCTCCCGACATGGTTCGTCCGGGCAGCCCGACCAGCCTCGCGATGACCTTGGCCGCGCATCCGGAGCGGTGGCGGCCCTTGGTGGACTACCGCACCGACACCCGCTGGTACCGGCTGCTGGAACGAACCCACCAGCACGAAGTGTGGCTACTGTCCTGGCTCCCCGGCCAAGGTACTGATCTGCACGACCACGGCGCGGCTTCCGGCGCGTTCGCGATCGCTGCGGGCACGCTGACCGAACGCGTGGTCGCCACCAAGCCGGATGGGTCGACGGTGGAGGTCACCCGGGAGTTGAGCACCGGGCGCTGCCGCGCCTTCGGCCCGCGCTACGTCCACCAGGTCACCAACGCTGGAGCTGTCCCCGCGGTAAGCGTCCATATCTACACACCGGGACTGACCGCGATGAACCGTTACCGGCTGGAGCCGGCGGGACTGCACCACGTCGCGGTGGAGCAGGCCGGAGTGGATTGGTGAGCCGGCCACCGGGAGCGCTCAGTGTCGATCAGATGCTGGCGAATGCCCGTTCCGGACTGCGCCGCCTCACCGCAGCGCAGGCGCATGAAGCGTGCGCGGCAGGCGCTGTGCTGGTGGACATCCGTCCCGGCTGGCAGCGCGCTGAGGAAGGAGAGGTGCCCGGTGCCCTGGTCGTCGAGCGCAATCACCTGGAATGGCGTTTCGACCCCGAGTGCGAAGCCCGGCTGCCAGAGGCGACCGGCTACGACGTGCACGTGATCGTGCTGTGCTCGGAGGGCTATACCTCCAGTCTCGCCGCAGCCTCGCTCCACACCCTCGGTTTGCACAACGCCACCGACATCATCGGTGGCTTCCAGGCCTGGCGCGGCCAAGGCCTCCCCCATCACTGATCGCTACATACCCCGATATGTCTCCATATCGGGCTCGTGAGGGCGCTACATACCCCGATATGTCTCCATATCGAGCTCGGGAGGGCGTTCGATACCCCGATATGTCTCCATATCGGGGAGGAGGGGGGCACGGTGGGCGATGTGGGATGGCACGGGGGTGTTGCGGGGGAGCAGCGGGCATGGGATGGGGCTGTCCCATTGGGCAGTGAGGGGGAGTACTCCTGCCCAGGCTTGGGCGGCAGCCACGTCCGCGTCGTCGTCGGTTCGCAAGCCGGTTCGGACCTTCACGGACGCTTCGCCGAGGGACAGCGCCAGCACTGTCGTGGCGGCGAGTTCCTTGCGGGTGGGTTGGCGGCTGTGCTCCCAGGAGCCGGGAGCGAGATGCTCGACAAGGGTCCGCAGGCCGTGCAGCAACTCAGCGGGATCGCTGACTTTCCGGGCGGCGCCGTGTATCACGGCGCTGGCGTAGTTCAGGGAGTGGTGGAATGCCGAGCGAGCATAGACCACCCCATCCAGCCGGGTGACCGTGACGCAGACCGGTGTTCCCTGCGCGGCCGCTAGCAGGCTCGCTGCTCCAGTGGAGCCGTGCAGATAGAGCGTGTCACCGTCACGCCCGTATCCGGTGGGCAGCACCACTGGGGCGTCGCCGAGTACCAGCCCGAGATGGCAGACCAGCGCGGAGTCCAGGACGGCGTACAGCTCGGCGCGCTCGTACCGGCCCCGCTCGCGGTGCCGGCGCAGCGTGCTGCGTGCGGTGGGGGACAGCGTCATGGCTACCATGTTGCCCGGCAAAGTGGCATCCTTGAATAGCCACTGATGGCCAACCTTGAAGGGCCACTGGTGCTACCTGAGGACCTGCCGCTGGCCCTGGATCGCCAGAAGGCTCGGCCCCTGGCCGTCCAGCTGGCCGACGGGTTGCGGTCTGCGGCCGAATTCGGCGTGCTGCGGGTAGGGGATCGGCTGCCGTCCACCCGGGCGCTCGCTGTCTCGCTGAGCGTCAGCCGGACCGTGACCGCGGCGGCCTACGACGCGCTGGCGGCCGAGGGTTGGATCGGCGGACGACAGGGCGCGGGTACCTACGTCGTCGCGGCACCTGGTGCACAGGCGTCGCCGCGCTCCGGTCCGTGCCACAGCACGCTCCCGTCGCACGAAGCGGAACAGGGCATCGACCTGCGGCCCGGCACGCCGTGGGCGGCGGGCGTGCGCCCAGCGGTCTGGCGCCGCGCGTGGCGGGCTGCGGCTGATCCCGTGGTGCTCAGTCGCCCGGTGGAGGCCGGCTTGCCGGAGTTCCGGGCCGCGGTGGCCGAGCACCTGCTGCGCCACCGCGGACTAGCGGTGACGCCCGCCGCGGTGCTGGCCACCGGTGGCACCACCGCGGCGGTGGCCGAGTTGGCCGCGGCCCTGCTGCAACCCGGCGAGGTGGTCGCCGTGGAAGAACCGGGCTACCCCCGGGCGGTCGGGGCGCTGCGGGCTGCCGGACTACAGGTGTTGCCCGTGCCGGTGGATGCCGAGGGGCTGGTAGTCGCCGCGTTACCCGATCGCGCCCGCGCCGTGTATTGCACACCGGCGCACCAGTTCCCGTTAGGCCCCACCCTGCCTGCCGGTCGTCGGCTCCGGCTGGTGGCCTGGGCCAGGGAGCGGGCCGCCTGGGTGCTGGAGGACGACTACGACGGCGAGCTGCGTCACCACGGCGCGCCCCTGCCACTGCTGGCGGCGCTGGGACGAGACGTGGTGGTTCATCTCGGTACGGCGAGCAAGATCCTCACTCCAACGCTGGGAATCGGGTGGATGGCAGCACCCGCCGAGGTGGTGGCCGCCGTCTGCGCGTACCGGTCCGGCATCGGGGTGCGGCCATCACCGGCCGGTCAGCAGGTTCTCACCGCCTCGCGGCGTCCGGGGATCTGTCCCGGCACCTGCGTTGGGTCCGGCGCGAGCTGCTCGGCCGGCGCGACCTGCTGGTGGACGCACTGAGTGCGGCCGGCCTGCCGATGCGTGGAGATCAGGCAGGCGCGCATCTGGTGGTAGATCTACCGAGTGCGGACACGGAAAGCACCGTGGTGCGTCGCGCTTTGCAAGAGGGGCTCTTGCTCGACGGGCTGGCACGCTGTCACGACGGGCTGCCCTCCTGGTACGGAGTAACTCTGGGTTACGCTGCGCCCCAGAGCGTCCCGGCGCTCGCCGCGGTGTTACCTCGGCTGACCGCCCTGTTGGCAGCGGGGTAACGGCAGGGACTCCGCCCTCATGTCACCGGGAGTAGGGTGCCGCCATGATGGAACGCAAGCTGCGCGTTGCCGTCGTCTTCGGTGGCCGCAGCAGCGAACATGCGATCTCCTGCGTATCGGCGGGAAGCGTGCTGACCCACCTGGACCAGACCCGATTCGAGGTCATTCCCGTCGGCATCAGTCCGGATGGCGCGTGGTTCCAGGGAACCGGCAAGCCGGCTGATCTGGCAATCCGGGACCGGACCCTGCCCACCGTGGACGGCACCGGCGTAGCGCTCGCCCTGCCTGGTGACCCAACCCGGCGGGAACTGGTGCGTATCGCAGGCGACCGGGTTGGTGAGGTCCTCTGCGGGGTGGACGTGGTGTTCCCGGTACTGCACGGGGCGTTCGGCGAAGACGGCACGATCCAGGGGCTGCTGGAGCTCGCCGATCTGCCTTATGTCGGTTCCGGGGTGCTGGCCAGTGCGGCGGGAATGGACAAGGAGTTTGCCCGCAAGCTGATGCGTGCCGAGGGTTTGCCGGTCACCGACACAGTGGTGCTGCGCGGCAAGGACGTCACCCTCACCGCCTCGCAGCGTGACCGGCTCGGTCTGCCGGTCTTCGTCAAACCGGCCAGAGCGGGTTCGTCGGTGGGGATCACGAAGGTCGTGCGCTGGTCTGAGCTGGCCTCCGCGATTGCTGTCGCTCGAAGTGTCGATCCCAAGGTGCTCGTGGAAGCGGCGGTGGTCGGTCGTGAGGTCGAGTGCGGGGTGCTGGAGTTCCCGGACGGTCGGGTAGTTGCGTCGCTTCCCGCGGAAATCCGCGTGATGGCCAAGAGTTCCTCGGGTTGGTACGATTTCGAGGCCAAATACCTTGACGACGCGTGCGAATTCGATATTCCTGCCAAGCTGGACGACGACCTCACCGCAGAATTGCAGGCGATGGCCGTTGCTGCGTTCCAGTCACTGGACTGCCAGGGTCTTGCTCGGGTGGACTTTTTCGTCGGGCCCGACGGTTCGCTGACCGTTAATGAGATCAACACGATGCCCGGCTTCACTTCGATCTCCATGTACCCGCGGATGTGGGCAGTGACCGGACTGGACTACTCGACCTTGCTCTCGATACTGATCGACACGGCGGTGGCCCGCGGCACGGGATTGCGCTGAGCCATTTGGCTGAGCGGGTGGCGATTCGTCCTAATTCACTGGGACGAACGAGTGAAGCCCAGCGACTTAGTTATGGCGGGCTAGTTAGGCACGTGGGGTGCGCCCAGCGTGATCCGCTGGCGTGCCCCGACGCGGACGCTCAGCTGGCCATCGCCTCCGGGTGTCTGACCGTGCGTGTGGTCGGCGACGTCGGGGCGGAGGTACCGCGATGTTCCTCTCATTTGGACGCAAGGGAGCCGCTATTCCCGCGGCTGATCAACACGCCACCTTGCCCAATGGCGCCGGCGAAATCGCAAATCCTGGAGATGCAGATCCTGGCGAAGCCAGCGCAGCCGATGAATGGGAGGATGGGTCGGAGGATTTCCGGTTCGTGGTCCGTCCCTATACCTGGACCCGGGGGCGCACCCGCCCGGTTCAGGATCTCGCCCTTGAGACGCTGGTCTCCATCAGCGACGAAGGTCGAGACCTGACTTCGATTTGCTCGGCGGAGCATGCCCCCATTGCCAAGCTGTGCGCCGAGATCCGCTCCGTCGCGGAGGTCGCGGCGCTGCTCGCGCTGCCGCTGGGGGTGGCTCGGGTGCTGCTGGCGGACATGATCGATGCTGGCCTGCTGCACATGCACAGCAATTCCACCCGCTGGGGTAACGCGCCGGACCTCCCATTGTTGGAGCGCGTTCTGGACGGTTTGTACCGGTTATAGGGGTCGTCAGTGTGGGACGTTCACGTCCTGGCGGGGCAGTACGCGGGAGATGATGACCGCGATCTGCTGCAGTGGCCCGCTACCACTGTTCGGTGGCAGGGCCGCCGCGACGTAAACTGGTCGATCTACTGCGACCCAGGTGCTCATGCCACGGGTGGGAATCTCGAGGAACTGCACACCCGAGACCGACAGCAGCCGTGAGGTCGCTGTGAGATCAGGGGGGCGATCGAGCCCGCATCGCAGCACCACCGGAGGCTCGCCCCAGCCGGCCACGCCCGCGGGGACCGGCGCGCCGAGTTGTCGGCGTTCCAGGGCGCCTAGCTCACCGCCGTCCAGCTTCCCCGGTAGCGCGGCCAACAGCCGAGTGCATTCCGGGGAACTGGCCGCGGGCGCCGATACTGCGGCTAGTCCCAGCGGCGGCAGCGGCTGGTTGCGCACCACCGAGGCAGCGATGAGTACTCCCACCACGAGTGTCACCACCAGGGCCAGTGCTATTCCCAGAGGCCAACGCGGCATGCCGGCCGACCGCTCGGTGATCTTCGACAAGTCGACCATCGTCAGGACAGATGGACAACTGGGCAAGTCAGAGTGCGGGTGATGCCCTGCACAAGCTGCACTCTGGCGACCACGAGCTGGCCTAGCTGATCCACGTCTGCAGCCTCCGCTCGCACGATCACGTCATAGGGGCCGGTAACGTCCTCCGCGCTCGCCACACCGGGCAGACTCGACACCGCCGCGGCGACCGCAGCAGCTTTGCCCACCTCGGTCTGGATGAGGATGTATGCCTGAACCACGGCGTGGCCCTTCGTCCCGTCTGCTGGATGGGGGTAAGAACGAAACTACCGCGCCTGGATCGGGGGTGTGAGGGTGTGCGGAGCAGCTGGTACCCCGCCTGACCCGCCGCTGTCTGGTCCGGAGCTGGTCGCTGAGCTGGGAGAATTCGGTCTGATCGCGAGGGTCACCGCGGGCCGGACGCTGCCGCCTGGCACTCTGCTCGGCCCGGGAGATGACGCTGCGGTGCTGGCCGCTGCGGATAGCCGAGTGGTGGTGACAACCGACGTCCTCG
This sequence comes from Pseudonocardiaceae bacterium, assembly GCA_036009255.1. Classification (GTDB taxonomy): domain Bacteria; phylum Actinomycetota; class Actinomycetes; order Mycobacteriales; family Pseudonocardiaceae. The sequence continues at coordinate 7,916 of DASYMC010000464.1, forward strand.
TCGATGGAGTGCACTTCCGGCTGGATTGGTCCACGCCGCACCAGGTTGGACGCAAAGCGGTGGCGGCCAGTCTGGCCGATGTGGCGGCCATGGGGGCGGTGCCTACCGCGCTCGTCGTCGGGCTGGCAGTTCCGGGGCAGACACCCGTGTCCACCGTGGACGGATTGACTGCCGGCATGTGGGAAGAGGCCGGGCAGGTCGGTGCCGGCATCGTTGGCGGCGATGTGGTCAGCTGCGCCGAGATCGTGGTATCGGTGACCGCCTTAGGTGATCTGGGCGGCCGGGCACCGGTCACCCGGGCAGGGGCCCGAGCCGGGAATGTGCTCGGTTTGTGCGGCAGACTGGGCTGGTCCGCGGCCGGCCTTGCCGTTCTTCGCCGAGGGTTTCGATCTCCGCTGGTTGGATCTCCATTGGCGGTGGTGGGTGCCCACCGAGTGCCGGAACCTCCATACACCGCCGGCCCGCAGGCCGCCGCGGCCGGCGCCACCGCCATGATTGACATCTCCGATGGTCTACTCGCTGACGCTTGGCACCTCGCCAAGGCATCCCGCGTCGGCATCGATATCGATTCCGCAGCGGTGCCGGTGGCCAGCAGGTTGGTCGAGGTGGCAGCCGCGTTGGGTGCCGACGCCCAGCACTGGGTTCTCACCGGGGGAGAGGACCACGCGCTGCTGGCGTGTTTCCCCACGGATGCTGCGCTGCCCTCGGGATGGACCAAGCTTGGTGTGGTGAACGAGGGCCTCGGCGTGACGATCGACGGTAAAGCCTACGAAGGCCCGGCAGGGTGGGCACACTTCGAGTCGTGAGTGGCCCACACCAAGGCAGCCACTAGGCTGCCTTGGTGCCAGCAGCTGTAGCGGAGATCGTGGAGACCGGCTGGGCGGCTGCCCTGGCCCCGGTGAGCGGCCAGATCAGCGCTGCCGGTGAGTTCCTCCGGGTCGAGATCAGCGCAGGACGGCGCTATCTGCCCTCCGGCGCCAACATCCTGCGAGCCTTCATGCAGCCCTTCGATCAAGTGCGGGTGCTCATCGTCGGCCAGGATCCCTACCCCACGCCGGGTCATGCGGTGGGGTTGTCGTTTTCGGTCGAGCCGGATGTGCGGCCAGTGCCGCGCAGTCTCGCCAACATCTTCCGGGAGTACCGCGACGATCTCGGGCTGCCTACCCCGTCCAGCGGGGACCTCAGTCCGTGGGCCGCCCGTGGAGTGCTATTGCTCAACAGGGTGCTCACGGTGGAGCCCGGACGCCCGGGCTCGCACCGCGGAAAGGGCTGGGAAGAGGTCACCGAGCAGGCCATTCGAGCGCTGGTAGCTCGTCCCGCGCAGCCGATGGTGGCTATCTTGTGGGGCCGGGACGCTCGAACACTGCGCCCCATGCTGGCGGACATCCCGTGCATCGAGTCTGCACACCCGTCACCGATGTCAGCTGATCGGGGATTCTTCGGCTCGCGCCCCTTCACCCGCGCCAATACCATGCTCGCTGATCTGGGAGCCGACCCCATCGACTGGACCCTGCCCTAGCCAAGGCAACCGGCACCTGCCATCCGGGAGCGAATGGCGGTCAGAAGACCGGGTCAGGCTCGGGCGACCTTGCCTGCCTTGAGGCAGGAGGTGCAGACGTTCAGACGACGGCGCTGACCAGGGCCGACCTCTGCCCGGACGGTCTGGATGTTCGGGTTCCACCGGCGATGGGTCCGCCGGTGCGAGTGCGAGACCGACATGCCGAAGCCCGGTCCCTTACCGCAGACATCGCACACGGCAGCCACGTCACACTCCCTAGGTTCGTCGCGAGGGTGGCACGCCCGATTCCGGGCGGCGAGAGTAAGGGTAACCCCAGTGCACACGAGGATGCGCACCGGGATAACTGTACGACCGAGTTGAAGTGGACGGTAACCTTCGGCAAAAGCCCGATGAAGGCGGTGGGAAGCCGCGGTGTTGCAGTCGCTGGACGGGGCGGCGGTCCGTCGTTGGGCAGCCACCTGCTGTGACGTGCTGGCGGCGCACCGTGACGAGATCGACGCGCTCAATGTGTTTCCGGTCCCGGACCAGGACACCGGCTCGAACCTGTTGGCCACGATGAGAGCCGGGTTGGATGCGGTGCTCCGCCGAGGTCGCCATGAGGACCCAGACGTCGCTCCTGGCGGCACGGCCGCGGTTCTAGCCCGCGGCGCGTTGCTGGGAGCGCGAGGAAATTCGGGGGTGATTCTGTCCCAGGTACTGCGTGGGCTGGCGGAGCCCCTCATCGGTGGTGATGCGGGGTCCGGCGTCCCGAGCTGGAACGGTGCGGCGTTGCGGGAGGGGCTTCGCCGGGCTGACGAGCTGGCCTTGGCGGCAGTAGCAGATCCAGCGCCCGGCACCGTGCTCACCGTGCTGCACGCGGCGGCGGAGGCCGCCGCGGCGGTGCGCTCGGACGAACTCGGGGAGGTGGCGTCCGCGGCCACCGCCGCCGCGGTCGGTGCGCTGGCTGACACGCCCCGTCAACTTGCGGCGCTGGCCGCTGCCGGAGTGGTGGACGCGGGGGGCCGGGGGTTGATCCTGCTGCTCGAGGCGCTGCTGGCGGTGGTAACCGAGCGTCCCGGTATCCAGTCGGCTGCCGCGACCAGAATCCATCCGCGTCCGGTCTCTGCGCGGCACGGCGGTTCCACCAACTACGAGTACGAAGTGATGTACCTCCTGGGGGAGGCCGACGAGGCCAGCGTCGGCGTCTTGCGCGCCGAACTGGCGACGCTGGGCGACTGTGTGGCCATCGTCGGGACCAGCGAGACGTGGGACGGGCAGACTTCGGGATTGTGGAACGTACACGTGCACTGCTCCGATGCTGGTGCCGCGATCGAGGCAGGAATGCGGGCTGGGCGGCCGCATCGCGTCAACGTCACGCGTTTTGCCGATCAGATCCATGGTGAGCACCCTCGCGACGCTGCCCACGACCACTTCACCACCAGCCACGCAGTACTCGTCATGGTGACCGGATCTGGGGTGGCGGCATTGTGTCGCGGCGAGGGCGGCCACGGCGTGATCACCGCGCCGCCGACCAGCAGCGTTGGCGACCTTCTGGCGATTCTTGTCGCCACCGGCGGCCGACATGTCACCGTGCTAGCCGAGCCGGGTGCGGCATGCACAGCGCAGATCGCGGCAGTGCAGGCCCGGGTCACCGGTCTTGAGGTGGCGGTCCTCCCGGTTGGGTCTCCCGTGCAGGCACTGGCCGCGGTCGCGGTGCACGACTCCGCGCGGCGGCCGGCTGAGGACCTGGTAGCCATGACCGATGCCGCCGCCGGGATCCGGTGCGGGGAGCTCACCGTGGCCCGAGCGGAGGCGTGGACCACAGCCGGGTACTGCCAGGCCGGCGCGGTCCTCGGCATACTTGGCGACCAGATCGTCTTGATCAACCGTGATCCACTGGCCGCCGCCTGCGAGCTGATGGCGCGAATGCTGTCGGTGGGCGGGGAACTGGGGACGGTGCTGCTCGGCGACGACGCCCCGGAGGGCTTGGGCGACGCGCTGATCGGGAAGCTGCGCACGGCGCATCCGGATGTCGAGATGGTGGTCTACGGCGGTGACGTGCCGGGGCGCGTGCTAGTGGTAGGGGTGGAGTGAGCAGTGGCCAATATGGACGATGCCCTAGACCGGGTGATTGACGCGAAAACCGCGGCACTGCTTGCCGAGCAGGTGGACGTGCATACAGTGGGTGACCTGCTGCGGCACTACCCACGCCGCTACGCCGACCAGGGTCAGCTCACCCCGATCGCGCATCTGGAGCCGGGGGAAGACGTCACGGTAGTCGCCGAGATCCGCACGTGCAGGTCGCGGCAGATGCAGACCAAGAAGGGCACCATCCAGAACGCGGTGATCTGGGATGGTTCCCGCGAGCTGAACCTCACTTTCTTCAACCAGCACCGTGTGCTGCCCCGGATCTTCACCCGGGGGCGTCGGGCGTTGTTCGCGGGCCGGGTGAGCACCTACGGCAAGAAACGCGAATTGCAACTCACCCATCCCAGATATCAGCTGCTCGACGAGGATGCTGAGGCGCTCGCGGAGTTCTCCCGAGCTCTGATCCCGGTCTATCCCGCAACCAAGGAACTGACGTCCTGGGCCATCCAGCTCTGCGTACGGCAGGTTTTCGATCTTCTGGACGATCCGGAAGACCCGCTGCCGGCTGAACTTCGGGCCCGGCACCGGTTACCGGCGTTGGGTGCGGCATTGCGGGCGGTGCACCGCTCCGACGACCGCGCCGAGATCGGAGCCGCACAGCGGCGGCTGAAGTGGGACGAGGCGATGGCGGTGCAGCTCACCCTCGCCCGACGTCGTCAGGAAGCAACGCTGCGGCCCGCTCCGGCCTGCCCGCGCCGGGACGGCGGGCTAGCCGCCGCGTTCGACGCCGCGCTGCCCTTCACCTTGACCGCCGGCCAGCAGCAGATAGGCGCGCTGCTGGCTAATGAGCTGGCCGGTGAGCATCCGATGAACCGCTTGCTGCAAGGCGAAGTGGGATCCGGGAAGACCGTGGTGGCGCTGCGCGCGATGCTGCAGGTCGTCGACGCGGGACGGCAAGCCGTGCTGTTGGCGCCCACCGAGGTGCTCGCCGCGCAGCATGCCCGGTCCCTGCGAGAGATGTTGGGTCCGCACGGCTGCGCAGGCGAGCTGGGATCGGCCGAGCACGCCACCCGGATCGCCCTGCTCACGGGATCGCTGCCGGCCCGGGCACGCAAGCAGGCGCTGCTGGATGCAGCCAGCGGGGTGGCCGGGATCGTGGTCGGCACGCATGCCGTGATCCAGGACCGGGTGTCCTTCGCCGAGCTGGGCCTGGTGGTGGTTGATGAGCAGCACCGCTTCGGCGTTGAGCAGCGCGACGCCCTTCGTGCCAGGGCCGCCGATGGCACGAGCCCGCACGTGTTGGTGATGACCGCGACGCCGATCCCGCGCACCGTCGCGATGACCGTCTATGGCGATCTGGAGGTTTCCGCGCTGCGGGAGCTGCCCCGCGGTCGGTCGCCCATCTCGACCACCGTGGTACCGGTCGGGGAGAAACCCGGCTGGCTCGACCGGGTGTGGGGACGGATCACCGAGGAGGTCAGCGCCGGCCGGCAGGCCTACGTGGTGTGTCCCCGGATCGGGGGTGCGGATGCTGCTGGTGAGGACGCGGCCGATGGGGGCGTCGGAGACGAAGACGCTCGCCCGCCCCTGGCTGTCCTCGAACTGACTCCGCAGCTCGCGGAGGGGCCGCTGGACCAGCTGCGGTTGGAGGTATTGCACGGCCGCTTGCCAGGCGAGGAGAAGGACGCCGTGATGCGGTCCTTCGCTGCTGGTGAGATCGATGTACTGGTGGCTACGACCGTCGTCGAGGTAGGTGTGGATGTGCCCAACGCCACCGTCATGGTGATCATGGACGCGCAGCGGTTCGGGATCAGCCAGCTGCACCAGCTGCGAGGTCGGGTGGGCCGTGGTTCGCATCCGGGACTGTGCCTGCTGGTGACCGACTTCCCGGAAGGCACCACCGCCCGGGAGCGGCTCGATGCGGTCGCTGCCACTACCGACGGGTTTGAGCTGGCTCGCCTGGACCTGGAGCTGCGCCGTGAAGGCGATGTGCTGGGCGCGGTGCAATCCGGCCGCCGATCCGGGCTCAGGTTGCTGTCACTGCTCCGCGACGAAGACCTGATCGGCCAGGCGCGGGACGCCGCCCAGCAGCTGATTCGCGTGGATCCACAGCTCACCGAGCGTCCAGAGCTGGCCAGGCTGGCCGCGGATCTGCTCGACGAGCAGCGTGCCCAGTTCCTTGACAAAGTGTGACAACTTCTCGGCACCCCAGGCTGCCGCGGTTGCGTCCGTCAGCCGGCGGTCGCCGGTGGTAGCTGGCCGCGAGCAGCGGCGTCCAGCGCGGCGGTTGCGGCCGGGGGCAGGCGCAGGGTTCCGCTGCGGTCGAGTTTTGCCAGTTCCGCGCGGGCCTTCGCGTACGCGGCTATGCGCTCGGCATCGTGGTCGGAGTCCCGCGCCATGGTGAGCAGCTTGATCGCTCGCTGCACTGTGGCCTGCTCCTGTTCGGGAATGCCAGCGAGGCGGATGCGTTCCGCTGCGTCGCGGGCCGCCTGCCAGGCGCGCCAGGCCTGATCCACTGCACTGGCGTAGCGAGCGCTATGGGCTGCCGGCGGTTCGGTGTCCGTGTCGAGTGCCTGAGCCTCGGCGAAGGCGTCAATGAAGCGGCTGGTGGAAGGCACCGTGACGTCGGCCAACGCCGGGAGACGCAGCACCGCGAGCGGGTCGCATTCGAATCGGCCGTACTCACCGCGCAGCTGGGCGAACCTGGCCTGGGTAGCGTGCCAGTCCGGCACAGGCTGACTCCGCGTAACAGATGGCGCTCTCGTGGGCATCGACGCTGGTTGCTGGCCGCGCACCGCTCGGCGATGGCGGTGGCTCAGGTGCCGCACCACGACCGCCACGCCCACTCCGGTCAGCAGGAACGGCACGAGCACCATCAGCACGGCGACCATAGCCACACTGATCATCCCCACCGCGGCCAGAACCGCAGCGAGCACAACCAGCATGGGAGCGAAGGGTCGTCCCATCGGACCCCGTCGGTGGAAGTAGTGGTAGGTGTACCTGCTGCCCATCGGCATGTCCTTTCCGGCCACCTTCCTTGATACCCCTCCGGCCGCTAGCGCGGCAGGGGCCTATCGCACGTGGGCAAACAGACATCCCAGTAGCCGTCATCACCTGCGATGATGCCCACACAGCACCCGACATGGAGACATATGGGGGTCTATTGGCGCCCACGGCCCCGATATGTCTCCATGTCGGGTGCCATGCGGTCGGTGGTGCGGGACGGAAATCCTGGTCGGATCAGTCGTGGGGAAGGGAGCTGGCACATGTTCCGGAAGGTGCTGGTCGCCAACCGCGGGGAGATCGCGATACGGGCATTTCGTGCCGCCTACGAGCTGGGTTGCCAGACGGTCGCGGTGTTCCCGTATGAGGATCGCAACTCCGAGCACCGGCTCAAGGCCAACGAGGCTTACCAGATTGGAGAGCGGGGCCATCCCGTCCGGGCCTACCTGTCCGTGCCGGATATCATCCGGGCCGCCCAACGCACTGGGGCTGATGCGGTTTACCCCGGTTACGGCTTCCTGTCGGAGAACCCGAAGCTGGCGATGGCCTGCCAGCAGGCTGGTATCACCTTTATCGGACCACCTCCGGCTGTGCTGGCGCTGGCGGGTAACAAGTCGCGGGCGGTCGCCGCCGCGCGCGCAGCCGGCGTGCCGGTTCTGGCATCCAGCCCGCCGTCTGCCGACATCGACCAACTGATGGCCGCTGCGGACTCGATCGGATTCCCGATGTTCGTCAAGGCCGTCTCGGGGGGTGGCGGGCGCGGGATGCGGAAGGTCACCGAGCCCTCCGGCCTGCGGGTGGCGTTGGAGGCGGCCAGCCGGGAGGCTGAGTCGGCATTCGGCGATCCCACCGTGTTCCTGGAGCGCGCGGTCATCGATCCCAGACATATCGAGGTGCAGATCCTCGCCGATGCCACTGGGCAGGTGATCCACCTCTACGAGCGGGACTGCTCGGTACAGCGACGGCACCAGAAAGTCGTGGAGGTGGCGCCGGCGCCGAACCTGGATCCCGATCTGCGGCAGCGGATCTGCGCGGACGCTGTGGCCTTCGCTAAGCACATCGGTTATGTCAACGCCGGCACCGTGGAGTTTCTCGTTGATCGCAGTGGTGACCATGTGTTCATTGAAATGAACCCGCGCATTCAGGTCGAGCACACGGTGACCGAGGAGATCACCGACATCGACCTGGTCAGTGCCCAATTGCGGATCGCGGCAGGGGAGACCCTTGCCGACCTCGGGTTGCGCCAGGAGGACATCGTGCCGCACGGCGCGGCCCTGCAGTGCCGAATCACCACCGAGGATCCGGCCAACGAGTTCCGCCCGGACATCGGGACGGTCACCGCATACCGCTCGGCCAGCGGCGCCGGAGTCCGGCTGGATGGCGGAACCATGCAGACCGGCGCTCAGATCAGCGCGCACTTCGATTCCCTGCTGGTCAAAGTCACCTGCCGAGGACGCGACTTCCCCACCGCGGTGCGCCGGGCACGCCGAGCGCTTGCCGAATTCCGCATTCGCGGAGTGGCCACCAATATCCCGTTCCTGCTCGCTTTGCTTGACGATCCGGATTTCGTGGCGGGCAAGGTCACCACCTCGTTCATCGAGGAACGGCCGCACCTTCTTGCCGCCCGGCAGTCCGCCGATCGTGGCACCCGGTTACTGAGCTACCTCGGGGACGTGACGGTGAATCGGCCGCACGGCGATCCCCCCAACCTCGCCAATCCGGTGGCAAAGCTTCCCTCGATCGATCTGGAGGTCCCTCCGCCCTCCGGATCGCGGCACCGGCTCCTCACCCTGGGCCCGGAGGAATTCGCCCACTGGTTGCGGGCCCGAGAGCAGGTCGGTGTCACCGAAACCACTTTCCGGGACGCCCACCAATCGTTGCTCGCGACCCGGGTACGGAGCAGGGACCTCGTCGCCGTGGGCCCGCACGTGGCTCGGATGACCCCGCAACTGCTGTCAGTGGAGTGCTGGGGTGGTGCGACCTATGACGTGGCGCTGCGCTTTCTGGCAGAGGACCCGTGGGAGCGGCTGGCCGCACTGCGCGAGGCGATTCCCAACCTGTGCCTGCAGATGCTGTTGCGCGGGCGCAACACGGTCGGCTATACCCCGTACCCCACCGAGGTGACCACCGCCTTCATCGAACAGGCCGTTGAGACCGGGTTGGACATCTTCCGCATTTTCGACGCACTCAACGACGTGTCCCAGATGCGTCCGGCCATCGACGCGGTGCGTGAGAGCGGTCGGGCCGTCGCCGAGGTGGCGCTGTGCTACACCGCGGACCTGTGCAATCCGGCGGAAAGGCTGTACACGCTGGACTACTACCTGCGGCTGGCTGAGCAGATCGTAGCGGCCGGCGCGCACGTACTGGCCATCAAGGACATGGCGGGCCTGCTGCGGCCTCCGGCGGCCCGGACGCTGGTGAGCGCCCTGCGCAGCCGTTTTGACCTCCCGGTGCACCTGCATACTCATGACACCCCCGGTGGCCAGCTCGCCACGCTTCTCGCCGCGATCGACTCGGGAGTGGACGCAGTCGATGCAGCTGCCGCCTCTATGGCAGGCACCACGTCGCAGCCCTCGCTGTCCGCGCTGGTCGCGGCCACCGACCACACAAAGCGTGACACCGGGCTTGATCTGCAGGCGGTCTGCGACCTGGAGCCCTACTGGGAGTTGGTGCGCAAGGTCTACGCGCCCTTCGAGTCCGGCCTGGCCTCGCCGACCGGGCGGGTGTACCACCATGAGATCCCCGGCGGGCAGCTGTCCAACCTTCGCCAGCAGGCAGTGGCGCTCGGCCTCGCGGATCGCTTCGAACAGATTGAAGAGGCCTATGCGGCCGCCGACCGGATGCTGGGCCGTCTGGTCAAAGTCACCCCGTCGTCCAAGGTCGTCGGGGATCTGGCGTTGCATCTGGTCGGGGCCGGCGTCGAGCCTCAGGAATTCGAGGCCGACCCCGCACGGTTCGACATTCCCGACTCGGTGATCGGCTTCCTGCACGGCGAGCTCGGTGTTCCCCCGGGTGGGTGGCCCGAACCCCTGCGCAGCAAGGCTCTGCAGGGCCGCAGCCCTCCGCGTGCGATGGCGGAACTGTCCGCGCAAGACCGGCAGGGTCTGAAGGATGACCGGCCGCGGACCCTGAATCGGCTGCTGTTCCCTACTCCGACCGCAGAGTTCGAGCAGCGTCGCGAGGCATACGGGGACACCTCGGTGCTGCCCAGCAAGGAGTTCTTCTACGGGCTGCGTCCCGGCGAAGAGTACGCCGTGGACCTCTATCCGGGGGTGCGCCTGCTGATCCAGTTGCAGGCGATCGGGGAGGTTGATGAACGCGGCATGCGCACCGTGCTGTGCACGCTCAACGGCCAGATGCGACCGCTGCAGGTCCGGGACCGATCCGTCGCCTCCAAGATTCCCGTAGCGGAAAAGGCGGACCGGGCCAACGGCAACCACGTCGCGGCGCCGTTCGCCGGAGTGGTCTCGCTTCAGGTGTCCGAAGGAGACACCGTCTCGGCCGGTCAGACGGTCGCCACCATCGAGGCGATGAAGATGGAAGCCGGCATCACCGCCCCGAAGCCCGGCCGGGTAGCCCGCCTGGCAATCAAATCAGTTGACCAAGTGGAAGGCGGCGACCTGATTTTGGAGTTGCGGTCTTCCTAACCGCCTGTTGCGGGCGCTCTCAGCGCGCCGGGTTCGACAAGAGCGCTGTTCTGCGGCTTCTGGGCAGCTCTCCCGTCGAACTCGGCGACCCCAGTGCTGTCCGGGTGCAGTATCGGCGGGCGGCCGGATTGCGGGGTGAGTCCGCGAGGAGCCGGTTGACCGGCGCATCATGGTCACCATGGTGCGGATCGTGGCGGGAGTAGCGGGGGGGCGGCGGTTGGCGGTGCCGCCGCACGGCACCCGGCCGACCTCGGACCGGGTCCGGGAGGCGGTGTTCAGCGCGTTGCAGGCGCGCCGGGACCTGGAAGGGACTCAGGTTCTTGATCTCTACGCGGGTTCGGGGGCGCTCGGATTGGAGGCGCTGTCGCGTGGGGCGTCGCACGTCCGGTTCGTGGAATCCGATCGGCGTGCTGCCGCAGTGCTGCGCCGCAATGTCGAGGCGCTCGGATTACCCGGGGCGCAGGTGAGCACCGCCGACGTACCGGTCGTGTTGCGCGGCGGTTCCGACCGGTCCTACGACGTGGTGCTCGCCGATCCGCCCTACGCGCTCGATGACGGTGCGCTCACCGAAGTGTTGAGCGCTCTGGCCAGCGGCGGCTGGCTGGCACCGCAAGCGCTGATAGTAGTGGAGCGGGCAATCCGGGCATTTCCGCCGACCTGGCCGGAGGGTGTGTTTGCGCTCACGAATCGGCGCTATGGCGATACCGTTGTGTACTACGGTTGCGCGCCATGAGACGTGCGGTGTGTCCCGGCTCTTATGACCCCGCAACCAATGGCCATCTCGACATCATCGAGCGGGCTGCAAGGCAATTCGACGAGGTCGTGGTTGCTGTCTTGATCAACAAAGCTAAGCGCGGCCTGTTCGAGGTCTCCGACCGTATGGCGATGCTGAAAGAGATCACCGGGCACCTGCCGGGTGTCCGCATCGATTCCTGGCACGGGTTGCTCGTGGATTACTGCACCGCCAACGGAATCGCCACGATCGTGAAAGGCCTGCGCGCGGTCAGCGATTTCGACTACGAATTGCAGATGGCTCAGCTGAACTACCAGCTCTCCGGCGTGGACACGATGTTCTTGCCGAGCAAACCGCACTACAGCTATCTGTCCAGCTCGGTGGTCAAGGAGGTCGCTGCTTACGGTGGTGATGTCGGCTACCTGCTGCCGGCCACGGTGCACCAACGCCTGATCAACCGGATCAGCGAAGGGTCCTGACGGGCGGACACGCCGACCAGCGGCGGCTCCCGCATCTCGGCGAGCGGACCAGTCAAAATGTTGCTTATGGATGGTGATCGGCCGCAGGACCAGGTGTATCGGGTTTTTGAGGCCCTCGATGAGCTGGTGACCACTGTGGAGGAGGCCCGTGGCCTACCGATGACCTCCAGCTGCGTCGTGCCCCGTGGGGATGTACTCGAACTGCTCGACGATATCCGCGATGCGATTCCCGCCGAGTTCGACGACGCTCAGGACGTCTTGGACCACCGGAGCGAATTGGTTGAAACTGCGCGCCAGAACGCGCAACGGCAACGCGAAGAGGCCCGAAACGAAGCTGATCGGGCGGTCACCGAGGCTCGCGACGAGGCTGCGCGCCTGCTCGGCGAGGCCCGTGCCCGGGCCGAATCGATGGTGGCCGATGCGCAAGCCGAGGCGGCGCGCATTGCCGACACTGCCAACCGCGAATATCAGGAGCTCACCGGACGCGCTGAGGCCGAGGCCGAACGGATGACCGCGGCCGGCCGGGCGTCCTATGAGCGGGCCGTCGCCGATGGCCGGGCTGAGCAGTCCCGGCTCGTCGAGCAGACTCAGGTGATGCAGGCGGCCCGTGCTGAGGCCACTCGAATCCATGATGAGGCGCGCACCGAGGCGCACCGGCTGCGTTCGGAATGCGATGCCTATGTCGAAGGCACTCTCGGGGAATTCGAGGACCTGCTCACCACCACCTTGCGCGCCATCGGGCGCGGCCGAGCCCAGCACAACGGGCCGGCGCCTGCTGGAGTCGCCGGATACCGCAACTGAATCCCATCGTTGACGATGTCCGGACGGCCTTCTTCTGATCCAGGGCCTACCCTGCACATGATGCCGCGTAGGACCGTTTCTCCCCGACCTGATCCGTCTGCACCCTGGGTGATCGATACCCGAGACCTGGGCAGGCGTCCCGGGGCGATGCGGCGCTACCATCGGGTCGTCCAGTTGACGGCTGGACTGGGGATGGACGTGATCGGAATTCCCGCTGGCGAGCAGGTGGTTCTGGACCTGCGGCTCGAGTCGGTAATGGAGGGAGTGCTGGTATCCGGCACGGCTGTGGCGAGGATCACCGGGCAGTGCGCCCGCTGCCTGGACCTGCTGACCGACCGGCTCGAGCTCGAGCTAACCGAGCTGTTCGCCTACCCGGATACCGCGACTGAGGCCACCACCGATCCCGACGAGGTCAGCCGGGTCGTCGATGGCCTGCTCGACCTGGAGCCGGTGGTTCGCGACGCGGTGCTGCTGGCGCTGCCGCAGGCCCCGCTCTGCAGCGAAGACTGCCCGGGTCTCTGCGCGGAATGCGGCGGTAAGCGGGTGGAACTCGGGACGGATCACCGGCATGAGAAGATAGATCCGCGCTGGGCGGCACTAAAGCCGCGGTTGCGCGGAAGCGAAGAGGAGAACGAGTAACGTGGCCGTCCCCAAGCGCAGGATGTCGCGGTCGAACACCCGCTCACGGCGGGCTCAGTGGAAAACCACCGCCCCCACTCTCGCGGAGTGTTCCAACCGAGCCTGCCGGCGACCGAAGCCACCGCATGTGCTGTGTCCGTACTGCGGAAGATATGACGGCCGCCAGATCAGTCGGCCGGCCTGATTCCGCGACGGACCTCACCCTTGGGGAATCGGGCTCCGCGGCGTCACCCAGTTGATCTGACTCCGCTGCTTACCGCTCTCGGCGTTGAGATCGACGCCGAGCTGTTGACGCTTGCCCTCACGCATCGCTCGTATGCCTACGAAAGCGGTGGCATCGAACCCAACGAGCGCCTGGAGTTCCTAGGCGACGCCGTGCTCGGCGTGGTCGTCACCGATCACCTGTTCCGCACTCACCCTGAGCTGCCCGAGGGACAGCTCGCCAAGCTGCGCGCGAGCGTGGTGAACATGCATGCGCTGGCCGGTGTGGCTCGCGGACTCGGTACGGGTGGCCTGGGTGAGTACCTGCTGCTCGGCCGGGGCGAGGAGCTCACCGGGGGCCGGCACAAGTCCAGCATCCTGGCCGACACCACCGAGGCGCTGATCGGTGCGGTGTACCTCCAGCACGGGATCGACGTCGCCCGCACGATGGTGCACCGGTTATTCGATCCGCTGCTGGTGGTGGCTCCGCTGCTGGGCGCGGGCCTGGATTGGAAAACCAGCCTCCAGGAACTCACCGCCAGCCGCGAGCTAGGGGTACCGGAGTACCGGATTACCGAGGACGGACCCGATCATCTCAAGGAGTTCACCGCGACCGCCGTGATAGCTGGTGTTGAGCGGGGAACCGGCCAGGGCCGGACCAAGAAGGAGGCCGAGCAACGGGCCGCAGAGACCGCCTGGCGGTCGCTGTCCGAGCTGGCGAGCGGTAGCGCCCCGCCGGCGGGGTAGCACAGCATGCCGGAGCTGCCCGAGGTCGAGGTCGTCCGGCGCGGCCTAGCCGAACACGTCGCCGGGCGCACGATGTGTGCTGTCGAGGTGCGCCACCCCCGTTCAGTACGCCGCCACCTCGCTGGTGAGCTGGACTTCACAGCCCGGCTCCGTGGCCGGCAGATCCGAGCCGTCCGGCGTCGCGGCAAGTACCTCTGGCTGGATCTTGGTGACGGGGAAGCGTTGCTCGCCCACCTGGGGATGAGTGGGCAGATGCGCATCCAGGCTCCCGGTGCCGCTGACGAAACGCACCTGCGGGTGCGGATTCAGTTTGTCGACGGCGATCCTGAGCTGCGCTTCATCGACCAGCGGACCTTCGGCGGCCTCTCGGTAGAGGATCTGGTCGACGATCTGCCCATCCCGGTAGCGCACATCGCCCGAGATCCGTTGGACCCATCATTCGATCTTGATGAGGTGGTCGCCGGTATCCGGGCGCGGCGGACCGGTCTCAAACGCGCGCTGCTGGATCAGACTCTGGTATCGGGAATCGGCAATATCTACGCCGACGAGGCGCTCTGGCGAGCTCAGCTGCACGGGTCGCGGCCCACCGCGACCCTCACCCGCGCTCAAGGACGCACCGTGCTCAATGCTGTCACCGAGGTGATGACCGAGGCGCTGGCCGCCGGTGGTACCTCATTCGACGCGCTCTACGTCAACATCAACGGCGCCTCCGGGTACTTCGACCGCTCGCTGGCCGCTTACGGGCAGGCCGGCCGACCCTGTCCACGCTGCGGCACCGCGATCCAGCGGGAGCCGTTCATGAACCGCTCGTCCTTCAGCTGTCCCCGCTGCCAGTCCCCACCCCGGCAACCTCGGATATGACCGAGCAGGGCTCGGTGCGGATGACGGCCTGGGTACATGGTGACGTCCAGGGCGTGGGGTTCCGTTGGTGGACTCGATCCCGGGCGCTTGAGCTCGGCTTGGTGGGGTGTGCGGCCAATTTATCCGACGGGAGGGTGGAGATCGTCGCGGAAGGGCCGCGGATGGCCTGCGAACAGCTGCTTGCCCTGCTGCGCTCCGAGTCCACGCCCGGGCAGGTACAGCAGGTCACCGAGCGATTCACCCAACCCCGGGGTGGCATTACCGGTTTCGTTGAGCGTTGAGCGGCTGCCCCTGTTCGCGCCAGGTACCCTCCGGTTCTCCGGATAGGCGGGGCAGAAACAACGACATGAGTACCCTGCTCGGGCATGCCACAGCAGTAGGGGAGCCGCAGAGAGGGTCCGGCGCACCGTGTACTTGAAGAGCCTGACGTTGAAGGGTTTCAAGTCCTTCGCCTCGGCTACGACGCTGCGCTTCGAGCCGGGCATCACCTGCGTCGTGGGTCCCAATGGGTCGGGCAAGTCCAACGTGGTGGATGCGCTGTCCTGGGTGATGGGGGAGCAGGGCGCCAAGGCGTTGCGGGGCGGCAAGATGGAGGACGTCATCTTCGCCGGCACCGCGGGCCGCGCTCCGCTGGGCCGCGCCGAAGTCACCTTGACCATCGACAACACCGATGGCGCGCTGCCCATCGACTACACCGAGGTGTCGGTTACCCGGCGGATGTTCCGTGACGGGGCCAGCGAGTATGAGATCAACGGCAGCAGCTGCCGGTTGCTGGACGTCCAGGAACTGCTGTCCGACTCCGGGATCGGCCGGGAGATGCACGTCATCGTCGGTCAGGGTAAGCTCGACTCGATCTTGCAGTCCAAGCCCGAGGAGCGCCGCGCGTTCATCGAGGAAGCAGCGGGC
>DASYMC010000465.1:0-5457 GCA_036009255.1 Pseudonocardiaceae bacterium
GGCGAACCCGGCGACGATCGTGAGGACGACTTCGTGCTACTCGCCGACGCGTTCGTCACCGGATGGCATGCCACCGAGCTCGCCGCGGTTCGCGCGGGGTGCACAGTTGCGGTCTTCGGCGCCGGCTCAGTGGGCCTGCTCGCCGCCTACAGCGCGTTGCTCAAAGGCGCGGCCGAGGTCTATGTCGTCGACTGCGTACCCGAGCGGCTGGACAAGGCTGGTGAACTGGGCGCGACCCCGGTCGACTACAAGGCCGGCGATCCGGTCGAGCAGATCCGCGAGCTCCGCCGGAATGCAGGGCTGCCGATCGGTGAGGAGGCCATGGCTGGAGTGCACAATGGCATCGACGCCGTGGGCTTCCAGGCCCACGATCGGGAGTCTGGAGCGGAGAAACCCACCCAGGTCATCGAGGACCTGGCACGGCTGATCAATCCGACCGGGCATCTCGGCATCGCCGGGGTATACGCCGAGAAGGATCTCCACCCGGTCCCGACGGGGCACCCAGACGGCAGCCTTACCGTTCCTTGGGCGACGTTCTTCAGCAAGGGCATCTCGGTCAATTTTGGACGCACGCACGATCGCCGCTACACCACCCTGCTTCGCGATCTCATCGTCTCCGGCCGCGCCAGACCCGGAGTTGTTGTCACCCACCACGGCCACCTCGATGACGCGGCCACGCTTTATCAGCAGTTCGACCAACGCGCCAACGGCGTCATCAAGGCGGTCCTGTGCCCCTAGGAACCGAACCCAGTGATCGACTTGGCGCGACACCAGGGACGCCACTAGCGATGATCGACGCGCACCCCACGCCGGTGGCCCAGTCGGCAATCAGGCTCTTGGTCGGGTGGTGAGCACCCAGCGGGCTTCGCGGGCCATTTGTAGATCTTCGCGGGCGGTGACCACCACGGTCCGCACAGTCGCTCCGGCTGCGGTGATGTCGCCGTCGCGGTAGGTGGTGTCGTTGAGTCGGGTGTCGATGCCGGCCCCGAGATAGGCTAGTCGCTGTACCGCTCGGGCGCGGACAGCCGGTGAATGCTCCCCGACGCCGCCGGTGAAGACGAGCACATCCACACCGCCAGCCGCGGCAGTCATCGCGCCGATGCCGGTTACCAGCCGGTGGAGGTACACGTCGAGGGCCAGCGCCGCAGCTGAATCTCCGCTGTCTGCTCGGGTTTGCACCATGCGCATGTCACCCGTGCCGGCCAGGGCGGTGAGCCCCGAGCGGTGTTCCAGCGCGGTGGCAACCTCTCGGGCGGACAGGTGCTCGTGTTCTTCGAGCCAGAGCACCAGTCCGGGGTCGACGGTGCCGGAGCGGGTCGCCATCACCAGTCCTTCCAGCGGGGTGAACCCCATGGTGGTGTCGACGCTGTGACCACTGACCACGGCGGCCAGCGAGGCGCCCGCGCCGAGGTGGCAGGTGACGATCCGCAGGTGCTGCACTGGCTGGTCGAGCAGCTGTGCGGCGCGCTGGGAGCAGTAGGCGTGGGAGAGCCCATGGAACCCGTAGCGGCGGATGTTGTAACGCTGCTGCCACTGCTGGGGCACCGCGTAGGTCGCGGCTGGGGCGGGGATGGTGGTGTGGAAGGCGGTGTCGAAACTTGCTACCGCGGCGACGCTGGGCAGCCGCGCGGTGACGGCGTCGAGAGCGGCCAGCGACTTGGGTTGATGCAGCGGTGCCAGATCGGTGAGATCCCTCAGTTGCTGTTCGATGTCGTTGTCGATGAGAACGGGGCCGGTGAAGCGGGTGCCGCCGTGCACGATGCGGTGACCGACCACGTCCGGCGGATCCCACGCGCGCAGCACCTCGGCGAGGTGGGTGGTGTCGAACCCGTCTGGGCCGGCGGGCAGGTCTGCGCTGTGCTCCAGCTGATCGTGCCGGTCGAGCAGGCGCAACTTGAGACTCGATGACCCGGCGTTGATGACCAGGACTCGCACCGCCTAGTCCTGTCCCGGCGCGGTGGGCCAGGTCCAGTTCGTGATGGCGGGGTCGTCCTCGCCGTGTTCGCGGGTGTAAGCGCGGGCGGCGAGGCGGGCGTCGGCCATGTGCTGGCGCAGCATCGCGGCACGGCTGCCCAGCGACGGTACGCGGTCGATGACGTCCATAACCAGGTGAAACCGGTCCAGATCGTTGAGCATCACCATGTCAAATGGGGTGGTGGTGGTGCCTTCTTCCTTGTAGCCGCGGACGTGAATGTTGTCGTGATTGGTGCGCCGGTAGGTCAGGCGGTGGATCAGCCATGGATAACCGTGGAAGGCGAAGATCACCGGCTTATCCGGAGTAAACAGGGCGTCGAAGTCGCGGTCGGACAGGCCGTGTGGATGTTCCGTGTCGGGTTCCAGCCGCATCAGGTCGACGATGTTGATGACGCGGATCGTCAACTCCGGCAAGTGCTGCCTGAGCAGGTCGACAGCGGCGAGAGTCTCCAGCGTGGGAATGTCTCCCGCACAGGCCAGCACCACGTCGGGTTCGCCGTCGGTGTTGCCGGCCCAGGGCCAGATCCCCAAGCCGCGGGTGCAGTGGGCGATCGCCTG
This sequence comes from Pseudonocardiaceae bacterium, assembly GCA_036009255.1. Lineage (GTDB taxonomy): Bacteria > Actinomycetota > Actinomycetes > Mycobacteriales > Pseudonocardiaceae. The sequence continues at coordinate 2,533 of DASYMC010000465.1, forward strand.
GTCCATGGTCAAGTAGGTCAGGGCGGGTTGCTTGCCGGCGACGATCACGTTGATGTAGTGCCTGCTGCGCAGGCAGTGGTCAGCCACGGACAGCAGGGTATTGGTGTCCGGCGGCAGGTAAACCCGCACGATCTCGGCTTTCTTGTTCACCACGTGGTCGATGAACCCCGGGTCCTGGTGGGAAAATCCGTTGTGGTCTTGGCGCCACACATGGGAGGACAGCAGGTAGTTCAACGAGGCGATCGGGCGCCGCCACGGAATGGTGCGCGTCGTTTTCAGCCACTTGGCGTGCTGGTTGAGCATGGAGTCAACGATGTGGATGAACGCCTCGTAGCAGTTGAACAACCCGTGCCGGCCGGTCAAGAGGTAGCCCTCCAACCAGCCCTGGCACAGGTGCTCAGACAGCACCTCCATCACCCGCCCGTCGGGACCGAGGTGATCGTCGCCGGGCAGCCTTGCGGCGTCCCAGGCACGGTCGGTTACCTCGAAGACGGCCGTGAGCCGGTTCGATGCCGTCTCGTCCGGGCCCATGATGCGAAACCGGTCCCGATTGCGGGCAGTGATGTCGCGCAGGAACACACCGAGCACCCGGGTGGCCTCGCTGAGCTCGACCGCAGGATGCTCCACTGGCACGGCGTAATCCCGGAAGTCCGGCATGGTCAGCTCGCGCAACAGCAGCCCGCCGTTGGCGTGCGGGTTCGCGCTCATCCGCCGGCCCCCGCTCGGGGCCAGCGCCCGCAGCGCCGGGATCAACGCGCCAGTCTCGTCGAACAGCTCCTCGGGCCGGTAGCTCCGCAGCCACTGCTCCAGAAGCGTGCGGTGCTGGGCGTTGCTGCGGGTCTGGTCCAGCGGCACTTGGTGGGATCGGAAGGTGCCCTCCACCGGGACGCCGTCGACCTCCTTCGGCCCGGTCCAACCCTTCGGGGTACGCAGCACGATCATGGGCCACGTCGGCCGGTCCGCAGCGTCACCGGATCGTGCCCGCTGCTGGATGGCCGCGACGCGGTCACACACCTCATCGAGCGTGGCCGCGAGCTGCCGATGGACCGCGGCGGGATCATCGCCGACGACGTAGTGCGGGTCGTAACCGTAGCCGCGCATCAGTTCGGTGAGCTCGTCGTCGCCGATGCGGGCCAACACGGTCGGGCTGGCGATCTTGTAGCCGTTGAGGTGCAACACCGGCAGCACCGCGCCATCGCGGACCGGGTTGAGGAACTTGTTCGAGTGCCAACTGGCCGCCAGCGGGCCGGTCTCGGCTTCCCCGTCACCGACCACGCACAGCACCAACAGATCCGGATTGTCGAACGCGGCTCCGTAGGCATGCACCAAGGCATAGCCGAGCTCACCGCCCTCGTGGATCGACCCGGGGGTCTCGGGTGCGACATGACTGGGGATCCCGCCAGGAAAGGAGAACTGCCGGAACAAGGCCCGCAGCCCGTCCAAGTCCTGCCCGATGCGTGAGTAGATCTCGCTGTAGGTGCCCTCCAAGTAAGCGTTGGCCACCAGACCGGGCCCGCCATGACCCGGGCCGGTGACGTAAAGCGCGTTGAGGTCACGCTGCTTGATCACCCGATTCATATGCGCATACAGCAGGTTCAGCCCGGGCGTCGTTCCCCAGTGTCCCAGCAGCCGTGGCTTGATGTGCGCCGCCTGCAACGGTTCCCGCAGCAGCGGATTGTCCAGCAGGTAAATCTGTCCCACCGACAGATAGTTCGCTGCCCGCCAGTACGCATCGATCAGTTCCAGGTCCTGTTGGCTCAGGGTCTGAGTCGACGTCAAGTCGATGCCTGTCACAAACGGCTCCTCACAGAGCTGGTCCACTTCGACCCTGGTACGTCCACGGCCGGCAGGCAACCCACCAGTGCACATCACCGCAGTGTGAACAGGTCCAGTTTTCTGGTCTCGGCGTTACCGGACCAGGCTGCTTGTAGGAGTTCCTCGGTTCCCGTTAGCCCGTGGGTGAATTGCTGCTAGCCGTGAAGACAGCGCGACTGGCAGCAGCGATCGTGATCTCATGCCCGCGGCGGCCAGACCGCTGAGCCGCTGGGCGCCTAGGTAGAAAGAGTCGTTCATGCTGTTCCGTCAGTTGGAGTATTTCGTGGCGGTGGCCGGGGAGAGGCACTTCGCGCGCGCGGCGGAAGCGTGCTACGTGTCGCAACCGGCGCTGTCGGCGGCGATCGCCAAGCTCGAGCGTGAGCTGAACGTCACGCTGATCAACCGTGGACACAACTATCAGGGTCTGACTGCGGAGGGCGAACGGCTCGTCGTGTGGGCCAAGCGGATCCTCGCCGAGCAGGAGGCGTTCAAGGCCGAGGTGGCTGCCGTTCAGTCGGGTATCACCGGAACGCTGCGGCTGGGCACGGAGCCCACGGCATCGACAACCCTTGTTCTTCCCGTGGCCGCGTTTTGCGCGAAGCACCCGCTGGCCAAGGTGCAGGTCCGCTCCCGGTTGTCGACGATGGAGCTGCACCGCCAGCTCCAGGACTTCGAGCTGGACGCTGCGATCGCTCACTTCGGCCCTGCCGACCGGGAGGGCGTGCAGGTGTTGCCGCTGTACACCGAGAGGTACCTGCTGCTGGCGTCCGACCAGCTGGTTAGCCAGGCCGCGCCCATGACATGGGCGGAGGCGGCCCGGTTGCCGCTCGCGTTGCTGACACCCGACATGAGCGTTCGCCAGGTCATCGACCGTGTGTTTGCAGGCGGTGGGGTCGCGGTGAGCTCGCAGCTGGAGACCGACTCGGTCGCTTCTCTCTATGCGCACGTGGGCCTGGGTGGGTGTGCGAGCATCATCCCGCACACATGGTTGCGTGCGATGCCGGCGGGCGAGGGGATGAGAGCTGTCCGCTTGGTCGCCCCGGACGTCAGGGTGCAGGTCTCGGTGGCGATCCACGCGGCGACTCCCGGGTCGTTCGTGGCCCGGGAGTT
>DASYMC010000466.1:0-3466 GCA_036009255.1 Pseudonocardiaceae bacterium
ACCCACACTGCTGGAGGGTCACAACCGCGCCCATCGCAGACATGGCGTGCTCAGATGTAGCCTCGGCCCGGCACAAAACGGGTACAAACCGCATCGCCCAACGACACCCAACGTCGACCAACCTCAACCGATGTCGCCGCAGGTGAACCCCGACTCGGCCCACTAAAGCCGGCCGACGTTTTCCCAGCGGCGCTACCTCACCAAACGCAGCAGGATCCACCCAAGAGATGCCTTCGCCGGGCAGGCAGACCTCTGGGATGGCCGTCACCAGCGCGAGTGACACAGCGCCAGGTGTGAACAGGGTGTGGCGTCCCGCAGGCCTCCCGAGGGCTACCACCCGGTGACTCGGGGACAGAGCTACCCGAGACCGTCGCCGATTACGTCGAGGCGTCCAGCGGGGGCATCATGTGTGACGGTCCCGTGTCCACCCGGGCCACTGTGGCGGCTAGAACGATGTCGCCACCGGAGCCGGGGTTATCGCATCTGACGAAGGTGCGACGAATCGCTGGTGCTTGGCCACTGCCGCCGGGTCTGCTCGCGCCGTAGGAGTTCACACCATTGTGGTTGAGCATGGCGTACTTACCGGGTGTTGCTGGTCCTCTTTCTTGCGGTTGCTGGTTTGTGTCGGCGGAGGTGAGGGGACGTCGAGATGCCGGAAGTGTCAAGCGTGATCCGAGTCGTGGTAGTCGATGACCAGCCGCTGGTACGAGCCGGCCTAGCATTGTTGGTCGGCACCGAGGAAGATATCGCCATCGTCGCTGAAGCCGCTGATGGTCAGGATGCTGTTATCCAGGCCCGCGACCAGCGCCCGGATGTGATTCTCATGGACGTGCGCATGCCGGGCGTCGACGGCGTCGAGGCGACCCGCGCCGTGATCGATGAGGGTCTTACCGCGCAGAACGGTCAGCCCGTCAGGGTTATTATCCTTACTACCTACCACCTTGATGAGGCCGTCTACGCCGCGCTGCGGGCCGGTGCCTCAGGCTTCCTGCTCAAAGACGCCGCCCCGACCGAGATCGTCGCTGCGATCCGTGCGGTAGCCGCCGGTGAGGCCTGGCTGGATCCCATCGTCACCCGCCGGCTCATCGACGACTTCGCTACCCGACCTGAGCAGCGCACACCCACGCCAGCCCAGATGGCCGAGCTGACCCGCCGCGAGCGGGAGGTCCTGATCCTTGTGGCCGAGGGTCTGTCCAGCAGCGAAGTCGCCAGGCGATTGTTCATCAGCGAAGCCACCGTGAAAACCCACCTCGCTCACGTGATGGCGAAACTCAGTGTCCGAGAGAAAACGCAAGCGGTGATTGCCGCCTACCAAACCGGGCTCGTCCAGCCCCCGGCTCGGTGACAGGTGAGTGCACCGCGACGCCCACAACGGTGGCCAGCAACGTGACCATTGTCACGAGTGTCCGCATTCATCATTGCCTCGTCTGGATTCCGCTGCAGGTGGGTCCGTGGTCAATAGGGTGATCCCTCGTGACGGACAGCATCCACCCGTCACTCACTCTATTTCGCTCCATGTAATGCTTCCGGCGGTGTAATTGCAAACCTACGGCGGCTCCGGGACTGCTCGCCAAGCGTGTGTCCCTTCGGGGGCGTTCGCTACCATTCTGTTCCCCAACTGTTCACACCTCACCGGTGCCGCCGTGCATTCCGATTCGAGCGTCGGTGATGTAACGCGCCCGCTGCGTGGCGGTGCCGGGCTCCGGATTTGTGGTTACGCGTCGAGGGATCCACGGGGAGAGTGTTCCGAGCGGCTCTGTTCTCGAAAGTCGTAGCGATCGTGGCGCCAGCCCCCACCACCAAGCCTGCATCCGCTACTGTCTGCGTCTTCGATTCACCGTCTTGGGAATCGCATAGCGATTCTTCCGAGGCCACTGGGATGACCCTTCTTTGATCTCGGGTGCGCTGGTAATGCTCGATTAGCTTGACATAGAGCGCGTGTTTTTCTTGGGTGCGTTGGTAACGCTGGGTTACCTCGGCCCAGAGCGCGGCGACCGCTTTTGCGTCTCCCAGGTTATCGATCTTCTCAGACCAGTCCACATAGCGGCGCCCGGTATCGTCGCGAGCTTGATAGGGCAATTTCAGACTGTCGTCGTTACCATGGCTGCAGGGTTGGAAAATGATGTACACTCGCCAACCTCTCGCCGACTCGAAATCAATCGAGAAACCGTAGTAAGTGAGTCCGTCCCGCGTCTGGTAGTCCATGACGATCATGGTTTTCCTCCCTACCGAGATCACTCGCGGCTGCCCGAGAGTGATCCTCCCTACCATCAGACTGTCGACCGCCTGGGGGCCGGTCAATTATCGCCGCAGCTTATTTTTTACGTACCGTAGATCATGCAATCCGACCGCATTAGATGATGTGGCCCTAGAGGCTTCTACATCTATGGGATGACTGTGACCAACCCATCGTCGGACACAACACTGTCATCTCCCATGACGGCACTGTAGCGGCGGCGGATGGCCGGTTGGAGCAGCCTGAGCTGACAGCACCGTTGCGTCGGCGGATCACTGAGAGCGAGCAAGTTGGGCTGATGCGTCGACGCCCTGCGGCCCAGTGATCATCAGGCTCCGGTGATGCCTTTTGTGCTCAGGCGCACCTACAGCGTCGGTGATCCGCGCTAACATGTTGAGCCGGATCGCTGGTGCAGGTACCCGTTGACGTGCCGAAATGTCTGGGACATCGAGCAGTTCAGCGCGCAGCTAGCCGCGTTCCGGTGGGGAAGCAGGACAGCAGTGCGAACCGTTACCTGCTCACGCAACTGAAGAGGATCGCGCACAGGCTCCCAACACAGACCCCACACGAACAGCTTATGGAGCGACGGTCGAACGAAGGGGCCGGCGGCAAGAGCGTAGGCAGCTTCTTTCTTGGGGACATTTGGGGACCACACGTACTGCACGAAGGCGGACAAGCCGCACGTCGACTGCCTGCCTACACGGCCCCTACACCCAGTCTGATCAGAGAGGATGCCTACTCCTACCTCCTGGGGGTCATCAAGTGACCTCCCGCCTTGGGGCGCCGGGCTGTCATCGCGTGACCGCAGTTCTGACCGCAACGAGCAGCACCGTGCCGCACTCGAACACCACCCGGCGAACGTCGCATGCCCACGTCGCGCGGTCCGATCAGGGGCCTGCCTGCATCTGTTAATCGCAGGGTGCAGGGACGGTGGGCGGATGAAGATCAGGCCGTGTGCAGGCCGTCAGACGTCGGGCAGTGGCAAGAACGAGTGAGAACTATCGAGACATGTTCCCGCTGCACACCCACTGTTTTCTCGGTAAATCGCCAGGTCGGCCCCGGCCAGGTGAGAGATCACCCAGATCTACGAAGACCGAGGCGAGGCCCAGCCGCCCACACGCAGGTCGTGAGCTCCGTATAGCAGTAAGGAACGTGCTCGATCACCTCAGGCCGACTCGCGCATGACCCGCCGCGCTATCTCCTCCACCTGCTCCACGGTCAGCACTGGTT
>DASYMC010000467.1:0-8455 GCA_036009255.1 Pseudonocardiaceae bacterium
CGATGCGAGCTATGACTCGCATCGCCACTCACGGGATCAGCGATCAAGGAGTGAGCACGATCTTTTCGCAGTTATCTTCCTTGTTGCGGAACATCGCGTAGCCGCCCGGAGCCTCGTCCAACCTCATCCGGTGTGTGATCACGAAGCTGGGGTCGATCTCACCGGCGAGGACGCGTTGCATCAGTGGTCGCATGTAGCGGTGCACATGGCACTGGCCGGAACGTAACGTCAGGGACCGGTTCATGATCGGACCCATCGGGAATTTGTCCACCAGCCCGCCGTAGACGCCGATCACCGACACCACGCCGCCGTTGGCGCAAGCCATGATCGCTTCGCGCAGCGCATGCGGTCGGTCGGTCTCGGCACCGACTGCCTGCTTGGCCCGGTCATAGGCCTGCAGCGGGCGCACGTCAATGTGTGATTCCATGCCGACTGCGTCGATGCAGGCATCCGGCCCTCGGCCGGCCGTGAGGTCGTTGAGGGTCTCCAGAACCGGAGTCTCCTCATAGTTGATCACGTCAGTAGCGCCGGCCTTGTCCTTCGCCATCTGCAGCCGGTAGGGGAAACGGTCGATGGCGATCACCCGCTCGGCTCCGAGCAGGAGGGCGCTGGCGATGGCGAACTGGCCGACCGGCCCCGCACCCCACACCGCTATGACGTCACCCGGAGAGATGTCGCACATCTCGGCGCCCATGTAACCGGTCGGGAAGATGTCGGACAAGAACAGCACCTGCTCGTCCGGTATGCCGTCCTCGATCTTGAAAGGGCCGACATCGGCGAAGGGTACGCGGGCGTACTCCGCCTGCCCACCCGCGTAACCGCCGAGCATGTGCGAATAGCCGAATAGCCCCGAGGGAGTGTGGCCCATGAGCTTTTCGGCGATCCCCGCGTTTGGGTTGGAGTTCTCGCACACCGACGTCAGGCCGCGTTCGCAGGCTTGGCAGTTGCCGCAGGCGATGGGGAACGGGACGACGACGCGGTCGCCTACTTTCAGGTTCGTCACCGCTGATCCGGTATCCACCACCTCGCCCATGAACTCGTGGCCGAGGATGTCGCCCTTGCGCATCGTCGGGATGAAGCCGCCATAAAGGTGTAGGTCTGAACCGCAGATTGCGGTTGAGGTGATCTTCACGATCGCGTCGCGGGCATTGAGAATCTTCGGGTCCGGGACGTCCTGGACCTCGACGTGGGTCTTGCCCATCCACGTGTTGGCTCGCATTGTCGGTTCTCCGATCGCCGGATCAAGAAGTGACGGGTTGGGCCGGACGCTGGGAGATCAGCCGCCGGGTTCTGCTGCCTTCGGGGCTGCCTTCAGAGCGCACCACCTCACCGGTCTCCACCACCTGCTTGAACCGGCGCAGGTCATCGCGAACCTGCTGGTCGGGTGATTCACCGAAGAGCTTTGCCACAGCAGCTCCGAGTTTGCCGGCGGGGGGGTGGTAAGTCAGCCGGACTCGGATCTCGGTGCCTCTGCCACCTGGAGCCGGGCGGAACTCGGCCTCACCGGAGTTCTCGACAGTGGCGCCACCCACCGATCGCCAGGAGATGAACTCATTGATCCGCTGCTCGGAGATCTCGGCATCCCATTCGACGTCGACGCTCGCGGGTCCCGTTGCCCGCCACCGGGAGCGGCCATCACCCAAGGGCCGCACCGACTGGAGATGCGACATGAACTTCGGGAGATTCTCCAGATTCTCCCAGTAGGCGAACACCTCATCGACCGGCCGGTTGACAGTGATGCTGCCCTTGGCCTCGATCCCGCTCATGCCCTCTCCTGCCTTTCCGTTGCGCTGGTCGGAGCGGCTCAGGCGCACCGCGGCAATCAGGTCGGCCACGGTCACCCCCACCACCGCGGCCGTGGCGATCGCGGTCCGGCGCCGCTCTTCGGGGCGTCGTTTCGGATTGCTCAGTACCGCGCCGAGCATGCCGAGGTCGGCTATATCTCCGGCGACCCGGCCCCACAGCCACATCTCGGGTTTGCGTCGAGATTCGATGCCGGTGCCCAGCGTGACCTCCCTGGCCCCGCCGACCCAACGCTGAATTGCCCGGCTCTTCGCATCGTTGTCCGCCCCGATCAATCGGTTCATCGCACCGGGCGCCAACAACTGCGCGGTGCCAAGGCCGAGGCTGAACAAACCCAGCCCGTCCACCAACCGAGGCGTCGCGTCCCTGTTCCCCACATTCGCTCCCCTCGCCACTGCTGCTCGAATACTCACCGTCCGAGGGTGGGGCTTGGGGACGGGGACTGCACCGGCCTAGGGGCACAACTCCGAGTGCACCGATCCGTCCCGGTAGGTCGGGCAATCCCAGCCGCTGTATGCGCCGCTGTCATGCCTGCTAGGAGGGGTTTGCCCGGCAATTGGCGCTAGGGCAGCTTGTGCATGGCGTGCATCGTGGTCCAGGCTCGCGTGGCCAGTTGCAGGTTGAACCGGGTGTCGGGATTGTTGAGCTCATGACCGGAAAGCTCTCGGATCCGTTGCAGGCGATAACGCAGCGTGCTGCGATGCAGTGACAACGCCTTGGCTGTGAGGTCGTAGTTACCGCCGCACTCCAGGTAGCAGCACAGCGTCTCGACCAGATTCCCGTCTTTGCCGGCGTCGTAGGCGAGCAGGGTACCGAGCCAGCGGTGGATGAATCCCTCGACCGAGCCGATGTTCGCGATCTCGGACAGCAGTTGGTAGATGCCGAGGTCGTCAAAAAGCGTGACCTGCTCTGGGCAACCAGTCGCGACTTGCATCCGCAGGGCCAGTTGGGCTTGCCCATGGGAACGGGGGAACTCGGATGGCTCGGTGCAGGCCGTGCCCACACCAACCCGACAACTTCCCCGCGAGCCCATCCGGGCCACGATCGTGGCCCGGAACTGGTCCCAGTCGTGGTCGGCCTCGCAGAGCGCCGCGATTCCCCCCGGGCGGGAGGTGAGCAGGGATCCGACCCCGGTGTCGCGCATAGCGCTGCGCACGGCGCCAAACAACGCCTCATGATCGGTGCGCTGCGTACCGGTGGTGACTATCACCACCCGGTGGGGGCGGGCCAGGTCGTAACCCAGTGCCCGGGCCCGGTCTTGAGCGCTGTCAGGGTCGGTGCCGGCCAGTAACTCCTCGACGAGGTCACGCCGCAGCCGCAGCTCTGTCTCGCCGATGGCCTGCATGTGCGCGAGTTCCAGAGTGAGCACGGTGTTCGCGTGCTCGAGGGCGACCTTTTCGCTGTGCCCGGCGATTCGGTCCGGGTCGATCAGGCCGATGACGCCGAGCGTCTCACCGCCCGGTTGGGCCAGCGCAATCAGACGGCCTTTGTCCCGCACCGGCCCCCGGGCTTCGAGGGCACGCCGCAGGGTCTGCTCCCGGCGAGCGGGAGTCGGCTTGGGGTAGGGGTCGGGCCGACCGGGACCAGCCCAGGCAGTGAGGTTGCCGTGGCGATCCTCGACGGCGACAGGGAGGCCGGTGAGCTCGTACAGTGAGCGCGCGATGCCCTCCGGGCCTTCTCCGGCAGAGGCTGCCGCGGTGAGCTTGTTGTGGATGTCCAGGCTGCGTTGCACTGCCGCGGAGGAGCGCGCGAGCTCGCCCATGGCTTGCTCAAGGGCTAGGTTCGCCGCTCGCAATTGGTCGGCGATCGCCCGCTCGCGAGCGGCGCTGGCGCGCTCCCGGGCGTATAGGCGGGCGTTGACCAGCGCGGCACCGGCTTGTTGCGCCAGCACGTTTAGCAAAAATCTGTGGTGTGCCTCGGGTTCGCTATCGCTGCTGACCACAAGATAACCGGCTATTTCGTCCAGGCTGGTCAGCGGGTAAGCCCAGGCCCAGGCAGCGCCCTGCACAGTCACCGCACCCCCGAAGCGATCGAGAGCGGCAAGCTGGACCTGCAAGAGCTCGGCCTCCGCCGGGCGACCTACCGACCCGACCGACCGCCAGTCATCGTCGACGTGGACGGCTTCGACCCGGCAACCGCCTACCGATGGGACAGCTGTGGTGGCAGTGCTCAGAATTTCCGACTCGTCGCGGCTGCCGGTCATCACCATCGACAGGGCGAGCAGCGGCCGAAAAGATGCCAACTGCTCCCGGAGGGCGGCCTCCCGCTGAGCTGCACCCGCGGCGGTGTCCATTACGGCTGGCCAGCGACGAATTCGTCAGGTGGGATGTAGTACAGGTTCCAGCCCGGAGTTGCGTACCTGCCGTCCGCGGGAGAAACCGCGACCTCCTGAGGCGTCCCCACGGTCATCATGCTGCCACGGTCCGTGCTCCAGCGCTCACCTTGAACCTGACACCGCAACGCACAGGTGCCCGCAGGTTAAGACGGCCGATCGATTCGGACCGGCGGTGGCCTATGGCCTCTGACGCGGCGTGGCCGAGCCGGCTCAAACGGGCGGGTTTTCGCAGCTGGGGTTGAGAATTGCCTGTACCTGACGATCGTTGACGTTCTGCTGGGTGACGAAGGTGACGCCGGTGTCCTCGCTGGTGGGAACGTGGCCGGTCCGCACCGTCTGCACCATCGCGTTGACCGCGTCGAAGCCCATCCGGAACGGGTTCTGAACCACGAGTGCGGTGATGGCGCCCGATGTGACGCCCTTGACCTCGTCCGGTGACGCATCCCAACCAACGAACTTGATCTTTCCGGCCTTACCCGCCTGGTTCAGGGCATTAACGGCGCCAACCACCCCGGGCTCGCTCGCCGCGAAGATACCGTCCAGATCCGGGTGGGCGGTGAGGATGTTCTCGGTGACCGAGAGTGCGATGTTGGGGTCACTGTTGCTGATCTGCTCGGCCACCAGCTTCAGGTTCGGATGCTTCGCGAGTCCCTCTTTGAACCCGGTGGTGCGCTCGTCGTTGGTCACCGTTCCAGGTCGAAACGGAATGAAAGCAACCTTGTGCTCACCCGGACCCAACGCTTCGGCCAGCAGATCAGCCGCCTTTCGCGCGGCTACGACGTTGTCGGTCGCGAAGACCGGCACGGTTTCCGGCTGCGGGTTCGTCCCCGAGTCGATATTGATCACCGGCACATTCCGGCTCAGCGCGTCCTGGGTAAGCTGGGCGAGGACCTTCGCGTCGGTAGCAGCGTAGACGAGTCCGTCCACCTGTCGAGTCAGGAAGTTCTGCAGCAGGTTTATCTGGCCGGTGACGTCGGTCTCCGCAGTCACCCCATCCCACTGGAGCGTCACGCCGGTCATCTTCGACGCCGCGCATTGCGACCCCTTGCGGACGCTGTCCCAGAAGTCCAGCCCGATAGCCTTGGGGACTACGGCGAGGGTGATGGGGCCGCTGGGCTTCACTTTCGAACCTTCGCCGGGCCCTGAACCTGGCACAGTGACCGCCGAACAGCTCGAGATCAGCACGATGGCAGCGGCCGCGTAAGCCAATGCTGCCGAGAGCCTGACACGCATGGCACCTCATCTTCCTTGAAGGTTTCTCGCCGACGCCTGAATCAAGCCGACGCGGCCCGCCGTCGCCGGTACTGATCCCAGAACACGGCGATCCAGATGATCACTCCGATGATGACCTGCTGGTAGAACGTATTAATGTCCAGGAGGACGGATCCGTTGCGGATCAACGCGATCAGCAGGGCGCCGAGCAAGGTGCCGATGATCTTACCCTCACCGCCGAACAGACTTGCCCCGCCGATTACGGTAGCGGCGATCACGTCGAGTTCGAGCCCGATGCCGAAGTTCGGTTGCCCGGAGTTGACCCGGGACGCGGCGATCATTCCGGCGAAGCCCGCTAAAATTCCGGAAATGATATAAATCGTCGTGAGATAACGCTTCACCGGAATTCCGGAAAGCCGTGCAGCGTCGAGGTTCGACCCCATGGCGTATGCGTACCGTCCTAGTTTGGTCCGGGTGAGGACAAAGTGTCCGGCCAGGGCTACGACGACGAGAGCCAGGATCGGGATGGGTAGCGATCCAAGCTTTCCCTGGCCAAGGAGCTTGAACTCCAGCGGTTCCCCGGAAACAGCAACGGAATCAGTCACAATGTAGCCGAGGCCCCGCGCTACGCTGAGCATGCCGAGCGTAGCGATGAACGGCGCCATTCCCGCCTGTGTCACGAGCAGGCCGTTGACCAGGCCCGCAATGGCTCCGATCGCCACGCCGCCGATGATGGCCAACGGAATAGGGACGCCGTACTTCACCACCATCATGGCGCCGAGCACGCCCGACAGTGCGGCCACCGAGCCGACGGACAGGTCTATTCCGGCCGTGATGATCACTATGGTCATGCCGATCGCGATGATCGCCACTACCGCAGACTGAACGCCGATGTTGAACAGATTGCTCGCGCTGAGGAAAGCATCGGAGGCGAAGGATAGGTAAACGAACAGCACCATTACCGCGCCGGCTGCCGCCAGCTGGGACACTGCGGAACGCACTCGGTCGCGCCACGCCTCGGGTAACGGGACGAGGGGTCGACCTGATCCCGTTGTTCTCGCGCCGCCCATGAGCGCCCCCTGCCCGCTGCCGTTGTTCAGTCTGACCGACGGTGGGACTATCCCACTGGCCGGCTGGTAGCTCCGGTAGCCAGCTGCATGACCCGCTCCTCGGTGAACCCCTCGCGGGTCAGCTCACCGGCGATCCGTCCCGCGCGTAGGACGATGATGCGATCACACATGTTGAGCAGCTCCGGAAGGTAGGAGCTGATGATGACGATCCCGCGTCCCTCGCTGGTCAGCCGCCCGATCAGATCGAACATCTCGGCTTTGGCAGCGACATCGATTCCGCGTGCAGGTTCGTCGAAGAAGAGCACCTGGGCCTTGGTCTCCAGCCATTTCGCCACCACGACCTTCTGCTGGTTACCGCCAGAGAGCAGGCGGACCGGGCGGGTAATCGAGGGTGTCTTGATGTCCAGCTGTTCCCGCCGGGACAGCGCGGTCTTGCGCTCCCTGCGCAGGTCGATGGCACCGAACCGGAGCGGAATGTTCGCCAGGGTGATGTTTTGATCGACCGGAAGCTGCATAGCGAGTCCCTCGCCCTGGCGATCCTCGGTGAGGTATCCGAGTCCCGCCTCGATCCCCTGCTGAGGCGAGTGAATATGGACCTCCCGCCCGCGCAGCAGAACGCGGCCCGAATCCGGGACGTCCGCGCCGAAGATCGCCCGCGCGAGCTCGGTCCGACCGGCGCCCACCAGACCGGCGAACCCGACGATCTCGCCCGCCCGAATCTGCACCGTGCAGTCGACGAGGTCGACGACCTTGCCACGACGGGAGATGCCTTCTGCTCGCAGCAGCACGTCCCCGATCTCGACCTTCGGTTTGGGATAGAGGTTGCTGATCTCCCGACCGACCATCGCCCGGATCAGACGTTCAGGTGACGCCTGCGCCGAGGGCAGCGTCTGGACGACCTTGCCGTCGCGCAGGACGGTGACCCGGTCGGCTAGCTGGGCCACCTCCTCGAGGCGATGGGACACGTACACGATGGCGATGCCATGTGCCTTCAACTCCGCGATCACCTCGAACAGATCGCTGATCTCGGCTTGCGTGAGCATTGCGGTGGGTTCATCCATGATCACGACTCGAGGGTTTCCACTGAGCGCCTTCGCGATCTCGATCCGCTGCCGATCGGCGACGGGGAGCGTGCCCACGAGACGGCCTGGGTCGACCGGGAGGTTGACCCGGGCGAGCAACGCGCTGGCGCGCCTGCGCTCGGCCCGACGGGACAACACACCCAGCCAGCTCGACTCGTCGCCCAGGCACAGGTTCTCTGCCACCGTCAGGTGGGGGGCGAGCGCCAGTTCCTGGTGCACCATCGACACACCAAGCCCCAGTTGGGCGAAGCGCGGTCCCCGGAACTCGATCGGCTTGCCCCGAACCAGAACGGCACCGTCATCCGGTCGCTCAACCTGCGACAGCAGCTTCATCAAGGTCGACTTACCGGCGCCGTTCTCACCGACGATGACGTGCACCTCACCGGGCAGTACCGTCAGGCTGACCCGGTCAATCGCTAGCACTCCCGGATAGCTCTTGGAAACCTCACGCATCTCCAACACCGGCTCGATCACCGTGGCGCCACCAATCCGTACAGCAATAACGTCCTTGGCGCCGCCGAAAGCGCCGCCCATCTTTTCACCTGCGTCGCGCCGGGCTCGAGCACCGAACCGGCCGACATCACAACCCTGAAACTGCTGCATGCCAACCGCACTCATCACAGATTCACTGGACGGGAGATCGAGCTGGCGACGCTGCCGGAGGCCCTGGCCAAGCGCTGTGTCCAGTACGACAACGTCATCAAGGCTGGTGCTGCCGACCTTCGCGTGATCGTGCCGAAGTCGGCCCGACCGTCGAGGATCCCTGTTGAAGGAATTGTCGAGACTTGTGGAATGAGGTGGGGAGAAGCGGTCATCCGAATCTTGAGAATTTTGTATGATCTGGCTGCGATGCCTTGGCCTTGGCGGCCGGGCTGGATTTCGATGCGTGCCAGGTAGGTCCCCGGATAGACGGTATTCGACGTTGAGCATGCCAACGTCTGTTCTGTCGGCGG
>DASYMC010000468.1:0-2021 GCA_036009255.1 Pseudonocardiaceae bacterium
ACAACGAACCCAGTGACCAGCGATGAGAACGGCGAGCCAGTAGAGCTGCTTGCGCCCCAACGCTGGAATAGACACCGTCATTATCCTGACCAGTGTAAGATCATCTCTCCAAACAACCGAGCAGCCCATCTAACAGGAAACAGCTCGTGTGACGTGTGACGTGCCCACCGCCGAGGGTGACGTCCTACCGTTCCTGTAAATGAAAGTGGTCTGCTCGACGCTTCTATTTGTGTCAAGGGCCGTTCGGGGTGGTTCCTCTTCCTGGGGTGAAGCAGCGTGCGCTGAGCCGGGGAACCGTAGCCGTGGGTGGAGCCTGCGGTGCCCGCAACCCGGCGGCGGGTCGAGCAGAAGCGCCGTGGTTGGCCGGATCGGTCCAGCGGCAAGTGAAATGTGCGGTTGCGCAGTGATCGAGCGCAGCGCGCGAGCGGACAGGCGTAGTGGTCCGGGCTGGGATCCGGCGCCCGGGTGGGGGTGTAACGATGTTCTGCGGGTTCGTTCGGCTGCTGGTTTAGGTGCTGGGTGCCGCGGTGGCGGGAGCCATCGCCGCGGTGAGCGCGCGGTAGAGCTGACGGGCGATGTATCGCTTGATGCAGCGGCGGATCTCGCGCTTGGATTTACCTTCAGCACGACGACGGACCAGGTAAGCCCTAGTGGCGGGGTCACTGCGCATCCTGGTGCGCGCGATCGTATGGATGGCTTTGTTCAGCGCTCGGTCTCCGCCGCGGTTTAGCCGATGCCGCTGGGTCTGTCCGCTGGAGACCTCGATGGGGCTGGTCCCGGCGAGTTTGGCAAACGCGGCATCGCTGTGACAGCGCCCGGCGTGGGAGAACGACACGATCGCTTGGGCGGCGCTGACCGGGCCGATCCCGGGTCGCTCGGTCAGCCCGGGCACTAGGTCATTGACGATCGCGGCCAGCTCGGCGCGGTTGGCTTTAAGTACCCGACCCGCGTCGCGCACCGCCACAGCCAGGCGGCGGATCTCGGCATGGCGGATAGCCTGCTCCCGACGGGCGCCCCGCGGCATACGGCGTTTGACCAGCTCAGAAAGGGTGGTGAGGGTGAGCTCGCCTCGGGCGAGGCGGCGATCGACGTCATCTCCATCCCGCAACATGGCCTTGAGACGGTTCGTTTGCGCCGTGCTGATGGCGGTCAACTCTTGGCGCGCGCACAGCAGAATCCGCAAAGCCTCGCGGTCCCCATCAGCACGCGGAGTGGGCAGCTTCACGGCGTCGAGTCGCAATGCGTACAGCACAGCCAGGTGCGCATCCATCGGATCGGACTTGCCCCTACCGCGTCGGGTCTTACGTGTCGGTTGCTCCGCCTCGATCACCGGAATCCCGGCGGCCATCGCCGCGCGGGCCAGCCCGGCTCCATAGCTGCGGGTGCCCTCGATCGACATCACCAGCCTCGGACCCGGGACATGCTCAAAGACCCAGGCCACCGCCTCGGCGTGGCCGACGCTGTCGTTACTGAACGAGCGGGTGGCGATCACCGCGCCGCTCGGGTACGCGATCTCAACCTGATTGGTGTCACGGTGCGTGTCCGCCCCGATGACCCCATCTACGACTTCTGCAAGCATGGCCACTGGCCGGGTGTCCTTCCTTGGGGCACGGTCAACGTCGGCACCGACCTGGATGGGTCACCGTGGTGGCATATCTGTGACGGGTCACGCTCACGCGGACATGCTTCTGATCAAGCCAACTGGTGGGCCAGGCCGGTGCCGGCAACCGCGACGGACAAGTCGAGCAAAGGGCACGCCAAAGCGGCCAGATCATGTCTGAGTCACGTCGGGTCACCGGCGGTGAGCCTGGTGGTTCTCCATCCAGGAGTACCGCAGCAACACTCACAGATCATGTCGGGTGTCTGGAACCGACGAGAGGAGCAGGCCGATGCGAAGAGTAGCCCCGTCCGTGATCGCTGGTGAGCAGCTGCGGGAGTTGCTGGCCGGCGGGGTGGGCCGTGGGTCGAACATTGTTTCCGCGCTGGTGGAGGCGGTGACGCGGTTGGTGGTGCAGGAGCTG
>DASYMC010000469.1:0-2812 GCA_036009255.1 Pseudonocardiaceae bacterium
TTCGCTGCTGCGCGAGGCATGGTCGGCGCTCGGCGGTGGGATGGATCTTCTCGCCCTCGTCGAGTTGACCGGAGATGGCGCGGGTTTGCTGCCGTCTACGCTGCCGGCGCTGCCGGCCATGGTCGCAGCGGTCTCGGTGTCCACGCTGGCCGCGTCGGTGCTCGACGCCGCCAGGGGCGCCCGCCCGCCGGCCTCGATCCTGATCGATGCGGAGCACGTCGCGGTGGCCGCGCGCAGCGAGCGGTACGCCCGCGCGGAGGGGTCCGTGAAGGCGGACCTGTTCGCCCCGCTGTCGCGGTTGTGGCGTACGGCTGATGGTTGGCTTCGCCTGCACGCCAACTACGCCTGGCACCGGGAGCGGGCGCTGCGCGTGCTCGCGTGCCAGGACCGGCCCGAGGCCGTCGAGGGGGCCATCCGGGGCTGGCGCGGTGAGGAGTTGGAGAACGCCCTGGCAGCGGCGGGCGGGGTCGGCTACGCCGTCCGCCGCCGGCAGGAGTGGCAGATGCATCCGCAGGGCCGAGCCGTTGCGGCGTTGCCGCTGCTTGATCGCGTCGCTGGCCGGGGACCTGGTAGGAGCATCGGTGTCGGCAGTGGTGCCGTGGGTGTGCGGGTTTTGGATCTCACGCGGGTTATCGCCGGACCGGTCGCCACCCGGACCCTCGCGGCGTGGGGCGCCGACGTGCTGCGGGTGGACCCTCCGCACCTGCCGGAGATCCCGGCGCAGGCGCTGGACACTTTGCCGGGCAAGCGCAGCGCCCTGCTCGACCTCTCTGAGCCCCCCGGGCGGGCGCGCCTTGAGGAGCTGCTCGCCGTGGCCGACGTGCTGATCCAGGGCTACCGGCCGGGGTCACTCGCCGGCTACGGTCTGGCTCCCGATGCGCTGGCCGAGCGGCATCCACACCTGTCGGTAGTGACACTGTCAGCGTGGGGCGCGACCGGGCCGTGGGCTGCGCGGCGCGGCTTCGACTCGCTGGTGCAGTGCCCCACCGGGATCGCGGTCGCCGAGGGCGCCGAGGGGAAGCCCGGTGCTTTGCCGGCGCAAGTGCTCGATCACGCCACCGGCTACCTGGCGGCCGCAGCGGCGCTACTTGCGCTGGCAGGTGTCGCACTTGGCGAGCGCCCCCGTTCGGTGCGGCTGTCGCTTGCGCAGACCGCGCATTGGCTGGCCAGCGCGGGGACCAGCGCACGCCAGGCGCAGCGCGAGCTTCGCCCGGATGACTACTTGGTGATCTTGCCCGGCGCGGCACGGCCGGTACACGTCATTGGCCCCCCGGGTCGCGTCGGCGACCTGCTGCCCAGGTGGACCTCCACCACCGACCTGGGCGCCGACTCGCCAGCGTTCACAGGTGACGGTTAGGAACCCACCTCGTGCGCGCACCGGATGATCCGCATCCCGACACTCTCCACGAAATCATCAAGGCTCACGTCGCGGATGACGAGGTGCGGCATCAAAAGCCTGTGGTATATCCGATCACGACGGAGCCGGTTGAGCGTCTCGCTCGTTGGAAGAAGACCTTCGCAGCGCGACGCCTCCCGGTGGACGACATCAGGCTTAGGGGGAAGCGATCAAGATGCCTCGGTTACGGTCATTCGTCTGACGCCGGCGACGCGCTCGCGCAGCCGGACCGGTGTGCGTAGACCCTCTAACCTGCGGCAGCTCTCAGGTCTTGGGGTTGGAGTCCTGGGCCGACTCCGCGGAGGGGCCACTCCTTCTGGGTACATAAGGAAGCGCCAGGCTGGACGAGTGCTCGGGTGCACGGTGAGCGGCGACGACCCGCGCCGCTACGCCAGCGTCCGCGCGCAGCGAGTACGCCGGCACCAGCCCGGTCACCCGCGCCCGCGGCAGCGGCGACCAGGCGGCACTACGCCAACTCGGCAACCGCCTCCTGGGTGACGGTGCGATCGGTCGCAAATTAGCACCCCTTTTCGCCCGCCAACTGGCGCTGCAGGGAGAATGCACCATCGAGTACTCTTGCGACAGTTACCTATCAAGTCCACGGGCCGTTGGCTGATGCTGCGTAGCCCCTGACACGCATCGCACTGCAGTGTTGATCTGCTAACGGGGTCACCGCACCCAACGCGTTCGTTGTTTCTCGCCTCGTCGCCTGGTGCACACCGAGGGCGTGATCCTGCCCGGTCACCGAATTTCGCAGATCATCGATGCGGCGGCCACCCCAGGAGGAGCGTTAGCGGTCGGGTGGCTGGCTGAGGGATCGTTGAAGTTCTTTGCTTTCAGGTCGGGGTTTTTAGCTTGGGGGTTGCATGGTGGAGGGCAGCGGTGGTCGAACCACCACCGCGTTGCCTTAGGCAAGTCGGTGGGGAAGGTTGGGAGGAGGAAATAGATATGAAGGTCACGGATATCTTCAGTCTCGGCCGCATTAGCGGGGACAGCCGCTGGGGCGACTGGGACGGCATTGGCACGACGGATGCTGGGACCGCTGCGATGGCTGGCACCGCTGGTTTCGCTGGCACCGCTGGTGCCGGTGAGGAGTCCGCTGGAGAATGGTGGGCGGTGGCTTTCACTTCCGCGAAACGGGGGTGAGGGTTACCGCCCTGATCATTACCCCATGGTTGAACCACGGTCGCTGACCCAGCCAATCACGCAAAGTACGCCAGAACCAATAAATACAGTCCAGCAGCGAGGGGCGTCTCGTGGACAGCACGCCGGGTGATCTGCTCGCCGACTTTCCCATCCTGGGGCACATCGCCGACAGACGGTGAGTGGACAGCTAGGACATCGCCGAACCGGGGCGCGGCACCGGCTACTGCTGGGACCCCACCGGCGCCGCGGACCGAGACTCGGTGCGGTCTG
>DASYMC010000470.1:0-4188 GCA_036009255.1 Pseudonocardiaceae bacterium
GTGAGAAGACCTAGTGGTGGAAAATTCCGAGCAGCCCAGCTCCGTCGCGGGGGCTTCCTAGAATGTGTGCGAGCCCCTTACGGTCCCCGCGAGGGCCGTAGTTGAAGGGGCCGACAGCCCTTTCGCAGCCGTGGTTGCCGCTGTAGCAGGGGTTGTCGCTGCTGTAGCTGTTGCTGTCGTTGTTGTAGTAGCCGCCGTCGTGCCCGTAGCCGCCACCCAGTGTGAAGACGTCCGCGATCCTCATAACGCTCCCTTTCCCGCTTTCAGCCGATGGAGTAGCCATGCGAGCGACGAGGACCGGAGCGATCCAGGGGAGTCATACGCAGCGAAGTCGTACGCAGCATCGAACGCCGCGCAGCCGGTACTGGCTGTCAGACTGTTACCTGATGATGGGTGCGCCCCGGGAAATTTCTCGCGATACGATGCCCCCATCGTCGACGCCGACTAGCGTCATCGCGAACTCTGCCCCGGTCCACATCGGCAGTGTGTAAGTCTGCTGCACCGTGTAGTCAGCCGCACTCGGCAGCCCCCAAGATGTCCCGCGTGTCCCCCTTACTCTCCGTGTTCACGCAGGGTTGAAGCTAGGCCATACCACGGACAATCGCAACAATAACTTTCGGTACAAGGCTGATCACTTTGAGTGAACCCAGTGAGATCGGCTCACGGCTGCTAAGCAGGCAGGACCTCACTGCGTGACCGGCTTCTGCCACGGAGTGAGCGGAATAGCTGGCCTAATACCCGCCACGTCGGGGGAGAAATCGCAGTTGCCAACCCATTCATCGCTACCGTCTGTCCCCAGACTGCGGCCTGCGGCGCTAGGGTCGGAGAGGTGAGTTCTGGTCTGATCGATCCCGACTTCCTTGCCCTGCCGTTGCGACCACTGGCCGATAGCGCTCTCGCGCGGGCCCGCGAGCTAGGCGCTGAGCACGCCGACGTCCGGATCGAGCGGATCACCGGGCAGTTCCTGCGGCTGCGGGACGGGGCCATGGCGACGGCGCAGGACTCGACCACCATCGGGCTGGCCGTCCGAGTGATCGTGGAGGGCACCTGGGGCTTCGCCTCACACCTCGAGCTGACCCCGGCCTCCGCCGCGGCCACTGCCCAGCGGGCGGTCGAGGTGGCCCGCGCCCTGCACCCGCTCAACGCCGAGCGGGTGGAGCTGGCCGCTGAGCCGGTGTATGCCGACGCGGTGTGGACCGGCGACCACGAGGTCGATCCGTTCACGGTGCCGTTGGCAGAGAAGGTGGCGCTGCTGTCGGAGTGGTCGGGCCGGTTGCTCGCCGCGAATGGCGTGGAGCACACGGACGTGATCTTCCGGGCGGCGAAGGAGAACAAGTTCTACGCCGACTCCGCCGGCACCAGCACCACCCAGCAGCGGGTACGGCAGCACCCTGTTATCACCGCCACCGCCGTGGATCGGGCCGCGGGCTCGTTCGAGACCATGCGGACCTGCGCGCCGCCCACTGCTCGCGGCTGGGAATACCTGACCGGCAACGCCGTCTGGGACTGGGACGATGAGCTCGCGCATATCCCGGACTGGCTGGCCGAGAAGGTCAAGGCTCCCAGCGTGCAACCAGGTAGCTACGACCTGGTGATCGATCCGACCAACCTGTGGCTGACGATCCACGAGTCGGTGGGACACGCCACCGAGTACGACCGGGCGATCGGCTACGAGGCGGCCTATGCCGGCTCGTCCTTCGCCACTCCAGACAAGCTCGGCACCCTGCGCTACGGCTCGGCCGCCATGCACGTCACCGGGGATCGCACCCAGCCGCACGGGCTGGCCACCATCGGCTACGACGACGACGGGGTGGCCACCTCGCAGTGGGATCTGGTGCGTGACGGGAGGCTGGTCGGCTACCAGACCGATCGGATGTTCGCCCACCGGCTGGGCCTGGAACGCTCGGCAGGCTGCGCGTTCGCCGACTCGCCGCACCACGTGCCGATCCAGCGGATGGCCAACGTGTCCCTTCAGCCCGACCCGGCGCTCGACACCTCGACCGCCGAGCTGATCTCCGGGGTACAGCGCGGCATCTACATCGTCGGAGACCGCTCCTGGTCAATCGACATGCAACGCTACAACTTCCAGTTCACCGGGCAGCGTTTCTACCTCATCCAGAACGGCCAGCTAGCCGGCCAGCTTCGCGACGTGGCTTACCAGGCGACCACCACCGATTTCTGGGGTGCCATGGAAGCGGTGGGCGGCCGCTCGACGTGGGTGCTCGGTGGGGCGCTCAACTGCGGCAAGGCCCAACCCGGCCAGGTCGCGGCGGTCAGCCATGGGTGCCCCTCGGCGCTGTTCCGCGGTATCAACGTGCTCAACTCCCGTGAGGAGGCCGGCCAGTGATCGGTCCCGACGAGCTGACCTCAACCGCGCTCGCGGCGTCCAAGGCCGATGGATGCATCGTGCTGCTCAGCGATACCAGCGAGGTCAACCTGCGCTGGGCGAACAACACGATGACCACCAACGGGCACACCAGCACCCGCTCGTTCTCGGTGATCTCGGTGATCGGCGAGTCGGTTGGTGTGGTCAGCGGCAACGGCGCCGATCTCGACGAGGTGCGCGGGGTGGTAGCGGCCAGCGAGAATGCTGCTCAGCAGTCCGGGCCGGCCCGGGATGTTGCACCGCTGCTGGAGGGCGCGGCCGACGACGACTTCGACTCGGTTGCCGCGGACACCCAGATCGGGGTGTTCACCGGGTTGACCGGTGAGCTGGCAACGGCTTTCAGGCAGGCTAGCGGGGAACTGCTCTACGGCTTCGCCGAACACCGCCTGGAGACCACCTGGCTGGCGTCCTCGACGGGGTTGCGGCGCCGCTGGGTGCAGCCCACCGGCACCGTCGAGCTCAACGGGAAGATCGCCGACGATCTCACTCGCAGCGCCTGGGCCGGCGCCTACACGGCCGATTTCACCGATCTGGATTTCACCGCTCTCGTTGCCGAGGTGCGGCGACGGCTGAGCTGGTCGCAGCGTCAGGTGGAGCTGCCCGCGGGGCGGTACGAGACGATCCTGCCACCCTCGGCGGTCGGGGATCTGATGCTCGACATGGTCTGGTCGATGGACGGCCGGCCGGCGCACGAGGGGCGCTCAGCGTTCGCCGCGCCCGGGGACCGGCCAGGGGGCACCCGGATCGGCGAGCGGTTCACCGACCTGCCGCTCACGCTGTTCAGCGACCCGGCCGCGCCTGGACTTCAGACGGCACCGTTCCTGGCGACCAGCGCCTCGGGTGACTCCGTGAGCGTCTTCGACAACGGTGCTCCGATACACCGGGTGGACTGGCTGCGCGAGGGCACGGTGAACGCGCTGACCTACCCCCGAGCGGCCGCCCAGGAGCTGGGTGGGCAATTCACCCCGCCGCCGGAGAACCTGCTGCTGACCGGCGGTTCCGCAGGCTTTATCGACGAGTTGGTGGCGCGAACCAACCGTGGATTGCTGTTGACCTGCCTGTGGTACATCCGCGAAGTCGATCCGGTGTCGCTGCTGCTTACCGGGCTGACCCGAGACGGGGTGTACCTCATCGAGGCCGGTGAGGTAGTCGGTCAGGTGAACAATTTCCGGTTCAACGAGAGCCCGATCGACCTCATCCGGCGGATCACCGAAGTCGGCGCCACCGAGCGCACACTGTGCCGGGAGTGGAAAGACTGGTTCTCCCGCACTGCGATGCCCCCCATCCGGATCCCCGACTTCAACATGTCCTCCGTCAGCCCGGCCAGCTAGGCCCCAACCGGGCCCGGGTCAACACCCCTCGGGTGACGCGGCATGATTCCTCTTGCCACGTCCGGCCACTTCTGTATCACCGGGGGGACGTGTGGATTTTTTGCAGAGGTGCTCGTGAGAGCCATCCGCGATGAGCACTTGCTGACTCAAGACGAGCTTGCCGGACGCACCGGGCTGAGCAGATATCAGCTGTGTCGCTGGGAGAAAGGCAGCCGCGAGCCGACTTTGGAGATGGTACGTCGGGTACTGGGCGAATTCGGTTTGGCCGTCACCCTGGGGGTGGAGCCGAGCATCGCTGCACTCGACGAGTGCCTGGAAACCGGCTTGGATGCGATAGGCCTGGACAGCTGGTTGTTGGCGAACCGGGTGGTGTGGCCCGCGCTGTCGGCGTGGGTGCCGATGGTCCTCGGCGGAGAGTTCGCGGCGGCGCTGCAGGGCGTCCCGATCGAGGATCCCGAGATGGTGCTACAC
>DASYMC010000471.1:0-5423 GCA_036009255.1 Pseudonocardiaceae bacterium
ACCAATGGGACGGGCGTGGGTTGGGTTGGCGCGATCAGGTCGGCGAACGCGAACGACACGGCCGTGGTGGCGACGGTGGCGCCGAGTGCGGCCCGGATGAACTGCTGACGGTCCACGTCAGCGACGGTAGACCGAGTACGGCGTGGTCGACGAAAACCCAGCTCGGCATCGGTGGCGGCACCGAGCACGGCGCGAAACCCGGCGCGCCGATCCGAATCTTGGGGCCACCGGATCTTGCCCCGCTCCAATTGCCCCACATAGTTGGCGTCAGTTCCGATGATCCGGGGTGGGCTGGTGTGCTCGTAGACCCACGCGTTGACCAGCTCGGCGAGTTCCTGGCGCGAGAGTGGCTCACCGGTCGCATTCGGCGATTCGACCCGTTCGCGTGCCCGGCGTAGATGGTCATTCAGCTCACCCAACCTTGGACCTCCTAAGGGGTGGATCGTCGCAGTGTGGCACCAGTCGGCACAGCGCGATACCGGCTCGCCACCGGGCTATCCACCCGCAATCCACCTCTTGACACCACCGCTGTGGATCATGTCGGGGGCGACTGAACAGGGGCAGGCTCACCACCATGACAGAAGCGGACCCCAGGGCGGTCGGCGCGCGTAGCGTCAGGCTGCCTAGGAGCAGCTTTGAGCCAGCCCCGCAGCATCGGCCCACCCTCCAACCCGAAAGAACCAGCCTGCCCGTCCGTTCACCCGGGCTGCACATGCATTCCCAGCTACGCCGCACGCTGTTGGTCGATCCCGTGGGCCGAGCGGGGGGCAGCGCATGAGGCGGCTTCCGTTAGCGGTCTGCAGCGGTGGGCGGGTGGGTCTGCCTGCTGTGGTAGAAGACTTGCTCGTTGAGGTGGTCGCTGACGGATTCACCCTTTACTGCTGCGGTCCCAAGACGGCCCCGAATGCGCTGGTCGCCTGCTACGAGTGGGAGCATGAACTTGATCTGCTCACCGTCCGCAACTTCGACTGGGTCACCACGGCCAGAGTGCCGAAACGGGGCCGGGTGGATATCTTCGCGCCTGACGTCGTGGTTTGGGCCTACGAGGGCTCGCCCCAGCACGCGCTGCGGGCCTTGCTGACCCTGGTGCACCCCGCGCATCCCGATGCCCCGATTGCCGAGTACCCGGCGCCCGCGAGCTTGCACGTTCCCCGCGCCCAGCAGCGCCCGATGACGATCCAACTACCCACGCCCGGCCGGTCCGGGGCGCGGGCTGCTCGGCTGACCGTGCTGTGAGCGCCGCTGTGCCGGTCGGGACACAAGACTCCCGGTTGGCCGCTGGTCGAGTGCGCGGCCCCCGACGCGCGCTCCTAGCGGCCAACCGGGCACCAATATCAGCCGATGAAGAGGTGAGGTGCGCTATGCCTGCTGACGCTGCCCGAGTGGCTCAGAGTCGGTGGTGCGATGCTGAGGGTATTCATGTCTCACTGTTTTGCAGGGTTGAGCAAGTCGCCGAGCACCCGGAGCACGGAGCGCTGTTCTCCCGGCTGCACAAGCGGGGCGTGGTCATCGGTCGGGGCCCTGAAGTGCTTTATGTGCGCTTCGAAGGTGAGGGGCAGGTGATCAGCCTGTCACCTCAGCTCGTACGCCTGCTGACCGACGAATCGGGCACGCGCGGCGAATGGGAGACCTGGCGGCCGGCAACTGACCGAGGGAGCCGCGCCTGATGATCAATAACGTGACAAAATTTACGGCCAATTCTACCCGTATTGCGTTAGAGGAGGCGTGTCGTTCCATTGGCCTGGACCCGACTGGTGCAATATTGGTAAGACTCGGCGAAAATGCGATGTACCAGTTACACGGTGAAGCTGTAATGGTACGGATCGGCAGGTCAGAAGAAGCGGCCCGTAAGGAGACTCTTGTTGCAGAGTGGCTAGCGACTCACAACTTCTGCGCAGTCCGTCCCGCTGGTCATTCGAGCCAACCGATAGTCACAAATCGCGGCGTTCCGGTAACGTTTTGGGAGTTCATTCACGAGGGTGCGCAACCGGTCTCGTCAGCCGACCTCGGACGGATCTTGCGAGAGCTGCACGCTCTACCCGCGCCAGCAAGTTTTCCGCTCCCTGACTTCAGTCCAATGCCGAAGGTGGCCGAGCGGATTCGCAAACTACCCGATGGGCTACTTTCGAGTGAAGACGTGGAGTTTCTTGGTCATCGGCACCGCGAGATCATCGAAGAGTTCGCGAGCTTAGAGTTCGTCCTGCCTCCCGGGCCGGTTCACGGGGATGCTCACGCCCGCAATTTGATGCGGTGTACTAACGGAACAATTAAACTGATCGATTTCGAGGACTTCTGTAATGGTCCACGTGAGTGGGATGTTGCTGTCGAAGCTGTGCGATATCGATCCCTGGGTTGGGTGAGCGAGGATGATTATCGATCTTACGTTGCAGAGTACGGCTTCGACGTCATCCGCTGGCCGGGTTTTCGAACTCTCCGCGCAGCCCGCGAGTTGAATATGACGACTTGGCTGGCTCAAAGGCTGGGACAGGACGCGGGGATCGACGCGGAGGTACGGCGGAGAATTGCTGACCTACAGGACGACCAATCGACGCGACATTGGCGCCCGCTTTGACAAGAGCCGGTTATCGGCGTACTCGTTGAATCTCTGGACGATGGGATCGTCCACGCAGACAGCGGCGAGTCGCGCTCGGAAGTCAGCAACGTATGACAAAACTCGGGAAGACTGGAGAGTGGCGGCCGTGTCAACGACAGCACTGGCCACGGCGATTGCCTCTTCCATGTCGTTATTCTGGAGGTGGGAAGTGGCGAGCACGGTCCGACAAAACGACAGACTGCGAACATAGAGGCTTGAGGACTCTCGGATGGATGCTGCCGCGTGATGGTTGGCCAGCTCCGGCTTGTTGAGGTCGCGGAAGCAGTGCGCAAACTCAGCGTGCAACTCGGCGCGGTCGAAGTAGCGGATCCACATGGGGTCATTCGCCGGTTCACCTTGAGTATGTTGGCGCTCCGCAGCGAGCAGGGCAGCGGTGGCGTCCGCTTCTTGACCAAGAGATGCATGAGCACGTGCCTTCATCGCCAAGAACAGCGCCACCGTGGTCGGCGTGGTGCAGCCCTTGGCGCCATGGTGAGCTGCGGTCGCGAGATCGACGGCAAGTTGGTAGTGCCCGAGGAAGTTCGCCTGGTGGGACATACCGGCGAGGATCCGACCGCACAGCGCCTTGTCGCCCGCCGCATGGGCGATTCTGAACGCCTGTGTCAGGTAGCGCTGGGCCTGCCCGTGTGCGCCCGCGTCGTAAGCCGTCCAGCCAGCCAGCCGGATGAGTGCCGCAACCTCTCGGAAGTACTCCCGTCCCACGGAGTCGGTCGGCGAGACGTGTGCGAGGTGTGGGAGCACCTCGACTTCCAGGAACTTGGCGATCAGCAGCTTTGGTCGGCCACCACCGAACTTGTAGTCGTAGTTACCGAACATGACCGTTGCGTCACGGATCGCATCAACGTCCGTCGCTGTCACGGCCCGGGAGGGCGCTGGGGGCCCCGATTGCCCTTGGTCCGAGTCGACCAGCCATCGAACGAGAAGCGTGTTCCACGCTTCGGGTATCACTGTGAGACCGCTAACCGTGGCGTCGTGGAGGTCGCCATGAGCGAGCTGCCCGAGGGTGATGACACTCGCTCCAACGTCGGCCGGGTACTCCAAACCAGTGTCCTGGCCGGTTGCAACGCTCCCGTACCCGATTTCCTCGAGCGCGACCCGTCGACCGAGCTTCTCCGCGAGGGCACGGGCGATCAATCGGCAGGTCCGAGGTTGCGGGTGTCGGCCAGCGAGCCACCGGCTCACTTGCACGTGGTCGGCACGAACCGGCGCGTTCCCGCCGTCACTTTCACTCAACTCACGCACCCGCCGACCAAGCCCCTTGTTGCTCACCCCGACTTGGCGCATAACTGCTGCTAGGTGGCGGTTCGGCTGTGCATCTCGCTCACCCATGTGGCTTCACGTGAGCAGTAAAGCACCCTCTGTGCACCCCCCACGCGTACGGAGTCACCCCCGCGAGCACACTGCCGCATCTCGCGCACTAGCGGTGAACTAGTCGCCATGGAACGGAAATTACCCCCCGATAGCCGTCAACCGGGCTATCACATCGGAAAGTCGATCATCGATCGCGGCGAGGTTCGCACCAGCGTGGCGCAACCCCTCGCGAAGCTCACCAAGCTCGGCGCGGAGCGCCCGCAACTCCTGCTCGGTGTTGGCTTGCTCCCCCCGATCACACACGTAGGCCGCAGCGTTCGGTCTACGCACCACCAGCCCCTCATCCCGAAGGCTGTGAACGGCTGCCATGGCTGTGTTCACTGCAACCTTGTACTCCGCAGCGAGCTGCCGGTACGGGGGCAGCGCTGTCCCAGTCGGGTAGCGCCCCGACACGATCTGTGATCGGAGTTCGTCGGCCACGCGCCTGCTAGCTGGGCGCTTGTCCTGGTCCTCACTGAGCTGATCCGCCACAACACAGAGCCTACCGGCGTGTCTCAAGACATGCCTTGACGGCTGATACACCACTGCTTAACGTATGCGACATTAACAGTTGTCTTAAGACATCGGAGTCTTCATGGACAGCAAGTACGGCGCGGAGCCGGGCCATTACCCGGACGGCCTGACCGAACAGAACATCGACGCACTGCTCAGAGAGCTGGACACGGCGATAGCCAAGCCACGTCCGACCTCAGCGCTGATGGACGGAACGGACGCGCAACGTCGGCACCGCCGTCAGGCGCGGCGTTATGGCGCAGCCGTGGCGCGTGCATGGCCAGCGCGCGCTGCCGCAGATGACCCGGGTGGGTGGGCAGCGTGACGGCCCGCCGCGACTACAGGTCTGAAGACGGCACGAACCCCATTGATGTGCACAACACCCGACCCGGTGGCCCGAACCGCCAAGAACGTGCCCACCGGGTCGGGGCTCCTGAATCACTTGCCGAAGCAATTGAGGAGATCGGGATGGTACAGGTCCATACCTGTGTGAGTGTCCATTGTGACCAGTGCCGGGGCAGTCTGGGCAGCCCCGGGTTCGAGGCGCACTACGCCACCGAGGATGCCGCGTTGGACGCGGCGGTCGCGGCGGGTTGGTTGGTCGGTCCGGGTGGGCGGTTGTGGTGCTCGGCGTGCGGGCCGGTGCTGACCTGTGAAGTCGAAGGTCACAGGTTCAGCCCGTGGCGGCACCCCGTCATCTCCGACGAGCGGCCGGTGCTGAGTGACTACCGGCACTGTCGGCGGTGCTGCCTGGAGGAATCCCGCCCGGCCCGGCGTTTGATCGGCTCACGACCGGAGCGGGGCAAGTCCACCGCCGCCGAGGCGCTGCTGGCCGCCGCTACTGACGTCGTGGAGATGGCCCCATGACCGGCTCGCACATGGATCCGGTGCTGGTTGTGGTGCTGGCGCTGGCCGGGTTGGGGGTGCTGGCGGCGTTTCGTAGCGG
>DASYMC010000472.1:0-2228 GCA_036009255.1 Pseudonocardiaceae bacterium
CTGGTCACCCTCGACGCTAGCCAGGGACGATAACCGCTCCCACTCTCCGGGCAGACTACCGGCTGGTCCACCAATTAGTAACCCGGCCCGGAAGTAAGAGCTCGCAACGAAACACATTAGGTCTTTAACTTCGGGATCCCAACCGTCGGCGCTAGAGCGAACCGTGGATAGGTGGGGAGAATCAGTGGCACGGAAATATGCGGAGTGCACCCGTATCTCGAGGCCTGCGGGGATTCGAAATCCCACAGGTGTGGACGACCACGTCGACCCAGAATCTGGCAGATGCGCTGAGCGCCGACGGACCTGGCGTCCCGGATCGGACAGTGGCGCGGACGCAGTAGGAGACAGTGGCGCGGACGCAGTATGAGTAGCCGTTCTGCCTGCAAAGCGACACCAAAGTTACCAAGGGCAACCAGTATGCGGACCGGGACGCCCAGTCGGGTGACCTCAATCAACCGCCCAGGTGGCCGCCGCCGACGCGCCGGTAGTCAAATCCGAAGGGAAAGGGCAGGAATAGCATGCCAGCGAAGCAGGGTCCTGAGGAGGCCGCAAGTGCGCGGCCGTGGCCGCCTCAATGGTGACAGCGCTGAAGAATCCAACGCCCAAGACCACAGTTCGGAACTCGGTCACGGTCGCCGGTTGGGGGCTGGTGAGCAGAGCCACCGGATTGCTGCGGGTGGTGGTGGCCGGGGCGGTGCTGGGGCCGACCTATTTCGCCAACGTCTTCCAAACCGGCTATGTCGTCCCACACTTGGTGTGCGTCTTGATCGCCGGTCCGGTGCTGTCGATGGTCCTGGTGCCCGGGGTGGTCCGCGCCATCGGTGCCGGCGGCGTTGACGGGGGCCGGGAGCTGCTCGCCCGGGTGACCGGATGGCTGCTCGCCGTCTCGGGCGCGGTGGTCGCACTGCTGATGATCTTCTCCCCGGTGGTGGCCTGGACGTTGACCCTCGGGATCCCGGATCCGGCTGCCCGAGCTCGGGGCCTATGGCTGGCCACGCTGCTGGTCCTGCTCATCGCACCACAGATCCTGCTGTACGCCCTGACGCACGTTGCCATTGCCGCCCAGCAGGCATGCGGGCGCTTCGCGCTCGCCGCAGGCGCCCCCACGGTGGAGAACGTCATCCTCATCCTGACGGTGATCTTGGCTGGCTGGTACTACGGGACCGGCCTCGACGTCCAGCGCGTGCCGGTCGATCTGGTGATCCTGCTCGGAGCGGGCAGCACTGCAGCCGTCGCACTGCACGCGGCACTGCAGCTGTTCGGCACCGCGCGGGTGGGCTTGCTGACCCGGCCATCGATGCGCTGGCGGCAAGACTCCGAGGCCCGCGCGATCATCCGCAGGCTGGTGCGTTCGGTCGGCGTGGCGGCCTGGCCGGCCGCTGCGATGTACGTGCTGCTCGCGCTGGCCGGTACGGTGCCGGGTGGTGTCTTCGTGGTGCAGCTGTCCCACACCATGTTGTTTTCGCTGTCCTACGTCAGCGCCCGTGCGGTGTGCATGGCCGCGCTGCCCGGGCTGTCCCACGCCGCCCACCGCGAGGACGCCGCCACGTTCGGCTCGGCGTGGCGGCAGGGCCTGTCCTACACCGTCACCGCCAGCCTGCCTCTGCTGGTGCTACTCGGCCTGCTTTCTGCACCCGCCGCGAATATCCTGGCCAACGGGGAGCTACGGCACGCCGCCCTGATCGGTCCCCTCGCCACCTGCCTGGTGGTAGTGGCGATCGCCCAGCTGGTCAGCGGGCTGTACGACATCGGCCGGCAGGCGCTGTTCGCCCGGCTCGACGACCGTATCCCCCGCCGGGCCAGCGAGGTAGCCTTCGGCGTGATCCTCGTGGCCGCGGCTGCGGCCCTACTCCTGCCCGCAGACGGGTCTCGCCTGATCTGGCTGGTAGTAGCCATCCTGGCTGGTGAGCTCGCCGCAGCCGGGACGGTGTTGTCCCGGCTGCGGCGGACGATCCGGCCTGAGCGATTTCTCGAACCCCGCGCCGTGGTCGCTGCGCTGGTGGCCACGCTCGCGTTGGTTCCGGTAGCCGCCGCGATGTGGTGGATCCGACAGCTCGATGCCGGCGACCGGCTCGCAGATCTCGCACTGCTCGCCGTCGGTGGTGTCGTCGGTCTCGGCGTCTACGCCCTGGTCCTCCGAGTCGCGACGCGACGGATAGGCGGGGAAAGCCGACCAACCCCTCCAGCGCTGCAGGGCGCGACCCCAGAATCCTCATTCTGAGGCGGAG
>DASYMC010000473.1:0-1930 GCA_036009255.1 Pseudonocardiaceae bacterium
GACGAGCCCCAGCCCGGCGTCCAGGTGCAGCCGTGGGGACCTGAGCGTCTTGACGAGCGCCTGCTCGGACTGCTGGCTAGGTATGACACCGGCCTGCCGCCGCAGTAGCCGGCCAGCACACGGGGCCCGGCCCGGATGGCACTCCGGATCGGCCAGGTAGCGGGCGCTGCAGATCATGCAGCGCCCGCCGCGTACCCACGGTGCGGGGGTCAGCGAGGCACCAATTCCAGGCTGGGGTTGGTCAAGACTGCGGCGGCGCCCGATGAAGTCGCGGTATCAGATCGCCGGCCTTTCGGGCTGGAGGCAGCGCAGCGCGGCGCGGGCGACTTGGCAAGGTCACTCGCATCAACGGAAGCTTCGTTGCGTTCGTAGCGCCCCCACCGGATATCGTCACACCGCCGTGACCAGCACACCTACCAGATCAACCCAAACTTTGAAATCGCCCTGAGGGCAGTCCAGACCGGCCGCAAATTGCACTCGGTAGCAGCCCTGAGCAGGCATGATCCGATCGAGGGGCATACATGAGCACGGTCCGTGACCCTACGAGTATCCACTGGCCGGAATGGTCGAAGCGCCGAACTCTCGCCGGAACGTCGTGTGCACCATGCACATGTCGCGGGTATCCCCGCGCGAACCAGTGTCCGTCATTTTCTCCCCTTGAATTTATTCGAGCCCGCGGTCGGTCCGCTGATGTGATCGTTCGTGGTAGCGCTGGGTAGACCCTTGATCAGGATCAACCATGGGCGGAGGCCGTTGCAGTCCGGGACAGGAAGGTCGCGGCGGTGGGCAGCGACGCTGATGTCGAGGCCCTGGCAGGCCCGGAGACCCGGGTGGTCGATGCTGGAGGTGGCATGGTCATGCCGGGCTTGATTGATGTGCACTCCCATGTCGGTTCGGCGGCCAGGCGGCAGCGTGGGAGCTTCCGTTGTCGCCGATGTTCGGTGTGGAGGAGATCTTCGGCGCGATACGGGACTGGGCGGGCAAGCTCGGCCCGGACGAGTGGGTCGTCGGTGGCGTGGTCATCAGCCCGGTGTTCCACGCCATGGGCAACCGGGAGATGCTTGCGGCACTGGACGAGGCCAGTGCCGGCAGGCCGGTGATGCTGCGCGACGACTCGCTGCACAACCGCTGGGTCAACTCCCGCGCCCTGGAGATTCTCGGTATCAACGTCTCCTCACCTGATCCGGCTGGCGGCAGCTACGTGTGGGACGCGCTGGGACGTCCGGTCGGGGTTTTATTGGGACAGCCCTCCACGGACGTGGAACTGGCTGCCCGCCGAAGCCTCAGCGATCTGCATTGAACGAGATCTGCGATCGGCCCGTACCGCCGTGTCGATCTTCAATTCCGTCGGGGTCACCGCGACGCAGGACGCGGCCACGATGGACGCGTGGCTGGACGTGTTCACCGAACTCGATCGCCCGCCGCAGCCCGGACCCAACTTTTCCCGGACCCCTCGCTGCCGACCAAGCCCACAGCCGCCGAGGCGAGGTCGAGGCGCTTGTGCATGTTGAGACGGAAGGTGCCGTACGGGTTGATGTTCGACCAGAACAGCGCGGTCAGGCCGCGCCAGGATCCGGGCGAGAGTGCGCTCGTGCGCTCGAAGCCGGATGAGACCAGGCTGATATCGGAAGGCGTTACGATTCGCCCTGACAGCAGGTCCTCGTGTGCGTTATGTCTGCCTGGACGGTTCCTTGACCAGTCCTTGCTGCTCCCGCCATCTGGCAATGGCGATGCCGATGGCCGGTCCATTGTCTTCCTGGACGAAGTGGATGCCGGTGCCGATGTGCTTGACCTCGAGGGCGGCTATGTGATCCTGGCACCACCTGATTGTCGAGGGGGTCATGATCGCGCCCGGGTCGAAGGTGAGCAGGAGCTTGGGCACCTCGGTAGTGGACCCGAGCCAGGTGTCGTAGGTCTCGACTCGTCTCAC
>DASYMC010000474.1:0-9539 GCA_036009255.1 Pseudonocardiaceae bacterium
AAGTCGGCGATCATGTACGCGAGATCTTGGCGCTGACTCCGGTAGAAACGGCCCTGGCCGCGATGTCCCCGCCGACGGATGGCGACTGTTCGCACTCCAGACTCGACGGCTTTCTCATCACCGACCGGCTGGTCTTCGTGGAGTTCAATCCCGATTCCCCAGCGGGCGCACTCACTCAAGAAGCGCTCGCTGAGATCTTTGCGGCCACCCCAGCAATGCAGGCCTTCACCCGCGACTACCGCGTGCAGGCCACCTCGGCCCGCCGGCAGATCGTCGAGAACCTCACTCGCGCGTGGACCACCGGTGGCATGCCCGGGGACGGACCCCGGGTCGCCATCGTGGAGTGCGGGGAGTCGAAGTTCAGTTGGGAGTTCACCATGCTGCGCGCCGAGCTGCACCGCCAAGGGGTGCCAGCGGTGATCTGCTCCGTTGACGACCTGCGCTACGACTCGACGCATCGCCGCCTGTATAGCCACGATGCCGATGGTCATCGGCAGCCGATTACCGTCGTTCACCGGCGCGCTCTGCTCAATGATCTGTTATCCCGCTACGGCCCCGACTTCATCGACCACCCTCTGCCTCGGGCCTGGTCCGCCGGCGCCTGCGTCATGGTGAATTCCTTCACCAGTCAGCTGTCCACCAAGAAATCCGCCTTGACCTTGTTCGCCGATCCCCTTACCAGCGTCCTGCTCTCGCCGCAGGAGGCGGCCGCCGCCCAGCGATATCTACCGTGGACGCGGCTGGTGCGCCCCGGATCCACTACTTACCGCGGGGAGGAGATTGACCTGTCAGCCTTCGCCCGCACCCACCGCGAAGGCCTCGTCCTCAAGCCCAATGACGACTATGGCGGCCAGGGCATCGTGTGCGGCTGGCAGACCAGCGACGAGGACTGGCGAAAGGCACTGTCTCATGCAATGAGCGATCCGCACGTCATCCAAGAACGCATCCCGATCCCCAAGGCCCGCTACCCCACCTGGGCAGACGGCGGCCTGCGCATCGAGGCCTACTACGAAAGCACTGACCCGTTCCTGTTCGGTTCCACGACCCACGGCTGCATCTGCCGACTGTCCCCGACCGCTCTGCTCAACGTCAGCGCCGGTGGAACCTGCGTCCCGGCCTTCCAGGTAGCACTCCGAGCCTGAGCGCATCATCGAAGCACGCACGCACACGGGTCCGAGGCAGGCTACGCTACGAGCACGTCCCGCGGTCACAGGTCGGTCCGTCGTGGCGTCGCAGTCTCGCCACTCTCACAGTCGTCATTGTCTGGTCGCGGTTTAGATCGCTTTGCCCCATCGGTCTCATCGGCCGGGATCGAGATCGTTGGCGGAATGCTCCGCCCGATCTTGTCACTCGGCGGATGATGATCGGCTCACGAGGCGCACAGCAGGGCTCACGTGTCGCTTGATCATTGTGGCGGCACGGCTTGACCGTCAAGGTCCTGCCAGCGCACCGTGTCCACGGCAACATTCAGATCCGGGTGCGGGGGACCTGATGCGGAGATGTCGCGGGCCGCGTCGCTCGCGACGACCTTCCAGCCGATGTCGCGGTTGAACATCATCTCGACTTCGACCGTCTGTCGCTGGGCGTCGGAGCGCCGGTAGCGGTGCAGGCGGTAGCGCCGCGCGAGTTCCCAAACCTCGGATCCCGGTACCAGATGTTCGAGTTTCCGGAGAAGGTCCGTGTCATTGTTGTTGCCCCCCATGGTGGGCACGGTAATGCCCGTCGGTGAAACAACGGATCCTCCGAGCCACCCCACGATGGTGTGACGAGCACGTGGCTGAAGCACCCAGCGGCTGTCGCAGGTTCTTCCAGGGATCAGCAAAGAGGCCTGGTCGCGGCCAGGGAGGCGGGGGATAGTGCTCGGGACCACTTGGCTGCACGTGAACTTCGCCGACAATGGAGTGTGATGTGGCACTGTGGGGCGGAAGGAGCGCATCCGAGGAGCGACTGCGGTGTCTGAACTTCTCGTTGTCGTGGACATGCAGAACGGGTTCCTCCGAGAGGGCAACCTGGCCAGTGAGCGATGCCTGGCCGTTCTCCCGGCGGTGCGCCGGGAGGTAGATGAGGCCCTCGCCGCTGGTCGACGGGTGTTGTTCACCGCCGATACTCACGAGATCGACGACGCGGAGTTCGCAGTGTTTCCCGAGCACTGCATCCGCGGCACCCGGGAGGCTGATCTGGTCGACGAACTGCTCCCGCTGCTGGACCGAGATGATGTTCTGCTGTTGCGCAAGCGGCGGTACTCGGCGCTGTTTGAGAGCGAGATGGAGGGCCACCTGCACCGCTTTGGCATCGACTCGGTGCGAATCTGTGGGGTATGTACCGACATCTGCGTGCTGCATACCACCGCAGACCTGCGCAATCGGGACTTTCCGGTGACGGTGGCAGCCCATGCCACTGGCACCTTTGACGGGCCCGGCCACCCGGGGGATGTAGTGCAGGAGTTCTCCCTTCTGCACCTGGAACGCGTGCTCGGGGCGAGAGTCGATCACGGCTAGACCAGGCGCGGCCCGTCAGGTTCGATGCTTCGGTGGGTCCGGCCGCACCGATGGGCACGGCCCCGAGATGTCGGGCTTGGCCTCAAGCAGGGTCTCTGCCCAGCGGACGCGCCTTAGCTGAGACCCACAAGTCCGTGAGGACGACCCGCTAGAGGGAGGGACCGGTAGTGGCAGGTACGCACATGATCGTCGTTCCGGGTGGCGGGTACGCGACGCATGCCCAAAACGAGGCCGAGCCGATCGTCGATTGGCTCCGCGGGGTCGGGATCCAGGCCAGCGTTTTCCGCTACCCGCTAAACGTCCGTCACCCGGCGCCCCTTGACGCGCTCCGCGCCGAGATCCGCCGTCGTCGCGCAGGTGGGGCCGACCGCATCGGGCTGATCGGGTTCTCGGCCGGCGGTCACTTGGCCGGGCTTGCCGCCCTGGCGCCAGGCGCCGCGCCGGCGGCGGCTGTACAGTTCGCGGTTCTCGGCTACGCGATCACGTCGATGGAGACCGAGACCTACCGGCCCTCCAGGCTGATCCTGCTCGGCGAAGACGCCAGCGCAGAATTGCGCAGGGCGACGTCGCTGGACGCGCTGGTGACCCCCCAGTCGCCGCCGTTCTTCCTCTGGCACACCGCCGAGGACATCCACGTCCCACCCGAGCACACCTACCGCTTCGCGTCAGCGTTGACCGCCCACGGCATCCCGCACGCGGTCCATGTGTTCGCCCACGGACCGCACAACCTCGGCCTCGCCGAAGGCGCAGAAGATGCAGCCCTCTGGACGAGGCTTGCCGCGTCGTGGATACGCGAACACGCACCTGAGTCTGCCGGCCGTCAACGTCGGCACATCGTCTGAGTCGGTCTTTGACGGCCACCGAGGGTCGTAGTCCCAGCCGGTAAGCCGCCACGTCGTGTGCGCCAATGTGTCCCCGTAGCTCTCCAGCGAAAAGAGGCTTGCCTGTGGCGATGACCCGCCAGGCTCAAGAAACAGTCAGAACGCCCAACATGTAGCCGTGTAGATAATCATGAAATGGGTATATCCCGGGTTGCATGGGCGCCTGGAAGGTGACGGGTACGCCGTTGGTCACGTCGCCCGAGTTAAACCCCCGGTTGTCGGCGGTAAGGGTGTGGATCACCTCGTCGTCGTTGACTACCGTTATGGTGGCTCCTGGGCTGACCGTGAAGCGCGCCGGGTTAAAGGCGAAATTCTGGATTGTCACGGTGATATCCGACGTCGGAGTGACCGACGTCGATATAGTCGCCGGTGGCGTCGTTGTGCTGCTGCTTCCGCAGGCGCTCACGAACAATAACGTCACCATGGTGACGAGTGCCGCCGCCCGGAGATGGTGAGTGACACGCCGAAAGGTGCCTGAGAAGCTTTGCCGGGTCGATGGCGCGTAACTGGAGCCTTGAGGGACTGTGCGCATGTCAGGTCGACCTAACTGGTTAGTCGGGAGTCGGGTTGGCAAACCGTGCCCGTCGCGGGGATTGCGGCTTGGGTGAAATAGTTGTCGACTGCGCCGTCGATGCAGTTGCTGCCTCGGTGGTAGGCGGTGTGTCCGTCGCCGTTGTAGGTGAGTAACACCGCCGATCGCAGCTGGTCGGTCATCTGCAGGGCTGAGGGATACGGTGTTGCGGGATCATGGA
Source organism: Pseudonocardiaceae bacterium (assembly GCA_036009255.1). Lineage (GTDB taxonomy): Bacteria > Actinomycetota > Actinomycetes > Mycobacteriales > Pseudonocardiaceae. The sequence continues at coordinate 4,132 of DASYMC010000474.1, forward strand.
CGGTGCCCACGACCAGGATTGGTGGTGTGCCTGCGTAATGGACGGGGTGCGGCTGGCTTTGGGGTGGCACTGGCCAGTAGGCGCACATCAAGTCAGCCCAGGCGAAGGAGGCGCCAACGAGCGGGGAGGCCTGTTGGTAGGCGGGTAGCTCGGCGTTGATGTCGGCAGCGGTGTGGACGGGGTTGGGGTGGTCGAGGCAGTTGATGGCGACGTTGGCCGCGGATTGGTTGGAGTAATGCCCGGTCTGAGGGTTACGTTCGTCATACAGATCGGACAAGGCGAGGAGCCCACGGCCGTTACCGGTCATGGCCATTGCCAGGGCGGTGCGCAGTGTTGGCCAGCTGGTGGGGCTGTCGTAGAGGGTGACCAGCACGCCGGTTTCGGCCAGTGCCTCATTGAGCATCCGGTCGGTGCCGGTGGTTAATGGGTGGGTCTGGGTCGAGGCGAGGAAATCTGCGAATTTTTGTTCCGCGGTGGTCGCGTCGGTGCCTAGTGGGCAGTCGGGTTGGGTCACGCAGTCGGTGATGAATCGGGTGAGTTCGGTTTGGAACCCTTGTGCCTGCCCAAGGTCGAGCTGCGTGTTGGTCAGGTTGGGGGGTAGTGGGCCATCGAGGACTGCGCGGGCGATGTGGGTAGGGAATAGCTCGGCGTAGATCGCACCGAGGTAGGTGCCGTAGGAGGCCCCGAGGTAGTACATTTTTTGGTCGCCGAGTGCAGCGCGGAGGATATCCATGTCGCGCGCTGCGTTCGGGGTGCCGACGTAAGGCAGCAGCATGGCCGAGTGGGCTTGGCAGCCGGCATCAAATGTCTTATCCCCAGTGACTACCGAATTCACCTGGGCGGGTGTCTGGGGAGTGGGATCCAATGCGAAGTAGTGGTCGAGTTGGGTATCGCTCAGGCAGGTGATCGGTGCGCTGTGGCCTACCCCACGGGGGTCGAAGCCGACGATGTCGAAATCGGCTCGTAGCTGGGCGCCGAAGTGCGAGGGCTGACCAGGCTGTGCGGCATAGCTTTGCCCGACAAACTGCACGCCTGATCCGCCCGGACCACCAGGATTGGTGATCAACGAGCCGATCCGGTGTGCGGGGTCGGTGGCCCTGGCGCGGATGACCGCGAGCTGGATGGTGCGTCCCCCGGGGTTGGCGTAGTCCAACGGCACGGTCAATGCGGAACATTGAAAGATTCCTGCGCAGCTCGACCATGCCAACGTTTGGGTGTAAAAGCGCGCCAAGCCCCCCGACCCGGCAGTGGCCGTCGAGTTCGCGTGGGTGGCGGCGCCGCAGCCAACGAGCACCGAAGCCAGCAACAGCACCAACACCATAACCGCGGTAGGCGGACCAACCAGCTGGTACCGCCGCTGACACGGTGTCACAGCCGGGGCGATTGCGGTTGACACGTCATAACCTGCCGAATCTTCAGTGATAGTCCGAGACCGCCTCGAGAAAGAACCCGCGTTGCGCACCCAAGCCTGCCTTCCGGCACCGCCGCGGCACATCACCGTCAGCGCCCATCCCGGCTCGGGTGCTGCCCCGACTCCCCCAGTACCAGTTATCGGGTAGCGCAGTCGTTGCCGACGGGTGGGTGGAGTCGTACCCGCGGCCGCCGATGTTGAGCTTGACCCGGCGTTGGTGAGCTCATCGGCGATGGCCCGTGCCACGATCAAGGCGCTGGGCGTCCTCGTCAGGTCCTGCGGCGAATCCGAAGTAGATGATTGTCAGTAGCGTGAAGATCAGCGCCTGAAGCAGGCCGATGAACAGGTCGAAAACTTCCCATGCTGCGGTCGGTGCCCATGACACAGCAGCGGGCAGCAGCCCAAGAACAGAGACCATTACGGTGCTGGCCAGCATGTTGCCGAACAGCCGCAGCGCAAGGGTGACTGGCCTGACCAGCTCGTCGAGGATGTTCAGCGGAAGCATGATCCGGTAAGGCCTGGCGAAGTGCCGGAAGTAGTGTTTGCCCTTGGTCCGCAGTCCTGTGAGGTGGACCAGGATAAGCACGAAGAAAGACAGAGCAAAGGTGAGGTTCACATCCGAAGTGGGTGGTCGGACGTATTCTTCCCAGGCGTGCGGCAGGATCGCCAGCCAATTTGAGATGAGGATGAAGAAAAACAGACTGACCGCTAACGGGACGACGAAGGGCGCGGTACGGATACCGATGTTTCTTTCCACCTGGCGCTCAATTTGGTCGATTACGGTCTCGAACACCAGCTGCAGACCGCTGGGTACCTTGGCGGTCGCCTTCGCCGCAAGATAGAGGCCAAAACCCAGGACGATCGCCGCGGCGATCGCGGTAGAGATCACGGTGTCAACATTGATCGTCAACCCGAACACGTGCCACTGCAGATGCTCACCGACCTGCACGCCACCACCCTCGGCTAAAGGATGGTTGCTGATCACGGGAACCCCGACTTCGGACGTGGTTGCCGTGATGCTGGCAGTGTGTGCCTGAGCGTCACCGTGGGTCGGTGAAACTGCTGGGGCTGTTGGGCGTGGCACGCCACGGGGGTGTCCGGTCGGGATTGGCCTGCGAGAGGGCGTGTCGCACGCCGTCCACGTCGAGGTCGGTGGTGTAGACGGGGGTGCCGGGCTGCTGGCGCCAGGACTGGTCGAGGTTGCCGGCGTCTACGGCGTCGAATCCGAGTTCGTCGATCAGTTGCATGACCACTTTCTTGGCGGCGGTGTCGTCGCCGGCTACCGGCAGGGCTATGCGTCCGGGAGTCCCTGCCGGGCGGCCGTTGTCCCGCAGATGGTCCGCGTAGATGTTGTTGAACGCTTTGATCACTGGTCGGCCCAGCTGCTGCCCCACCCAGGAGCTTTCAGTCATGCCCTGCTCGATCGCGTCGATGCGACCATCGCGCTGCTGCGGGTAGTAATTGCCGGTGTCCACGACGATGACGTCGCCCGCGTCGGCGAACAGATCGCCCGGCAGGTCGACCACGTTCCTTTCCGGGATGGTCACGACGACGAGGTCCTTGTCGCGTGCTGCTTCGGTAACCGAAACCGCGCTGGCGCCGGTCTGCGCAGCCAGCTCACGCAGCGTTTCGGGGCCGCGCGAGTTCGCCACCGAGACCCGATGCCCGAGCGCCGGAAGCCGCCGGGCCAGGGTGCCGCCGATATTGCCTGCACCGATGATGCCGATCTTCATGTGCGCTCCTTGGTGCGGTGACGTTTCCGGTACGGGTCGGACAGGGCAATCGCCCCGACATAAAGAACAATTGTCTGTGAGCAGCGCTGGGTCATTGTCGCCATCCGGTATCTGTGCCTGTGGCTAGCGCAGGGATGCAGATTGGTGCTAGCTGCGATGCGTCCCCGTCGCGCTCGTACGGTGCTTGTCGTCGAGGCGCCGATCACATCCCACAGGCGCCTGGCCACGACGATTGGGCAGTCGACGGACGGGCCCGGGAAGTCCGGGTGGCTGTCGACGATCTGCCCGGTGAGCTCGAATCCGCTCTCGCCGCCGGGGCGATGTCGCCGAGGACGACGTCCGGGCGCATCCACCACTCCATTCACCTGGAAACCGTCAGCCGACATACACCGCTGCACACCGCGGCGCAGGATAGGGTGAGGTGCTGAGCGCGGCTTACCGAAAATGCTCCGAGCGCTAGTCGGTGGCAGCTGGCCGACCCGCGTTGCTGAGGGAGGCTGGCCTGGACGCTACCGTCAGCCGCCTGAGGGGAAGGCGCCATTGACGTGCGTATCGTCACCCAGGAGCACGCCGCATCTCGACGACGGCTGCGTGCTCGGCGTGGGGGGCTTTCCCTACGGCGACGGCTCGCTGGGGCCCTGACCGGGCTGGTTGTTCTTCCACTGCTGACGCTCGCCCTGGTGCAGCTTCGTGGGGTCCTGGACCTGTCCAGCCGGATGCTGCTCTACCTCATCGCCGTCGTGGTCGTGGCGCTGGTCGGTGGGCTGCTCCCGGCGCTGGCGGCGGTGGTCGCGGCCGCGGCGCTGCTGGCCCGCTATTTCATCCCGCCGGTCAACGACTCCGCCGTCGCCGACGCCAACAATGTGGTGGGTCTGATCGGGTTCCTCGTCGTCGCCGGCGCGGTCAGCTCGGTCGTTGGCCTGGCTGCGCGCCGCGCCCGCGAGGCCGAAACCCTCGCGACCGCGAACGCCGAGAGCCGTGAGGAGCTGCGCGTGCTCGCCGAGGAGCAGGCCGCGTTGCGGCGGGTCGCCACGCTAGTCGCGCGCGGAGTGTCGCCGGCCGGAGTCTTCTCGGCCGTCGCGCAGGAGGTCGGCCGCGTCCTCGGTGCCGACAGCACGAACATCGTCCGCTTCGACCCTGACGGCACGGCCACCGTTGTCGCCAGCATCGGCGGACAACAGTCCGACCAGCTGCTAGTGGGCACCCGCTGGAAGCCTGAGGCTCCCCTGGCCACGGAGGCCGTCTCGCGCACGGGCCGCCCGGCTCGCTGCGACGACTACGGCCAAGCCTCCGGTGTGTCCCGTGACGCCATCCGCCGGCTGGGAATTCGGTCGGGGGTCGCGGCTCCGATCGTCGTCGAGGGGCGCCTGTGGGGCGCGATCAACGTCGGAACGCGGGGCGAGCATTTCCCGGCCGACGCCGAACAGCGCATGGCCGATTTCACCGAGCTCGTCGGCACCGCGATCGCGAACGCCCAGAGCCGCGCCGAGCTCACCGCGTCCCGGGCCCGGATCGTTGCCGCCGCCGACCAGGCCCGCCGACGGATCGAGCGCGACCTGCACGACGGCATCCAGCAACGACTGGTCTCGCTCAGCCTCGAGCTCCGTTTGGTCCAGGCCACCGAGCCCGCCGATGTCGCTGACATCCGGACGCAGATCGGCGGGGTCGCCGACGAGCTCAACGGGGTGCTCGACGAGCTAGGCGAGATCTCCCGCGGCATCCATCCGGCGATCCTGTCGGAGGGCGGCCTTGGGCCGGCGCTGCGGGTCCTCGCCCGCCGCGCCGCGATCCCGGTCGAGCTCAATGTTCAGACCGAGGCCCGGTCCGCGGACCCGATCGAGGTGGCGGCCTACTACGTAGTATCCGAAGCGCTCACCAACACGGCCAAGCACGGGCGCGCCTCTCGCGCGCACGTCACCGTCGAGGAGGGCGACGCCCTGCTGCACCTGGCGATTCGCGACGACGGCATCGGCGGCGCCGATCCCACCCGTGGCACGGGTCTGGTCGGCCTGCGCGACCGGGTGCAGGCCCTGGGCGGGTCGATTGACGTCAGCAGCCGCGCCGGCGAAGGCACGCTGATCGCCGTCCAACTGCCACTCCAGCCCGACCCACCGGCCGGCCCGAGCGGCGATGCGAGGCAGTACTCCAGCGGTGGCTAGAGGGCCTGGTAGGGCGTGGATTTGTCCGTGAGCCAGCCGCCTGATTTGCAGCTAGAAGGTATCGGGAATACCAGCCAGCTGCGAGCCAGAAGGGGTGCTGCCCGC
>DASYMC010000475.1:0-12920 GCA_036009255.1 Pseudonocardiaceae bacterium
GACCTGGCCAGCGTGGTGGTCGCCCTGTTGTCCAACCCGCAACGCCCTGCGCCAAGGGACCTTCCGCAGTCTGTCGGAGATCAGCTGCCCAGGGACCACAGCGAGCCAGCCACCTCGTCGTTAGGGCGGCTCATTACCGGGCCCACCGGGGTGGGTACCTCAGCGGCGCGGATTCATCGGAAGAGCACCGCGCCCAGCGAAACGATCGCGGCCACCGGTGTTGAGTCGGGTTCTGAGCTGTACTGCCCTCCGGCGGTCCGTGACGACAAGGCACTCGGTGAGGAGGTCAACGACCGCCTGGTCGACTGGGCCGAGCAGGTCGGGATCTACCCCGGAGCGCTCTACCGAGTGCGTGAAGCCAATTTCGGGCGCCTGATGATGCTCACCCATCCGGCCACCGACGACCCCGATCGGCTGCTGGCGGCATCGAAATGCGTCCTGGCGGAGTGGGCCACCGACGACCACTTCCTCGACGAGGAATCCCTGGGCGCCGATGCAAAGCTGATCGGCTCGCGGCTAGGGATCGCCTACGCGGCCATCGACCCGGTCGATCTCCCGGTCTGTTACGCGCCCCACCTCGACAAGGCGCTCTCGGAGGAGCCCGTCGCGGTCGCGTATCGCTCGGCCTTCGAGCACCTCTCCCGGTACGCCACAGCGACGCAAGTCGCTCGGTTGCGCCACGAACTAGCGGTCATGTTCATGGCTTACAACCATGAGGCGAACTGGCGCAGCACAGGGCGCATCCCACCGGTCTGGGAGTACCTGACGCACCGGCATGAAAACAGTTTCTTGCCGCCCATGGTGCTGGTGGACCCGGTTGCCGGCTACGAGCTTCCCGCCTTCGAGTTCGCCGATCGCCGGGTGCGCCGGGTGTTTTGCTTGGCCGGCAGCGCCAGCGTGATCCTGAACGATCTGTATTCGATGGGTAAGGAAGCGGACGAGGACTTCGATCTGCCTAAGTTAATCGCGATCGAGGAGAGGTGCTCTCCACAGGAAGCAATCGAGCGCACGGTAGCGATCCATAACGAGCTGATGCACACCTTCGTCGAGGAAGCGGCCGTCCTCAGCCAGGTGGGCTCGATCGCACTGCGGCGTTTCCTGGCCGACATATGGGCCTGGCTCGGCGGCAACCGCGAATGGCATAGCACCACAGAGCGGTATCACGGCGCGAGCACCGCGTGAGCGCTCCCTGAAACCAGCCCCGGCACTGGCCCGGCTGCCCGGCCCAACAAAAGAAGGAGTCCACCATGACCACGACCGCGCCTACCTCCGCCCGGGTACTTCACACCGCCTACCAACAGTCCGTTGCGGCGTATTGGAACGACAACCAGCAGGACCCGGTCAACCTCCGGCTCGGTGATGTCGATGGTCTGTACCACCACCATTACGGAATTGGTAAGTACGAGCCATCCGTGCTGGAAGGCCCCAGTGACACGCGGGATGATCGGATCATCAACGAAATGCACCGGCTGGAGACACAGCAGGCGAACCTACTCCTCGACCATCTCGGCGACATCTCACCCGATGACCGTCTGCTGGATGCCGGGTCCGGCCGGGGTGGCACCAGCTTCATGGCCAACCAATGCTTCGGCTGCCGGGTGGACGGCGTGACGATCTCGGAATACCAAGTTGGATTCGCCAACAACCAGGCCGAGCAACGAGGCGTAGCCGATCAGGTGCAGTTCCACTTCCGTAACATGCTGGACACCGGTTTCGAGACGGGATCGCGCCGGGGCATCTGGACCAACGAGACCACTATGTACGTGGACCTGTTCCAGCTGTTCGCCGGATTCTCCCGCCTGCTGGCGTACGGCGGCCGCTACGTCTGCATCACCGGCTGCTATAACGACGTGACGGGTGGTCGATCCAAGGCGGTCAGCCGGATTGACGAGCATTACATCTGCAATATTCACCCCAGAAGCGACTACTTCAAGGCGCTGGCCGCCAACAATCTCGTCCCGATCAACGCCATCGATCTCACCGCCAGCACCATCCCCTACTGGGAACTGCGGGCGAAGTCCTCGGTGGCCACCGGGATCGAGGACCCGTTTTTGACCGCGTACCGCGAGGGTAGCTTCCATTACCTGCTCATCGCCGCCGATCGGGTTTGAACTTCTACCAGCACCGTTCGCGAGCTCGTTAGCAGAAGCGTCGATATCCGAATGTATCGAGATTGGTGGGGTGCGTGGTGACCGTGACGGATCCAAACGTTGATGTTGCCGATCAGCCACAATCGAGTCAGCCACAATTAAGTCTCAGCACCGCCGCGGCACGCAACCTGGCGACGACGACAAAATCTGTGCCGCAGATGCAGGAGATCACGCCGCGCTGGTTGCTGCGGAAATTGCCGTGGGTTGAGGCCTCGGGCGGTACTTTCCGGGTGAACCGCCGGCTGACTTACACGGTGGGCGACGGCCAGGTGACGTTCGACACGTCGGGCGCCGAAGTGCGGATTGTTCCCGGAGAGCTGCGCGAGTTGCCGGTGCTGCGGGGTTTTGATGGCCCTGAGGTGCTCCGTGCCCTGGCCGATCAGTGCGAGCAACGGCAGTTCGAAACCGGTAGTGCACTGGTAGAGATGGGACAACCGGCCGATCATGTCTTCTTTATTGCCCACGGCAAGGTTAGCAAAGTCGGTCCAGGGCGCTACGGCGAACAGACGGTCCTGGATGTCCTCGCCGACGGCGACTACTTCGGTGATCGGGAATTGGTCGAGTCCCAAGACAACTGGACCTTCACCATCACGGCAACGACCGCCTGCACCGTCCTGACCTTACCCCAGCAAGCATTCGAGGAGATGGTGGGCAGATCTGCGACATTGCGGGCTCACGTTGAGCACTTCCGGACCCAGAGCAGGCGACCACAGAACAAGCGCGGCGAAGCAGCCATTGCGCTGAGCGCGGGACACACAGGGGAGCCGGAGTTGACGGGAACGTTCGTCGACTACGAGACCAACCCCCGCGAGTACGAACTCAGCGTGGCCCAGACCGTCCTGCGGGTGCACACCCGGGTGGCAGACCTGTACAGCAATCCCATGAACCAGACCGAACAACAGCTGAGACTGACCATCGAGGCGCTGCGGGAAAAACAAGAAGACGAGCTGATCAACAATTCGGACTTTGGGTTGCTCCACAACGTGGATCCCCAGCATCGGATACATGCCCGCACCGGGCCACCGACCCCGAACGACATGGATACGCTACTCGCCCGCCGGCGAAAGACGCGGTTCTTCCTGGCGCATCCGCACACGATCTCCGCATTCGGCCGGGAATGTAACCGCCGGGGTATCTACCCGCCGAGTGTCGATATCGATGGTCGTCCGATCAACGCGTGGCGTGGGGTACCCATCTTTCCCTGCAACAAGATCGCCATCACCGAACACCGCACCAGCTCAATCCTCGCGATGCGCACCGGCCTGGAAGACGAAGGCGTGATCGGTCTGCACCAAACGGGGATTCCCGATGAAGTCGAGCCTGGGCTAAACGTCCGATTCATGGGTATCGACGACAAAGCGATCATTTCCTACCTGGTGAGCACGTACTACTCGGCCGCGGTCCTGGTTCCCGATGCACTGGGAGTCCTGGAGAACGTCGAAATCGGCCGCTGAGGGAGGTGCGAAAACCGTGACCACCGTGGACGTGAGGTCCGAAGGCCGGTTGGCACGCGAGGTGCTCGCGTGGAGTCGTGACCTCGTCGAACCCGCGCTGCGTTCGGCTGTCGACACGCTGCCTTCCTCCATGTTGCATGTCGCCGGTTATCACTTCGGCTGGTGGGACGAACAGGGCCAGTCGACACGGGTGAACGGGGGCAAGGCGATCCGGTCCGCGCTCGTCTTGCTGAGCGCCCAGGCTGTCGGCGGCACGGTCACCGCCGCGCTGCCAGCCGCGGTCGCCGTGGAGCTGGTGCACAACCACTCGCTGCTGCACGACGACGTGATGGACGGTGATCTCACCCGCCGTCACCGCCGCAGCGCGTGGAGCGTGTTCGGGGTCAACCCGGCGATCCTGGCAGGGGACGCACTGCTGGTCTTGGCCCTGGATGTGCTCGCCGGCAGCGGGCATCCGGCTGCGCTGGAGGGGACCCGGATGCTCAGTGCCGCGGTGCAGGACCTCTTAGAGGGCCAGAGCGCGGATCTGGCGTTCGAGCAACGTGCGGAGGTAGGGCTGGCTGAGTGTGTGCGGATGGCCGAGCGAAAGACTGCCGCCCTGCTGGGGTGCGCGTGCGCCGTGGGCGCCGCATTCGGCGGCGGCCGCCCGGAGCAGGTGGCCTGCCTGCGCGGCTTTGGGATGCACCTGGGTTTGGCGTTCCAGCACGTGGACGATCTGTTGGGGATCTGGGGAGACCCGGCCGTGACTGGTAAGCCGGTCCATTCGGACCTGCGCAGCCAGAAGAAGTCCTTCCCGGTGGTGGCCGCCTTGGCCTCTGAGACCCAGGCCGGGCGCGAACTGGCCGCGCTCTACCGCCGAGACGAGCCGCTGTCCGAAACCGACGCGGTCCACGCTGCGGAACTGATCGACATCGCCGGCGGGCGCGCCTGGAGTCAGGCTCAGGCTGACGAACTGCTGGCGCAGGCGATGGAGGAGTTGCAGTCAGCCAGCCCGACGCCGCGAGCCGCCGCAGAGCTAGGCGCGCTCGCGCGGCTGGCCACCCACCGTGACCACTGAGCCCGCTCCAGCCCCGGAGGCACCCAGATGTCTGTCACCGCGACCAACTCCAGCGGGCGCCCCCCGGAGCCCCGCACCGTTCTGCTGGCTTCCCCCCGATCGTTCTGTGCCGGAGTGGAACGCGCCATCGCGGTCGTCGAGCAGCTGCTGGACCAGCGAGGCGGCCCGATCTATGTGCGCAAGCAGATCGTGCACAACACCCATGTCGTCGCTGATCTCCAGAGGCGCGGAGCGGTGTTCGTCGAGGAGCTGAACGCCGTACCCGCCGGCGCCACCGTGGTGTTCTCCGCCCACGGCGTATCCCCAGCGGTGCGCGCCGAAGCCGCCAGACGGGGGCTGGAGGCGATCGACGCGACCTGCCCGCTGGTGACCAAGGTGCACGCCGAAGCCCGCCGGTTCGCCGCCCGTGGCGACACCGTGGTCCTGATCGGGCACGCCGGGCACGAGGAAGTAGAAGGCACCCTGGGCGAGGTCCCGAATCAGATGGTCCTGGTGCAAACGGTCGACGAGGTAGCGGAACTGACCGTCACCGACCCAGCGCGGGTGTCGTACCTAACGCAGACCACCCTGGCCGTGGACGAGACAACGGAGATCATCCAGGCGCTGGGGGCTCGGTTCCCCGCGCTGCGGGGTCCGGCTTCCGATGACATCTGCTATGCCACGACCAACCGCCAGGACGCGTTGCGGGCAATCGCTGAAGAGTCGGATCTGGTGCTTGTGGTCGGCTCGAGGAACTCCTCCAATTCCCTTCGGCTGGTGGAACTCGCCCGTCGCCACGGCATCCCCAGCCATCTCATCGACGACCCCAGTGACATCCGCTCGGAATGGCTGGACAGGATCGGGGTGGTCGGGTTGACCGCCGGCGCGTCGGCCCCGCCGAGACTGGTGGAAGCCGTCATCGCCACCCTCGCCGAGCTCGGGCCGGTCACGGTGGTCGAACGCGAAACCACTCGCGAGAACATCCGTTTTACGCTGCCCCTTGCGGTGCGGCCATCATGAGCCTACTGAGCCGCATTGCCAGTCCGGCTGACCTCAAGAAAGTGCCCATTTCGACGCTGACCGCCCTCGCGGGGGAGATCCGCGCCTTCTTGATTGACAAGGTTCTGGCCTCGGCGGGCATCTGGGATCGAACTTGGGTGTCGTCGAGTTGACCATCGCCGCGCACCGGGTGTTCACCTCACCCCGTGACGTGCTGCTGTTCGACACCGGACATCAGGCGTACGTGCACAAGTTCCTCACCGGCCGGTGCGCCGAGTTCGATTCGCTGCGCCAGGCCGATGGCTTGTCCGGCTACCCGTCCCGGGCGGAGTCAGTCCACGATCTCATCGAGAACTCGCATGGGAGCGAAGGACGCGGGGGAAATCGAGTGGCGCCTACTGAAAACACCCGGTGGCGAGCCGAAGAAACTCGACGGCCGATGGCGTTACGGGACCGAGCAGCCCTGGAGAGGCTGGGACCTCACGAAGCTCGATGCCCGGTCTGAACCCCCCGACTTAGCGGCCATGTTCGATGATCCCTCGTCGTTTGCCACCACCCATGAGGCAACCACTGGCAAGGAGAATCCGATGGCATCTGTTGAGCTGGGCATGCCGACCCAGCCGGCCGTGCGGCGCCGGGCATCCCGACAGGTCACGGTCGGCAGCGTGCCCGTCGGCGGCGGCGCGCCCGTCTCGGTCCAGTCCATGACCACCACCCGCACCTCCGACATCGACGCCACGCTGCAGCAGATCGCCGAGCTCACCGCGACGGGTTGCCAGATCGTGCGGGTCGCCGTGCCCAGCCAGGACGACGCCGACGCGCTGCCCGCCATCACCGCCAAATCACCGATCCCGGTGATCGCCGACATCCACTTCCAACCCCGGTACGTCTTCGCCGCTCTCGACGCCGGCTGCGCCGCGGTCCGGGTCAACCCCGGCAACATCAGGAAGTTCGACGACAAGGTCGCCCAAATTGCCCGCGCTGCTCTCGATGCGGGCGTGCCGATCCGCATCGGAGTCAATGCCGGCTCGCTGGATCCCCGGCTGCTGGCCAAACACGGCCGCGCCACTCCGGAGGCTCTGGTCGAATCAGCCCTCTGGGAATGCTCCCTGTTCGAAGAACACGGATTTCGCGACATCAAGATCTCCGTCAAACACCATGATCCGCTCGTCATGATCGCCGCCTACCGGCAACTGGCTGCGCGCTGCGACTACCCCTTGCACCTCGGTGTCACCGAAGCCGGGCCGCTGTTTCAGGGAACCATCAAATCCGCCGTCGCCTTCGGCGTCCTGCTGGCCGAAGGAATCGGCGACACCATTCGCGTGTCGCTGTCCGCCCCACCAGTCGATGAGGTCAAGGTCGGTAACCAGATCCTGGAATCCCTCGGCCTGCGACCCCGGCGCCTGGAGATCGTGTCCTGCCCCTCCTGCGGGCGCGCCCAGGTCGACGTCTACACACTCGCCGAACAGGTCACCGCCGCGTTCGAGGGCTTCCCCGTCCCCCTACGGATCGCCGTCATGGGCTGCGTCGTCAACGGTCCCGGCGAGGCGCGCGAGGCCGACCTCGGCGTCTCCTCAGGCAACGGCAAAGGCCAGATCTTCGTTCGCGGCGAGGTGATCAAGACTGTTCCCGAGAGCCAGATCGTCCAAACTCTCCTCGACGAGGCCCGTTCCCGGGATTGGTCACACTCGATTGAAACTGGCTAGCCGGCTGCGAGTTCTCTGGGTTCAGCCGACCGCCGGGTGGGTCGGGTCGATCCACTGCACGTGTTCGGGCTCGGCGACCCCGTCGATGTCCAGGTTCACCACGATCGGCTCCTGGCCACTTCGGGTCACCACGCACTCGAGCGGTTCGTCGTGCAGAGCATTGATTTCCTGATGCGGCACGAACGGCGGCACGAAGATGAAACCGCCCGGGCCCGCTTCGGCGGTGAACTCCAGATGCTCGCCCCACCGCATCCGGGCTCGACCGCGGATCACGTAGATCACGCTTTCCAGCTCACCGTGATGATGCGCGCCGGTGCTCGCCCCGGGGTGGATCGTGACGGTCCCGGCCCACAGCTTGTCCGAACCCGCCCTGTCGTGAGTGACCGCGGCGGCACGGTTCATCCCCGGTGTCTGCGGAGTGTTCGTGTCGAGCGCGTCGGAGGGAATGATCCGCACTCCATCGGTGCGCCAGTCCCGGATTACGCCCACCTCGCCCGTGCTCATGTCGTGATCCTAGGTACCGAACCAGTCCGCATTAGTCGGGCACGACGAGTTCCAGTGTGTGCTCATCGATGTGGTCGACCCGCAGCCCGCCCCGCCGGGCGATCCGGGCCACGCCGTCGGCGTCGGACACCGCACGCGGCGCGGTGGCGAGGAGCCGAGCCAGGCGGCCCTTGTGCGACTTGTTGTGGTGGCTCACGAAGCGCCGACGGCCGTGGTGATCCTCGCTGATCACCTGCACGGTGACCGCGCGAGGCACCGGCGCCAGCGCGGTGTAACCGCCCGAACGCAAGTCGACCACCAATCCGGCGATCGCGGCAAGCGCGGGCCCGAGCACCGGACGCCAGACCGATCGCACCGAGCCCAACGCCGGAAGTGCGGAACCAGCGGAAAGCCGGTAGGCGGGTATCGAGTCCTCGGCGCTGAGCAGCCCGAACAGCGCGGAGGCCACCGCAAGCCGGGCCCGCTGCGCCGGCCGCAGCGAGCTCGGATCCAGGGCCGCGTAAAGCACGCCGGTGTAGCGGCGCAGCGTGGGCAGCGTCGATGCGGTCCACAGCGAGGCATTCCGTTTCAGCTCGCCTTGCTGGCGCTCGGAAAGTTGCAGGGCGGCCAACCCTGCGGGCACATCTCCGGCCAGCGCGACCAGCTCGTCGATCAGTTTTCGGCGGACCGGAGTGAGATCAGGATGTGCCAGTGAGTCCAGCCGCAGGGCCGGACCGTCACCCCCTGAGGCCTTGGTCTCCGATGGCGGTAGCAGCACCAGCACAGCCGGTGAGCTTACGGGGACCTGATCAGTTGCCTCCTGAGGCCACCGCGCGCTGGGTATCGAGTACTGCGAGGTCCGCGGCTGCGCGGCCAGCATGCCACCCAGCGGCATTCCCGACGCTGAACGAGCGGGCCACCGACTGCGGGAACATCGATTCGAACAGTTCGTCCACCACCCGTTCCCGGGCAGCCAGCACCGGCAGCAACCGGGCCGGATCGGCCACCGCGGCGGTGCCCGCGTCTCGTGCGGTATTCAACCGCTCACCGATGCGGGTGGCGTAAGCGAGCAGGAACGACTGGCGATAGGACCGGGTGCGAGAACGCCCGGTGCGGGAGGTCTGGCTCCCCGCCGACACCATCGCCCGGGTCGCCTGCACCAACAGCGACGTGCTGAGCAGCTCAACGATCTCCAGGTCGACCTCGTCGCCGAGCACAGTGGTGAACCCGAGCTTTTCCGACAGCACGGTCCGGCACCGGTTCGCCTCGGCCACAGCACCCACGAGCATGGCTTTCGCTGCCACGTAGGGGTTGTCCAGCCACAACCGGCGGGCGGCGGCGGAATGCGGATTGCAACCGCGGTCCGCGCTCGCTGTGCTTTCTACGACAATCCGCTCCAGCGAGTACCGGCTCATCAGTTCTTGCGCTTTGGCCGACAACGCCTCGGCTTCCTCAGGGAAAGTGGTCGACTCAGCTTTGGCCAGCAGGGCCCGCACCCGGGCCAGCATCTTCTGGTCCACTCCCCGGCGCGGCGCCGCCGAAGTAGCGGCGAATCCCGGCGGTGGCCCGATTCTGGGCAACGCAGGCAGGGTCAGCAGCAGCGCCAGCACCCCGATCACTGTGCTGAGTGCGTCCGCCATCCTGGCGCCGTGGCGCCAGGCCCACTGCAGGAGATGACCGCCGGTCTGATCGGACTCCCACCACACCACCGCGCCCATCAACCGGAGATCCTCAAGCCAACGCTGCGGGATGGTGGCCTTGGCGTAACGCAGGGTCTGATCGGCGATGGCATCGACGAGATAGCTGACACCGGCGGGGTTCAACCGCCGCCGGGCGAACTGATGCAGGTCCTCGGGCGACCAGCCCCGCTCCCACGCCGCCGTGATGAGCGGCACCACCGCACACCGGACGGCCGCCGCGACGATTCCTGGCGCCTCGGCGCACCGATCGGCCACGATGACGCCGATGCGTGGCCCGGCCTCGGCATCACCCGCGCAATGTTCGTGCGCGGCGCTGAGCAGCACCGTCGAAATGGTCTCCGCCGACGGCTTGGCCCGTGCCGTCCCCGCAATGGGAGTTCCGGTCTCCGCGGTCCCCGGTCCGGAGCGCACGGGTCCCAGGTAGGCGCGGCGTCGCGATCTTCGGCGCGCTGCAGCTGCAGCCAGTCGCTCCCGATTCCGTTGTGCCACCGCACCCCTCCCGTCTCCAGGTCCAATGGGTCGGGCAGCAGTATGGAGTGTCACCCCGACAATTCCGCGGACCCGCGCCGTCGCCGGCTCACACGGCGTCGGTGGATGTAGCTGGGCCGACCGGCCTCCGCTGTCGAGTTAAGCGGTGCGCGGCCCACCCAGCCGGGGCATCCATGTCGCTCATGGCCTCCCTGCTACCAGTAGTCGTGGCCACGGGTGCCGCCGAGTTCATACACGGATTCCCGGGGAGGCGGGGAGTCGGCGGGGTCGAGGTTCGCGAGCACGATCTCCCGCTGCACCGGGCGGTCCAGGACGGTGACGAGCAACGCGGCCGGATGGTGTCCACTGGCGGAGGCGGCCAGCAGGTAGGTGCCAGCGGTAGGTGCCCGCAGCCAGTAAGAACCCTCCGGACCGGTACGGAAGACGGCGATCTGCCGGCCGCCGGTGTCGATCAACGTCACCGGAACGCCGGCTAACGCGCCTCCGTTGTGCCCACGGACGGAGCCGCTGATCACTGGCTCGGGGTCTGGCGCTGAGTCAGCCGCTATCACCGGCGTCTCCACCAACGGGCTGGGCTCCGGGTCTGGCGTGGAGACCATCCAGTCGTCCGTGAACTCAGGTGGGTCGGCCCCCAGCGCGGTGCCGAACACCTTGATGTCGGTACCGGGGGCCGAGGCCAGCGCGGCGAAGGCGAAGAACAGGATCAGCGCAGCCGAGGTGACCAGGCGACCGGTCCGGCCCAGGCCACCCTCCACCGCCGCGGAGGTCGAGCCGGTGGCGTCGTACTCCTCGCGCATCCTGGTCAGGATGAACACTTCGTAGTCCATGGAAAGCCCGAACAGGAACGCGAAGATGATCATGGGCAGTCAGAACGTGATAGCGCCGGTGGGCGCAACGCCGAACACCGCCTGCGAGCCATGCCCCTGCTGCCAGAAGAACACGACTGCGCCGAACACCGCGGCGAGCGACAGCAGATTCAGCAGCACGGCCTTCAACGGCAGCAGCACTGAGCGGAAGGTGCGGGCCAGCAGCACGAACGTGATCACCGCGATGATGAGCAGCACGTAGGGGAAGTTGTCGTAGACCGCACTGGAGTAGTCCTGCACCGCGGCGCCCGCCCCGGTGATGCCGACCTCCCCACCGGTGACCGCCTGCACCGCGGTGCGCACGGCCTCGACCACTGCGGTGCCGTCGCTGTCCACGGTCTCGGCGCTAGGCAGCACGTCCACCAGCACGCTGCCGCCTCGGGTGCCGCCCACCACGGCGGTGTGCACGCCGGGCACATTTCGGGCTGCGGCCACCGCGGCCTCGGCCCGGTCAGCGGGTACGAGCACTTCGATGGGTGTGAGCACGCCGGAGCCCACCCCGCCCTGGCGCAGCTCGGTGACGGTGTCGAAGGCGGGCCCGCTGCTGGCCAGCGAATCGACCCCGGACTGGCCGATGCGCAGATCGAACACTGGCGCGATGAGTAGGCCCACCACCACGGCGGCACCGGCCGCCAGCCAGGGTCTGCGCACGATCGCGCTCGACCACGCCGTAGGTGGTTATCAGCTGCTGTTCGGTCTCGTAGCCGGGCTGTCCGGGCAAGGAGAAGTCGAATGAAAGCCGGTCGCTGAGCTGACCGGCGGTTGCCAGGCCGCTCACCAGCAGCACCAGCCAGAGCAGGGTCACCGCAGCGCGGTGCCGGAGCACCACCTCAGCGAAGCGTTCCACGGTCCTCCAGCGACTCGGGTGTCGTCACCGCTGCGCGCCGGGTCTGCGCTGGTGATGAACTCGAGCGCCGGAATCGCAGACACACCGCTGCATTCCTGTAATCCCCGAGAGGTGACCGACCAGACGCCGCCGTCACCTCAATGGGTAATTTGCCGACATGGCAGGCGCATCTCGCGGAGGGGAACAAGGGACGGCCACGACCCATCCGCCAGATGTACAGAATGGATCCAGGCAGGCCGGGATTTCGACTATCGATCGACCCTCAGCGCGAGTATGTCCAGCCGGTCCAGCGCTCCACCGTGACCGCGATCACCGGGCCGTCGGGACGGTTATCCCGGTATTGCGGATACTTTTCGGTCAGTAGACGGATGGGTTCGGCCATCTCGTCTTCGTCCTCGATCACTGTTGCGGTGCCGTCAGCGCGGACCCACCACAAGTGAGTCCAGTCATCCTCGTAGTGGTCAGCGAGGACCGAGACACGCGGGTTGATCGTGATGTTGCGGAGCCGCTTCAAGTTACGGCTCTGCTTGGGCTTGCTGTCGACCGCTGTGAAGATCACGTCTTTGGCGACGACGAAGGTCGTCACCACAATGTGAGGCCAGCCCAGGACATCGGCGGTAGCGAGATGCACGACTGGCACAGTCGAGAAGCGCGTGCGCGCCTCATCCTCTGCCAGCTCCATCGCCCCACTCCCTGTCTCGGCGTGCGCACCGACCACCGGCTCGGACCCGGTAGGTAGGCCTCCGCGGGGTGCACACTGGCACGATGGCGTGTTTCCGAGGAAGACGTTATGACCCTCGCTATGACTACCGCTACCGCCGTCGGCCGGTAGGCGGGTCGTGTCTTCGAGACGCCTGCCTGATCGATGCCGGGTGCTGTCTCGGGGAGAGTCTCAGCGGCGATTGCCTGATCGTGACGGTGCTGGCCCTGCCCCAGCTGACCGCAGCCTTGCTCGTCGAGGCCCGGACCCTCCGGCGGGAGAGGGCTACGACAAACTCGAAACTTACCGCGCTGCTGGTCGCCGGCATCCGAACGTATCAACGTGAGATCAGTCCCCGTCGGGGCCCGTGTTGTCACTTCTCACCAACCTGTTCGGAGTACGCGGCACAGGCGCTGCAGACCCACGGCGCTCGGCGGGGGAGCTGGCTCACCATCAAGCGGCTGAGTCGCTGTCGACCCCACAGGCGCAC
>DASYMC010000476.1:0-2893 GCA_036009255.1 Pseudonocardiaceae bacterium
CACGCAGCGCGGGGAGCGGCGCCCCAATGGCAGCGTGTGCGCGTTGTGCGATGTCGAGTTCGTCCCCGTGCTGCCGCTGGGTGGCCCGGCACTGCCCGGCAGCCCACTGGACCCGACCAGGGTGTCTACCCGCAGCGCCGCGGCGCCAAAGCCACCTTCGCCCCGGGCCACCACGACGAGCATGCGGGCACGACGAGAAAACGGGCAGAAGCAGGGTTGGTCCGGAAGGCGCGGGCGCGAGGGTGGGCGGGTTTGCGCGTAACCCGGGACGTGGGCGGATATCGCGCCTGACCACGAATCGGACAACTTCACCTGGCTAGCGTCGGGTCTCCGTGAGCTCATCGATGCGATGATCGGTGATCACCCTCGGGATTGATCTCGCGCGCAGCCAACGCGTGATCCGGAACGTCCGGATCTAGCGCGAAGGGTCGGCAGCGTGGCGCGGTGAGTGCTGGCATGGGATGGACGCGTCCGCGTGAGTGTCAGGCCGGACGCCGGCCGGCGTCTGGCCCGCATGGAGAAGGTGACCGTGTGAAGGGGAATCCGCGCGGTTCAAGCTTGCCCGGCCCGGTCCCACGCAGATATCAGGCCCTGTTCGGGACGGCCGTGGACGCGCTGAAACCGTTCATCAAACGGACTCCTAGTGAGCAGATCTAGCCCCGCCTGTCTCGACACCCATGCTGCCCACGCGACAGCGACGTCACTGTATGTTGGCGAATGAGCCTCTATGAGGACCATGAGCGCGGCCTGTGGCGACGCCAACGTAACAGAGGGCACCGACGTAGCAGAGTCCGTCGTCCCACTTGCGTGCCCGCCGGGCCGTCCCCCTCTCTGCGGGCGCGCCCGGTGGGCGCGGTGGTCGACAGGGGGGTACAGCGGACCTCCGAAGCCACAAGATGTCTCACGGCAGTGCTCCAGCCCGTGTGCTTCGGTTGTCACATCGTCAGCGCCGAGCGTTCGATTATCTCGGTGTTCGGGAGGAGATTTTTTAACGCGTCCCGGATCGAAGGGGGTCGGCTTGCCGAGTCTGGAACCAGGTTAGCTCGGTCCCGTACCGCCTGCGCAGCATCGAGCAGATCACTCGTTTCTTCGAGGGTCTGGAACTTGTGGAACCCGGTGTAGTGTCGGTTCCGCGTTGGCGGCCCGAAGCGAACCCCTTCGGCGTCGCTGCCGAGCTGGACGAGTTCGGCGGCGTGGGGCGAAAGCCCTGACCGACAACTCACTCTAGTCAGTTTAGTTCATTCCTTCGCTATGCAATGCGGCGTAGTTGAGGCTTTCGATAATTAGGTCGAGGGTTGCTCGGAGACCCGCACAACCCACGCCCCGCAAGTCGTGTCTCCCTAGGTGATCAGCGCTGCGGAAATGCATTGCACCGGTGCTGCGCAGAAGACCTTCGACCGACCGCTCCGATGATTCATCATCAGCAAAGCCGTCAAACGAAAGCAGCGTGAAGCGCTCGTGCGGGACAGTGCTCATCGAGGCGTAGCGCGACCTCAGCGGCACGCAGCGACAGCTCCAGCCAACCCGCCGCACGACCAATCAACGTTCACACTGAAGTGTACAACCGTTTAAGAGATCTACAATCCATGCCTCCGAGCGGGAGATGGCTGACCAATTTGTCGGCCCTGTGGGAGATCTGCTCCTCTGCCAACCGGCGCCGGCGGCCGACGTCCCCTTAGTCGAGGTAGTCGCGGAGCGCGTGTGAGCGTACGGGGTGGCGCAGCTTGGTCATGGTCTTAGCCGCGATCTGTCGGATCTGCTCCCGGGTGAGTCCGTAGACGTGGCTGATCTCTTCGAACGTGCGTGGTTGGCCGTCGGTGAGCCCGAATCGCAGGCGGATGATGCCGGCGTCGCGCTCGGATAGCGTGGCAAGCACCGTGTGCAGCTGGTGTTGCAGCAGCGCGAAGCAGACCACGTCCGCCGCGACCATGGCTTGGGAGTCCTCGATGAACTCGCCCAGCGGGGAATCGCACTGCTCGCCGATGGTCTGATCCAACGAGAGAGGCTCCCGGGCGTAGTGCTGGAGCTCGCGCACTTTCCCCGGGGCGATGCCCAGCTCCGTGGCCAGCTCCTCCGGGGTGGGCTCGCGACCCAGGTCTTCAAGCAGCTCGCGCCGGATACGACCCATTTTGTTGATCACCACGTCGGTGTGTACCGGGATGCGGATGGTGCGGGCCTGATCAGCCACCGCCCGAGTGATGGCTTGTCGGATCCACCAGGTGGCGTAGGTGGAAAACTTGTAACCCTTGGTGTAGTCGAACTTCTCCACCGCCCGGATCAGCCCCAGGTTGCCCTCCTGGATCACGTCCAGCAACGGCATGCCACGGCCGGTGTACCGCTTAGCCACCGAGACGACCAGGCGCAGGTTGGCCTCCAGCAGACGGTTTTTGGCGCGCTGGCCGTCGCGGACGATCGCGCACAGTTCCCGGCGCAGCTGTGGGGAGAGCTTGTCGGTCGAGTCCTCGGCCCGGCGCACCCGCTCGGCGGCATAGAACCCGGCCTCAATGCGCTTGGCCAGATCCACCTCCTGCGCGGCATTGAGCAGAGCGATCTTGCCGATCTGCCTGAGATAGGCCCGTACCGAATCGGCCGAAGCGGTGAGCTCGGCCTCCTGGCGTAACGGCCTCGGCTCCTCTTCGTCCCAGACGAAGTCTCCGGGCTGCTCGACTGTGTCCAACGGCTCCGCAGGATCACGGGCACTCTCAATGGCGACCGGAACATTGTCAGTCGGCACAGCCAGGGACACTGAACTACCCGAGCCACGCCCGAATTGCACATCCTTAACCGGTGCTGGCTGCGTCTTCCGGGGAGCTTTGATCACCCGGCGGTCTTCGCGACATCGTCGTTACCTCCTCCACCCGGGTTCCCGACGACACCGAGATCACTGGTGGCA
>DASYMC010000477.1:0-7106 GCA_036009255.1 Pseudonocardiaceae bacterium
ACCCATGCTGCGGCTACGCCCGGGCATCCCCGAGCGCCAGACCATGACGACAAACGCCACGGCGCCACCACGCTGTTCGCCGCGCTGGAGATCGCCACCGGCAAAGTAACCGACGTCTGCTACCCCCGCCACCGCCACCAAGAGTTCCTGCGCTTCCTGAAACAGGTCGCCAAGACCCAGCCCCGGCAAGAGTTGCATATCGTCTGTGACAACTACGCCACCCACAAACACCCCAAGGTCAAGGACTGGCTTCAGCGCAACCCGCGGATCACCCTGCACTTCACCCCCACCAGCGGCTCCTGGCTGAACATGGTCGAGATCTTCTTTGGGATCATCACCCGCCAGGCCATCCGCCGCGGCAGCTTCAGCAGCGTCAACGACCTCATCGACACCATCCGCCGCTTCATCGACAGCTGATGCACGGATTGTGATTCCGGAAAAAGATGGAGGGCCCTGTCTGCCGATGCGGGCCTTCGATCACACGTATGAGTGCGTGGTCATCCGTGCGGGACACGGTGCGGCGTGCTCGGTGGTGGTAGACCTACTTCCCGGCCAGCGATGGCCGTAGCTCTGGTTATGTGGGTGTCCCAGATGCGCACCTTCGCGTGGATCTTCATCGGGGCGGGACTTACGGGGGCCCTTTGTTGGGCACCGGGAGGGGCTGAGGCGTTCCCGGTAAGGGTCCGTCTGTTGAGAGCGGCGGACAGTTGACCGTCGCTCTCACCATTTCCCTCTGAAGGATCAGCGTCATGTCTGGGGCCGCGTGGGCAGCCTAGCCGTGGGGACGGCATAGGCAGCGACGAAAAGCTGCATGAGTTTCGGGAACATTGGGGTGAAGCGACCCTGGCCCCATTCGAGGTCGGGCTCGTTGGCCATGGCCTGGCTGAGGACACCCGCGATCAGGGTTGATACAAGGTAGACGGCCTCGTCGGAGTCGGCTTGGGGGCCAAGCTCTCCGGCGGCTACAGCGGCGGCCAGTGCGGCACGTTGGAGGGCGACCATTTCCATGCTGGGGGCGAACGCTTCAGCGGAGGGCTCGAAGCTTGGGACGGGACGCCAAAACATCAGCTGGGCAATCGCCCGGTTCGCCAGCGCCCACCGTCCGCTGGCCTCGAGGCCAGCGGTCAACGCGTCCAGCCCGGGCTCGGCTCCGGCCATGGCGGCACGCATGACTTGGAGGTGCGCAACTTGACCGCGAAGGAACAGGGCGTCATAGACGGCCATGAGGGACGGGAAGTACTTGTAGATGGAGGGGGGCTGCACGCCGAGGCGGCGGGCCACCTCGGCCAGACTGAGACCGTTGACCCCCTCCTTGGTGATCACGTCCTTCGCGATGTCGAGGATTTCTTCGATGGTCTCCTGGCGGCGTCGGGCCCGCCGGTCGGATCGCTGGGGCGTGTGCGTGCGTGTCGGGGCATCACCGAGTTCCATTTCAAGCCATCGTAGCATATCTTCTTGTTGACAGCTTTAGCTACTACAATTAGCTTTAGCTTTGTTCCAATCGAACCTGGGAGCCGAGGAGATCCGATGCCCGCCAAGAAGGGAAGATGGTGGCTGACGCAGGACAGCGCACAGCTCGTTATCAACGCCTCCGCAGAGGCCATCTACGATCTGGTCGCGGATTTGCCTCGCATGGGCCAGTGGAGCCCCGAGTGCGAACGCGTCGAGTGGGCAGATGGCACCACCGTCGCCGCTGAAGGTGCCACGTTCATCGGCCACAACCGAGGCGGACCGTTGCACCTGTTCCGCTGGTCACGCCGCGGCCGTGTCCTGACCGCCGACCCCAGCCGGGAGTTCACCTTCGTCACCGAAGAAGGGGGGCGCGAGTCCACCGTGTGGCGCTACCGCTTCGAGCCAGTCGAAGGCGGCACCCGGGTCACCGAGTCCTATGAGGTGGAATGGATCCCGGCCTGGGCCCGCATCATCGACGTTCCCAGCAACCGGCACCGCCAGCTGCAGCAAGGCATGTGCCACACGCTCGAGCAGCTCAAGAACGCGGCCGAAGCTACCGCACCCTTGGGCGGCCAACCATGACCCGAGCGGCCGCGTCCGGCGGTACCTCCTCAATGCCGGGGGGAATGAAACAGCGATCGCTCACGACGTCAGAGGTGATTGCGGCAAGCTGGCGTGCAACGGAAGATGGCTGGTGGCAGCCCCAGTCGATGGTTTAGCTGGTGATGTTGCCGGTCGCGACGACCAGAAGTCGCCGCGGACATCTGGTCAACAGATGGCTGTCTCGGAAGTCTCGATCCTTGGTGACCACAACTCGATCGCCGCCATCCGCAATTTGGCGATCCGGGCATCGGTCGTGCGGTTGCCTTCAAGCAGCTCCAACGTATGCACCGCATCGTGTCCCGAACTGCTCAGGAACCGCGCCGAGCCGAGCGGGCAACTCAGCGTCGACGAGAAACATCACGCCGCGCCTAGCGGGACCACCCTGCGGCGGCCCGAGGCAAGGGCGCCGAACTCCAGCGCGGCAAGGAGATCATCCCGCTCGAGGTCCGGGTAGTCGGTGAGCACTTCCTCGATCGTCATGCCCGATGACAAGAGCTCAAGTAGGTTCTCGACGGGATATCGCAGACCACGAATCGTCGGTTGGCCGTGACAACCGCCGGGTCCGACACGATGCGATCCAGCCTGGACATGTCACAACGGTACCGCTACGGCAGGCCGGGACCTACCGCCGCCGGCTGCTTGCGCGCAGGCGCAGAGCGGTTGCCAATGCATTCGGGCTCGTCGTCAGCCGCTCCCGACCGGCTCGAAGTCCCGAAAACGACCATTGAAGCCACGATCGTGCAATCGGCGGCCCAGTTCGAATAGCGCTGCGAGTCTCCAATCCTTGACTCGGGCGGTCCTTCCAGATTCCGAGTCAGTCCACGATAGTCCACCGTTCCAACTCAGTCTCGGGAAAAGAGGCGAGAAGTCATAGATGCATCGCGCCGGCACACTGCCGGTGTTACTCAGCACGCCGGCAACCACGGGATATGGTGACGTGATCGATCCCGATGCCACGCTCGGCCAGCAACTCTTCGACATCGCGGTATGAGACCCCATAGCGCAAGTACCAGCGCCCAGCCACCGTGATCACCTCCGGCGGGACCTGGAACCCAGCGAAGCTTGACCTCGGCGCAGGCAGCCGAGAGTGGCAACTACGCATCAGTACAGCCTGGCGAGCCCGCCATCGGTGGACGCAACGTGCCACCCCAGGTCATGGCGGCCTTGCGCAAAACCTCGCGGTCACCGCGCTCCGACTCTCCGGCGCCACCAACATCGCCGCCGCGCTACACCACCACGCCCGCGACACCCACCGCCCACTGGCCCACCAACAAAATCACGCAGCGACTTTGCCGGGACCGTGGGTCTCGGGGCGGCTCGATGTATTGTGGTTGTGATCAAGATCAGCGGACTCGCAGAGGAGCACGAGCATGGCGATAAAGCGCGAAGCATTGGATCGCCTGGTCGAGCAGGCGCAAAATGATCCGGAGTTCTTCCACGGCTTGGTTTTCAAACCTGAAGAGACCCTCGCGACGATCGATTATCTCGAACGACACGAAAAGGCGAAGATCCTCGAGCTCAGTCCCGAAGATGTCATAGCAGGACTGGCTGGTGTTCCGGGCTTACAATGTAACTATACGTGTCTCGACACTTGCGACATCACCTGCGATGAGTCCGGTTGCAATTACACGAAACTCGAGGCCTCGGCTGATGTAGCAGCGCTGCGGCGCGTTGGCCGCCGTTCGTTCCGTCCCATGAGGCGGCTTGACTAGTCGCGTCTCCTACGCGGATATTGTTCGCGCTCACGGGCTATCGGTTGAAAATCGGGGCCGGTGGGCCAGCGTAGGACATACCGAACGGACACACGGCTGGAAGCTGCACGTCTCCTCCGTTCCTGTCCAGGCAAACCGCCTTCTATCCATGATCGTGCCGATCCTCGGCGCTCGGCGCGTTCCGTTCAAGATTGCTCGCAACGACGAGATCCTTGCGTTACTCAACGAAGGCAGACTTGGACCCACACAGATCGGTAAGTTCATCACTATCTATCCGCTGTCAGACTCCCAAAGCCGATCACTGGCAGACGAGCTGACTACGGTAACGCAGCATTTCGACGGTCCGGAAGTATTAACGGACCTTCGGATTGGGCGCGTGGTTTACGCCCGCTACGGTGGATTCAATCCGATCATCGAACGCGACCGCCTCGGTCATGTCTTTTCGGTGCTGCACGACGACGGAGGCACGCGGCGTGACGAGCGGTCCGTTCCTTTTCTCCCCCCGAGTGGTATCCTCAACCCCTTTGCCGATTTCGTCGGGCCACAACAGCTCGCACCGACCGAACTCGTTCGCGGCAAGCTATTTGGGCCGGGCTACCTACTGCTCGAGGTGATCAAGCCGAACACGACCGGATCGGTCTTTTTTGCCCTAGATATGCGTGACCCGGCGCATATCGCAGCGAAGGTGCTCAAGGAAGGCCGGGCGCACTGCCTGTCGGACCGCTTCGGGCGCGACACCCGTGCTCGACTGAAGCATCAATTGGCGGTGCACCGGGCGCTTGCAGGTCGCGTTTCCGTTCCCGCAGCCGATGCGTACTTCGAGGTAGGCGACAACGGTTATCTAGCCCTCGAGCATATCGACGGAACTGACATTGGCGCCACCCAGCCCCGACCGTTCGGGACGTTGGCCCGAGCGGAGCAGCGACAGCTGTTAGCACGTTTAACTGACCTGGCTACAAGTCTCGATGCGCTTCACACCGCCGGCTACGTTCATCGTGATCTCGCGCCGACGAACATCCGGGTTCGCTCGGACGGCTCAATCGTTCTTCTCGATCTCGAGCTGGCGTACGCCCTCGAGAGCGATGCGCCGCCGTTCGCGCAAGGCACGGCGGGCTTCATGTCCCCGGAGCAAAAAGCCGGCCTGCCTCCGGATTATGCACAGGACATCTACGGACTTGGAGCGTTGATGGTGTTGCTGTTCACCGGCATCGATCCGCGTCGCGTTCTGTCCGCGCGCGAGCAAGGCAGGCAGGAACAGCTTTGCGTGATTGGTGGGTTGCCAGCCGCACTTGCCCAGCTCGTGGCGCGCTGCCTCGCCACGGTGCCCGCACGCAGGCCGAGCGCCAGAGAGGTTGGCGAGATTCTGCATGCCGAGCGAGCTACCGTTACGGATGCTACGCCGCACGTACACGTAGGCCTGGCCGGTAGGTCTCGGATCGATGCGACCCAGACGCGGGTGAACGCGTGCCTGCCGCAGATTGTGCGCGGGCTGCTTCAAGACGTCCTGCTCGACAGCGAGACCGGGCTTTGGCTTTCGCCGCAGAGTGGAGTCCACCAGCCAACAGAGCTCGATTCGAACTACGCCTTGTATCGAAGTGCCAACCGGGGTGTCGCTGGTGTGGTCTACGCGCTTGCCCGGTTGGCGAGGTTCGGCGTCACCGACGGCGAAGTGCAGGATCGTGTTCAACACGCGGTGGATTGGCTCCTGACGCACGCTGCGACGCCCGACGACCAACTGCCGGGCCTCCATTTCGGTGAGGCGGGCGTCGCGCTCGCCATCGTCGAGTCGGTTCACAGCGGCCTCGTCGAACCAGGACGATGGCTCGATGAATACTTGGCTGAAGCGTTGGAAGGTCCGCTTGATTGGCCGGATATCACTCACGGGGCTGCCGGCCAGGGTGTTGCGGCGATCGCCTGCGGGGACCTTCTGCAGGACGACAGACTCGCTGCCTTGTCGCGCCGCTGTGCGCAGTATCTTCTAGCGACCCAAGATGCGGACGGGGGCTGGACGCTACCCGAAGGTGTCGCAGCCATGACTGGAAACCGTTACTTCGGTTTTGCTCACGGCGTTGCCGGCCAGGTGTATTTCCTTGCGGAATGGGCCGCACGGTCCAACGATGAGGATTCCGCAGCCGCCGCCCGGCGAGGGGCAGACTGGTTGATTGCGCATGCGGAAGCCGCCACTCGGCCGCAAGGGGCTCTGGTCTGGCCCACGAGGCTTGGCGATCACGACATCTGGCGCTGGTGGTGCCATGGGGCTCCAGGGATTGCCCTGACCTTCCTGAAACTGTTCGAGACAACGGGCGTTGCTCGATACGCGGACATCGCGGCGGCTGCCCTGCATGCCCATCCACCGGACATCCGCTATTCGAATTTCAGTCAGTGCCACGGCCTGAGCGGTATTGGAGAGATCTACCTGGAAGCAGCTCGTGTCCTGGAGTCGGGAGTGTGGCTTGATCGGGCGGCGCGAATCGGAGACGTTCTCCTGGGGCTCGGGCGGGAGGACGATCACTCCGGGATTGCTTGGCTGGTTGAAGATCCGTACCGTCCAACCGCCGACCTGATGATCGGCTGCGCGGGCGTAGCCCATTTTCTGCTTCGACTATGCCACGATGATCTCAGCGCCCCACTTCTTCTCTAGTCCGGCAGCGATGGCCGATATCGACCCGAACCTTAGAGCTCTCCTTCTGGAAACCATCCAGGTCCAGCGGAAGGGTGCGCGTGTGACCCGCAAATCGGAGCTGAGGCTCGACGCAAAATACAACGCACGGAGGCTTATGCGAAAGAGCTCCGAAGAAGTCTAGCGTTCTCGCGTGTCGTTACTCATAGAGCAATTGCCCCAGCGGGAGAATTTGAAGGCTACGCCAATAGTCTTCACACCCGGAGGGACCATTGCCAGGCCAGGCTACTACGGGACTCACGCCCGAGCAATTCGACGAACTCGTTGAGCGTGTCGGGGAGCGCATCGTTTGGGATTACGGACGAGGCCGGCCACGGGAACTGACGCTGCACCAGGCGGTCAAAGCCGTCGTCATGTACTTCCGCACCAACATCACACAAGAGTTGATCGCCGAACTGCTGTTCGTTGACCAATCCACGATCTCCAGAGCGATCAGCAATCTCGAAGAAATCATCGCCGAGGCCCTCGACGAGTTTGTCCCAGAGCTGCCCGAGGAGATCGATGGCCGAGTCGCCATCGTCGACGGATCACTGTGTCCCTGCTGGTCCTGGGCCGATGCACCCGAGCTGTACTCGGGCAAGCGCAAGACCACAGGCCACGCTCACCAGTTCGTCTGCGATCTTTTCGGGAACCTGATGCATATCTCCGACCCGCTTCCT
>DASYMC010000478.1:0-3209 GCA_036009255.1 Pseudonocardiaceae bacterium
AGCACCATACCGAGAGCTTGGCCCGGCAGTACGAACTCCGTGAACGTGCGGTCGCGTTGGGTTGGGATGCCCATCAGGTCAGGGTGATCGATGCGGACCTGGGCCGCTCGGGTTCGGAGACCACTGCCCGGGAGGGCTTTAAGGAACTCGTCGCCGACGTGGGTTTGGGTCATGTCGGGATCGTCTTCGGTATCGAGGTCAGCCGGCTGGCCCGCAACAACGCCGATTGGTATCAGCTGCTGGACCTGTGCGCGTTGACGAACACGCTGATCGCCGACTCTGACGGGGTTTATCACCCGGGTGACTTCAACGACCGATTGGTGCTCGGGCTCAAAGGCGCCATGAGCGAAGCCTTATGCCGACGTCGGCATAAGGCTTCTTATGCGGACTAGCGCGTTATGCCGACATCGGGGCTGGGGTCGGTGGTGGTAAGCGTTCTCGGCTCTGGGTGCTCGGCATAATCAATCACAGGTGCTCGAGGAACGCGAGGACGCTGTCGGGGG
This sequence comes from Pseudonocardiaceae bacterium, assembly GCA_036009255.1. Classification (GTDB taxonomy): domain Bacteria; phylum Actinomycetota; class Actinomycetes; order Mycobacteriales; family Pseudonocardiaceae. The sequence continues at coordinate 504 of DASYMC010000478.1, forward strand.
GTTGGCGTTCTCATCAGCACCACCGCTGATCGGCACCGCCGCGGCGAAACGTTCGGGCCATCGACTCAGAAGTTCCCAGACGCCGAAACCTCCCATCGACAGGCCGATCAGGTAGAGGCGCTGCGGATCGATGGGGTAGCTGGCAAGAAGTGCGTCAATAAGCTCCACCACTGCCGACAAAGGAATCGACGGTTCCGACGGTATGACATGGTGTTCTGCTTCCATATCCACCTCGACCCAGCTGCGCTTGGCTGAGCACTGCGGAACCACGTAAAAGCATGGGAAGTGTAATGCTGCCGCCTCGCTTCCGAGCAGCTCGGCGACGCCGTTACGTAGCTGAGCCGAATTATCATCCCCGCGCTCATTCCACCCGTGCAACATCAGCACCAGTGGCATCCGCTCGGGATCTACTTCGCGCGACCCCGCCTTATCCTGCATTGGGTCCCTAGTGGGCATGAGCATTCGGTAAGGGAACGTATAGCCGCGAGAGTCAGTGAACTTCTCCGGACGGAAACCCTGCTGCTTCAGCGTCTCCTGGACACCTGCGTCCATCCCCCGAATTTTCGAAGGCGAACTCACGATCTACTCCTCTCATGAATAGTCGAGCCATGAATTCCACTGCGCACAGTGTCGGTACGATGCCGCATTGGATCCGCTGCAAGTATGACCTAAAGGGGCCCAGTTTGTTGATCACAGTTGCCACGTCCTCCGCAGTCGAGGACGAAGGCCCACATCTGGCCGAGCCCCGTCAACAGTGGTTACGCCTGCCACATTGCTACCTACACCCACAGATCAACATTAGTCCTGGTCAACACCCAGCTAGCTATGAAGGCACCATCGACCAGATCCAGCGCACATGTGGAGATAGGCCCAGTCAACACGCAACCGCGTTCACCCGCCGTCTCCCGGCCAACTTGGGCTGAGCCTTGACATGATCATCGTCAGCGAGCCGTCAGCGGAAGCGATGCAACCAGTAAGTATAGTACGCACAGACCGATACCCATCGGTACGTCGCCACGGTTCAGCGACATGCGATAATACTCGTCGGCACGCGGACGGACGGCCGATCAGCGTTCACACCGAAGTGCTCGCAAGGGATCTCCGTTCCCTCAGGAGTCCCCGGGATCGTCCTACGTCGGCTCACTACCGCCAAGGGCGCCGCTCTGCGGCGTCGCTGGCGCGATGGCGCAAGCACCATCCATGACCCCGGCGATCCGACGCAGAGGCGGCCGGGTATGAGAGAACGGGGGGCGAGTTAGGTCGAGCCCACCAGTCACCGGCCGTGCCAAATCCATGCCAGATGCGGCGTGACGAACGGGGTACAGCGGGCAGCCACGGGGACACCGATCGTCACTCCCCGACGAGGCCCTCAACCTGTCGCCGCAGGTCAAAGGCTATTTCTACAGCGTGGCGGGTCAAGGATTCGAACCTTGGAAGGCATCAGCCGACGGATTTATAGACCGCTGTCGTGCGACCGGGCATAGGTGCACACTCAAGAGCCCTGTGGACCATGCCCTCACCGGCCGGGCGGTCGCGAGAGGGCTGGCCACGAGCACCGGTGCGGTGAGGCCGGGTTGGGAGGGTGGTGGCATTCCAACGACCTCCCGATGGGTTACCACACCGCATCAAGGGGGCCGCACTCCTCCGCGTTCCGAATCTCATATCGGGTCCCTTGACACGGCACGGTCGGGCGACGACAGGAAGCTCCTCAGTCAGTCGACGGAGGTCACATCCCTAGCGAGCGGTGTCGACCACATCCCATCTCACTGCCGACGGATGCCACGAGCCTCAACGTGCAAGGCCATCAGCCATGCCACTGCCCGGTTGAGGAGCCTGATCGAGAAACACCTGACGGCGATTCAGGTGCTCGGCGAGCGGACACAACAACCGATCAGAATCCGAACGATAAATTTTCACCTACTCGTGGAGGGCGCGGCGCGTATGGAGGGGCTCAGTTTGGGTCTCGTTCATGGCAGGCCGCTACCGGCCGGGTGCGTTCGGAGAATCACTCTAACCTGCGGATTCACGTCTCCCGTACGGTCGCGGACAGTGTTTCGAACAGCTACGGATCAGAAGGTTGGGAGTTCGAGTCTCTCCGGGCGCGCCTGGTCAGAGGGGGTGTGGGCTCTGGGCGCGCCTCTGTGGGTCTCAATGGGTCTCAATTCTCCTCAGAGTCCCACCGACCTCCGCTAGTTCACTTAGCGCCGCAGCACTTCACAACGCGTTGAACGCGTGTATTGCTGAATGGGGCTTTATGGATGAACAGGGGCTCTAATGGATTGCGCGCCGTCTCCGGCGGCGCGGAGGTGGCTGACTTGGTACATCGGTACATCGGCTCGCTTTCAAGCTCCGCGCGGCGACGTACGGGAGCAGTCGCGAGGGGCACTACCGCTGGTCACAGTCAGAAACCGGCGTAACCCGGACCGTGGTGAACAGACGTGACTGAGACGGGAACTGAGACGAGCCCTCAGCCTCAAGCACGGCCTCATCCAGCCAAGTCCACGTCCCGTCTCCCGCCTACGCAACAGACCCGCCTGAGACACTTCAGCGGCGTGAGTGCGGGTTGATCGAGATCGGCCGGCAGCACGCCCGAAACTTCGACGCTGGCCACTTCCCTCGGGCGGCGGCGTGCAGCGGGTACTCACCGAGCTGCGCAAGCTGGCCAAGCGCATGGCGTCGCCGGCCGCCGCGGCGGCCACGCCGGTG
>DASYMC010000479.1:0-14652 GCA_036009255.1 Pseudonocardiaceae bacterium
GGCAACGAGAACGCGCGATGAAACGATTCCGCTCCGCTGATGGTGCCCAACGGTTCTTGTCCGCGTTCAGCGGGATATCACCGCACTTCTGACCTGGCAGCTACCCACTTACCGCAGCCTAGTACCGACACGAGATGACCACCCGATTCACACCTGGCGAACTGGCCTCGACGCCGCCCGGCCACAGCGCCACAGCCACACCCATCCTGACCCAAGGAAGCCCCGGAAAGCCCTTATCCGCCAACAACTTCACAGCGCCGGTTTGCTCGACGACTGGCTTAATCTGGTGGCGGCGGCACCACGGAGGCGACCAGCATCCGGCCCACTACACCAACCTCTGTGCCAGCGCGGCAACAGACTTGTCAAAGAGAAAAGGAATGTTGCGCAGCCCCCACAGCAATTCGGTATTGTTCCAGGCTAGGTCTCGGGCTGCTGTGATGCTCCAACTCCCCACGATGTGCTTGAGTGTCTCTGCGTCCTTCGTCGCGACGTGCAGCAATTTTGTCTCGAACGACTGCCGTACTTCGGATTCGACCTTGGCAGGGTGTCCATTCACGGGTCCTGTTGAGCTGGGCTGTCGCGGGTGAGTTGGTGGGCTGTCGGTGATCGGTGTCGGCGTGTCGGGCTCGATCGTGGGTGCTTGATCGTCGATCATCTGGGTTGTGTCCAGGCCCGAGCCGCCGTCGTATGGAGAGCTGGCGGAGCTGGTAGTGGGCTTGGCCTCGGAGCTGGAGCGGGCTCAGGCACGGATCGCTGAGCTGGAGGCCCGGCTGGGGCGTGATTCGACCAATTCCTCGATTCCACCGTCGGCGGATTCGATTGCGGCCAAGGCCAAGCGGCGGGCGGATCGCTCGTCGCGGGAGCGGTCGGCCGATCGCAAGCCCGGTGGGCAGCCGGGGCGCAAGGGCTCGGGGCTGGCCCCGACGGTGACACCGGATCGGACCGAAACGCTGCCCGCGCCGGGCGAGTGCTCGGGGTGCGGCGCGGACCTGGCTGATGCTGTGGACGCGAGTCTGACCTGGGCGCAGGTGTGGGACCTGCCGCCGATCGCGCTGGAGAAGGTGCACTATCTGCTGCCGCGGCGACGGTGCGGCTGCTGCGGGAAGATCACCACCGCGGTGCCGCCGTTCGGGGCGGCCGGGTGCGTGGTGTACGGGCCAAACGTCAACGCCGCGGCGATCCTGCTGGCCAGCGAGGGCAATGTGCCCCTGGAGCGGACCGCGATGCTGATGGCGGCACTGCTGGGTGCCCCGGTGTCGACCGGGTTCGTCGCCCGCGCTCTGGAGCGCTTGGCCCAGCGCCTGGCCGCGGCCGGGTTCGATGAGGCGATAACCCAGGCGCTGCGCGCCGAGGACGTGCTCTGCGCGGATGAGACTCCCACCAACGTGGTGCACAACGATACCGACGCCCACGGTCAACCGGTGCCTGGATCGCCCCACGCGGTCACCGTGCGCACCCCTGATGCGCGGCTGGTCTGGTACGCGCCGATCGGCTCCCGGTCCAAGACCTCCATCGCCGGCCTGGGCGTGCTTCAGGGCTACGCCGGTTACCTGGTCCGCGACGACTATGCCGGCTGGTACCAGTTCGACACCCAACTCGCCGGAGTCCAGCAATGCGCGGCTCATCTGATCCGCCACGCCAAAGGTGTGCTTGAGCTGCACCCTACTCAGCAGCAATGGGCCGGGCAGGTCATCGGTGTGCTGCGCGAGGCAGCCGCCGCCGTCGCCGAGGCCATTACCGACGGGCGCGAACAACTCGATCCCCAACTACTCGCCGACCTGCATCAACGCTACGACCACGCGGTCAGGTGGGGCATCACCACCAACCGCCACCGCGACTGGGTCAAGGGCAATCACCCCGGTTACAACCTCGCCACCCGACTCCACAACAAAGCAGAGCAAGTCTGGACCTTCACCCGAAACCTCGCCGTGCCCTGGACCAACAACGCTAGCGAGCAGGCCCTCAAAGGCCCCAAACGACATCAGGCCGTCTCCGGCTACTGGCACACCCTCGCCACACTCACCGGATACTGCCGCGTCCGCTCCTATCTAGTCAGCTCCCGCAACCACGGCATTCCCGCCATCGACGCCATCCACAACGCACTTACCGGCAACCCATGGCTCCCCACAGTCTCAACAGCGTGAGATCACAGCTCGACCCGTGAATGGACACTTGGCAGGAGCTCCTTGACCCGTTGATAGTCTGCATGGACGGGAGCGGTGTCCGGCGTTTTTCCGAACTCTTGACAAGTGGCGATGATCGCAAGAGTAAGGTCGTGGTTGATGTGAGCGTTCACGCCGGCTAACGCGAACTGGATGGGCCATACGACACGGTTGGAGCGGGCATCGAATAGTGGTTTCCAAGACCGGTTGGGCTTTGACCAAACGCGACTGCATCCAGACCCTGGAAGTACAGTCCGGCAAAATCACATCCAGTCGGTCGACGAAAGAGTCATCTGCGAAGAAATCTTCAACGAGATTCTGGCCGATCAGTTCGGTGACCTGAAGATACATTCGGTTGCAACAGGCGACACCGTCGTGGGGTCTAAGGCTGTCCCTGATTTTCTGCATGCGAAGGATGACCTCTGCGACCGGATCCGGCGGCCTTGATTCGCGGTGCACGGCTTCTCCTCAGTCCTGACCTGCTGCTTGGTCAGTGCGAGTCCTACTCCCGGCAATGTCCTCGTCTTGACCGCTGATGCGTTTTGTTGCATCAGCGGGAGGCAGCCATACTCGATGCCGTAGAAGCCCTCTTCAGATGGCGAGGGTAAGTTCGGTGAAGACCGCCGCAAGCCGATGCCTTGGCTCGGCCCGCGAGCAGGAACCCGTTGCTGGCGGGCAGGCTGAAGTACAGTTTCGCCACCTGGATCTGGAACAACGTCAATCCCTCGGGGGCAGTGGCCGGTGCCCGATCGGTCGGCTCGTCCACTAGGCAGCCACCTGCGCGGCGCTTTCAACTGCCGACGTCCAAGCGGCCCGGACGTCTCGTGGCAGGATGAGCTCATACCACAGATCGATCAGCAGGACGCCATCGATGTAGGTGAGCACATCCTCGGGACTCTCCCTTCGCGCAGCACGATCTCATACACACGGGCTCGCTGGGTCGGTCACGCATGGAGAACTGTCGGCCGGGTGCGGACCAGTTCAGGTGGAGAGGCAAGGCGACTGTGGCCAGGGCTTGCTCGATCGGCAGCCGGGGCAGCGACGTCGGCACCGATACGGCGCGTCCTCGCGGAGTGGTCTGTTCGACGAACTGCACCCGCGGTTGAATCGTGAACTCGAATCCTGCCTTGGCGAGTAGTCGGGCTGCACGTCTCCAGAGTGGGAACTTATGTCCGTTTTCGTAGGAGACAGTGTGGGCCGAAGAGGTGTGCGCACGACGGGCGAGTTCGTCCTGACTCATCCCGGCGGTGCGACGGGCTTGTGCCAGTAGGTTCTCAGTATCCATGATGCCCTCCTTTGAGTATCCGAAATACATTCATCGTGACTAAGCGGAAGTGAGACGGGTGTGGCGGGTCAGTTGCGTTGCCAGAGATGGCCCCGGGCGGGGTTCGCAGGAGCCTCCCCATCGAGAACAACCCGCAGATCATCCCCCCGCAGACAGCCTCTCAAGCTGACGATGCCGCAGCTTGATCTCCATGTGGGCACCGTGCCGTGCACGGCAGGTGTTAAGGGCTGCGCCGGTCGGTGCAGCACCGCACCACGGTTTTGCTTAACCGTTTTCCGCGCGGCCTGACCGGCCCTCCATGGTGCGGTCGCTCAGCAGGTGGTGGTGTAGTGGCAGGCAACCACCGTGGGTTGTTCGATCGGGCGGCCGGCGTCGATGGACAAGGCTAGGCGGATGTACTGGGCATGCGTCCACGCCAGCGGCGTCGCCGAGGTGGTGCCTGTGCCGGGACGCGCGCGATCCGGGGCAGGGGGGCGGTCATCCCACACCTGCTCGGGAAGCATGCGCGCGCTGCCCGCCGTCGCGGCGATGGCCTGCAACGCCCGGGTGGCCGAGTGTGGGTCGCCGGCCAACAGGTCGTACTCGCCCCGTTCGCCCGCGAAGATCGGCCACAGCCGACCGTAGGTGCGCTGCGGGGTAGGTTGGTCGACGTTCCAGGGCCTGCCGTCGGCGCGTTCGCCGTAGCCGTCGCCGGTGAACCGATGCCAAAACCGCCCGGTCGGGGTGGTGGTGGCCAGATGCTCGTCGATCACCGCGAGGGTGTTACGGATGACCGGGTCGGTCGCGGGCTTGACGCCGAGGCGCACCAACTCCAGAAAGCTGGGGTCGACGACGGCGCGCTGGTCAATCTGGCCGGGGTTGTTGTCACCCAGGCGGTAGGTGGTGCCTCGGTCGGGCTGGCCATCCTTGGTGAGCCGCAGATAGTAGGACCGGTCGGAGAGCGGTCCAGTGCGAGTGGCCGTCCACTCGTCCACCCTCGACTGCCAGCGATCGGCGATTGCAGGTAGCGCTCGGCGCCCGCGCTATCTCCCGCGCGCTTGAGGAGGTCGGCGAGGCAGACCAGGCCGGCGACCGCGGAGGCGACGGTGGCGGGCGAATAACCGCTGTGGTTCTCCCAGCGTTCCTGTTCGCTCCACGGCGCGGCGTTGCCGTCCTTGCGGAAGTTCACCAGGAACTCCGCCGCCCGGCGCAAAGAGTCCAGGGTGGACTTGTCGGCGCGGCCAAGCAGCCAGGCGAGCAGCAGCGGGGCGGCGGTCTCGTCGAGCTGAACGCTGGTCCAAAACGGGGTGCCGTCCACGCGGCTGTTCTGCGGCAGGTGCCCGTCGGGGCGTTGCTGGATCCGTAGCATGTACTCGAGCGCGCGATCGGCCGCCGCGCGGTCTCCCGCGGCGAGCATCGCGCTGGCCACCTGGTACAGGTCCCGAGGCCACACCAGCGCGTAAGAACCGAACTCCTTGGCGATCTTGCGATCAAAGCCGAAGGCCCACGGCATGGAGGGGGAAGCGATGAAGGCGCCGGGGTGACGCTTGTCCTCGGTCGCGGCCAGCACCATCAGCGAGGTGAGGTAGAGGCGCTGGTCGCCACGGACGGCGGCGGGGGAACCGAGCCCCTGGAGGTAGTTCCGCCACCCGTCCGCGTAGGACTTCGCGGTGGCGGAGAAACCTTGGCGCAGTGTGGATCGCGCGGTGGCCAGTGCCTCGTCGCGGTGGGCACCGAAGCCGAGCGCGAGGGTAGCGCGACGCCAACCCAGCCCGTCGATGTTGAGCTGGCCGGTCTGCACGACGTTGCCGGGCCCGGCTTGGGAGTAGCGCCAGTCGAGCGTGCCGTCCGCGGCGAGGTCGGTCCAGCCGTCACCGGTCCCAAGGTAGCCGCTAGAGGTCGCCGTGAACCCGGGATCGGCGACGAGCGCGCTGGCGGCAGACCTATCGGAGGCGACCAAGGCGTCGCCGTTTGTCGCAGCGGTGTCGTCATTGCCTTCCCTGGTCAGTGACGGGTCGTAGTAGGTGAACACCTGCAGCGGCCGGCCGCTCAGCGAGCGGAGTTCCACGTCGGCGACGACGGTGGCGCGCTGGGGGTCGGTGACGTAGGAAAGCGAGGCGCTCCAGCCCCTGCCCATGGCGGTCTGGCGCAACGTGAGACTGCGCTCGTCATACTGCTCGGTGCGGACGTCAACGTCCTGCAAGCGTTGTGGCACACGGGTTCCATCGCTGACGATCAATTGCAGTTCGCGAACCGCGGGCGTGCTGAGGTCGGGGTAAAAGACCTCGGTCATGCCGGTGCGGCCGAGTGTGAACCACACCGGGCTGTGCTCGGATCGCGCGGTGCCAAAGCCCTGTTTGTCCGCAGGAGTGAACACTGCTTCGGCTCCCGGTGCACCGGGAGCCGAAGCAGTGCAGGCCGTTACGGGCACGGCGAGTGTCACGCTAAGACCGAGGGCCAGCAGCGCCCGGAACAGAAGTCGCATGCGTTGTCCTCCTTCGGGCCGAATCCGTAAGGCATACCCGGCCACACGGAGTTCTGGAGCTCGTCGGTTGATCGCGCGGACCTTAGCCTGAGCCATCTCATGAGCGAACAGGTCGTCTCGTGGGCGCTTGAGCGCTTCCTTCGATCGCTGGTACGTGCACGTCGAGACAGCGCCTTGCCAACAGTCAGTCACCATCCGGTGGTACTAGACCAGAGTCGGTGCGAAGGTGTGGGGCTCCGGGACTTAATACTGTGCCCTGAATTGCGCTTCTCGTGTGCTGCCTGGGCATGGATCATGTGCCCATCGCCGATGTCCTAAAATCCGGAGCAAGGATGACGTCGCTCCCTGCGGGTCCTGCTTGAGGTGTCCCGCCGGCGCACAGCACTGAATAGACAGGGTAATGCCACCGTCTTGCAGCTGGAGGAGTCCCGGGGATAGGGGACCGCCGCAGCGTGGTCCGACGTTGCGAGAGTTGCTGCCTGTGAGAAGTTCGCGGAGGTGCAGTCGGTGATCGCCAAACCCGCAGAGCAGGGAGCGCCATATAAAAGTGGGCTTTGACTACTGGCAGGTGCTCAGTCACTACCCAGACCAATTCAATGCTTTAGGACACGCTCTTCATCTAGTCGGCCACCATGTTTATGTTGTTTCCGGCAGCGGACAGGATCGCACGGTCCGGCCATGAGGGACGAGATCTGCCGACCTGATGACGGAGCACCGCGACTTCGTGGCGGAGGATCAAGATCTCGATGTCCTTGGCCGGGCTGCTCCGGGCGAGCAACCTCAGCACGCCGAACACCCTGATGGCGATCAGATGCAGCAGTCGAAACAGCACGATGAGCGATCATAACCTGATCACAAGCACCAACAAAAGTCCAGGTCCGCCCAGGTGAGGAGTTTGGCACGGTACAGGATCCTGCGCCCCGGCGCTGCGCATACCTGCCGGCAGGCGGCGCAGCGCGGCAACAGGCCGTGCTGCACAGTCGATGGTCAGCCGACAGAGGTCAGGATGCCGTTGCGGGCGCCGATGATCAGCGCCCCGTCTGCGGACAGCGCTGGGTAAGAGTCGATCGGAGCATCCAGGTTGAGATCGAATAGCAGCGTGCCGCCAGAGTCGACACCGAAGACATGGCCGTCCTGGCTGGCGAAGTAGAGTCGATAGGTCCGATCCACCACGGTCGAGCTCCAGATCTGGCCCGGCCCCACCCGGTAGGTGGTGGCCTCGGAGCCGTTGCCGATGTCGAAGACGTGCACTCGACCGGCGTGATCGCCCACGTAGGCCAGCCCGCTCGCGGTGACCGCGGGTGAGGAGTACGTGATGATTCGCGGCGCATTCCATGCGGGCCTGCCGTCTCGGTGGTAGGCCCACTCACGGCCGCCATTGGTCCCTAGCAGCGCGGTACCGTCACCGGCAAGTCCTGCCGAGACCTCGGTGATGTCGTCGTGAGGATCAGCTCGCCACGCCACGGTGCCGACACCACCACGGTGGTCGATCGCGATCAGTGCGGTGTCGGCGGTGGTGTAAAGGCGCCCCGTTCCGTCGGTGACCACAGATCCGTAGGAAACCGAGCCGACGTGAACAGTCCACACAAGACGGTGACCACTGGCGCCCATGACGTCCAGCGCGCTCACCGCACCGGATAAGTCTCCAACGTAGATTCGGTGCCCATCGACACTGGCTGGGGAGGTCGGCTGGCCGGGTAGCGGCTGTGACCACAGTGGCGTACCGGTGGGCGATAATGCGACGAGTTCGGCTCCTGGGGTCGGCCACAACACGGTGCGGTCGGGCAGAACGAGCGGGGAGATGGACAGGTCGCCGCCCTCGGTGTGGCCCGAGTCGTAGGTCCACCGGTCGGCCCCGGTCGCCGCGTCAAGGGCGTGCAGCACGCCGCCGTTGGACGCCGCGTAGATGGTGCCGTCCTGGCCGATCACCGGTCCCGCAGTGACCGCGCCCTCCAGCTTCCGGCGCCAGCGCACGGTCCCCGTCTTCGGGCCGGTGGCAGTCGACGCCCCGCTGTGCCGTGAGTCGTGCAGGGCTGCGGGCCACGGTGTCAACTCGCTGACCCCGGTGCCGTGGAGGGCAAAGTGACCAGCGGTTTCTCTGCCACCTGACGGCTATTGCTGGGAACGGTCGCGCGCTGAGGCTCAGCGAAGGTACTCGTCGCGCTGGGGCCGGCGGCACAAGCAGCGGCGAGCACACAGCTCACTACTGCCATCGACCTGTTACTAAGCTCCGCACGTCGGGAAATCACGATTTGGACGGTACCGACGGCCGTCCCTGATCATGCTCTCGGCGCCAGCTCGCCGAGCGGCTGCTGATGGCTCCGGCTTCGTCGACCACGGTCTGATGTTTTGTCGCCCTGACGGCGGGCCGCTGCACCTAGAGCGGTTCAGCCGCACCTTCAGCGAGCAGGCCGCCAAGGCCGGCTACCACCGATCCGCTGCACGGTGTCCGGCACACCTGGGCGACGCTTTACCAGTTTGACCGCCGGGGTGCATCCCCGGGTCGCGCAGGAGCTGCTCGGACATTCGACGGTGGGGATCACACTGGGCACCTGCAGTCATGTCGCCGAGGGCATGGAGGCCGACGCCGCTGCGTTGGTCGCCGGGATGATGACGATCTCCGTACTAATCCGTCACCAGTTGAGGGCGAAGTCCGTTAGCAGATCTGGACACATGCGACATGCTTAATCCACTGACCTGGGCAAATGGAGTGTCCGGGGGCACTTGCACACTAACCACACGCCTGCTGCTCGGCGACCTCACCTGAGGGAGCGCGGGTAGCTGGCGACCGCGTGATCGGTGGGCTGCCGGGGCGGCCTCCGAGGCAACCGGTTGTCGACGTCCGGCAGAAAGGCCCTGTTCAGCTTGGTGATGTGACAGGCCATTTGGTCATTGGCATCCTTTTCTCAGATGAGCCGCGGCGGGTGGATCACGTTGCATCTCTCGCGGAAACCGATGTGGACCTACCTGGTCTGCGCCCCTTCGCCGTCTTGCTCCTAACAGTCCCACCATGGACGTATGGCTTGACCTGGGGCGCTGGTCATCACCTACTCGATAATGAGTTGATCGAGTAAGGCTTCGGGTTGCTATTCGGCATTCGTCGCCTCGACCCTGGCAAGGTGGGCGTGGTGGCTCGCACGGCCCTCGACGCGAGCGGACGCACTGTGCAAACATCCATTCCTGGCAGCAGTGACCTGAGTGGCTTCGACCTGGAACCGTACGGTGAAGTCGTCAGCCGGATGGCAGGCGGGTCGGAAACGCACTCTGGGCGCCGTTCGCCCGTTCAGCTCTGGACCTCCTTAACGATCTGAAAGCCGTTGGCGGAGTAGTCGACGAACCTGACGAGCATTCAGCCCTCCGCTTCGTCGCCCAGGTACGCAAGCTCGACAGGTACCATCCGAAGGTAGGCAGCTTTGGGATCGGCTTGGCCTCCGGGGCTGTATATGAGGGTGGTGGCGTGCACTGATGAGGACGGTCGCGATGAGCCCGGGTCTCAGATCTCGCTTCGCAAGTGGATCGCGTTCGAGACGGCTATCCGATAGCCTTATACCGGACGATTGACCAGTTGGGCCAGGTCATCGATGTGCTCTCTCCCAGAAGCGACCGGCGGAGGCGATCACCGACTGGGCATCGGCCTACGAAGTCCTGCCCGCCGCCTTGCATGTTGTCGAGCAGCATGTGATTAATCCATTGAAACGGGATCATAATCGGCTGAAGTCCCGGCTGCGGCCCATGCGCTGCCTGAAACGGCTCCGTCCAGCGCACGTGATCAGTGCAGGGCACGCCTTCCAGAACGTGCGTCGCGGCCACTACGAACTCGCCACCGACGTCAACGCCCGACATCGGCTCGCGACTGCGTCCCCGAGCTTGTACTTACCATCGGATCGGGTGTAACCGGCCGTGACACCATGTCCTCCTTCCACCAAGGCGGCAGTGCACTTTAATACTCACCAATTTTGTTTCATGCAGGCCAGTCCTTAATGCCCAGGATCAGGGACTGGCAAACTTTTATGAGTCAATGCGTGATGCGGAAGAAAGGGCTTGACAGAGTGACTAAACTGGCGCGGTGACCGAGGCCCTGGACATCCATGAGTCAGACATGCGACTGATGAAAATCGCCATCCATGAGGCTCAAAAATCGCTTTCCGAAGGGGGCGTGCCAGTTGGTGCTGCACTAGCCCGGGGGGATAAGCTGTTGGCGTCCGGACATAATGAGCGGGTTCAGCGTGGCGACCCCATCGCGCACGGCGAAATTGCTTGCCTTCGGAATGCTGGTCGTCAGGAGTCCTACGGCGACACAACTTTGTATACTACTTTATCGCCATGCGAAATGTGCTCAGGGGCAATCCTGCTCTTCAAGATTCCCCGTGTCGTAGTTGGCCAAGCCACGACGTTTCGTGGAAACTTGGACCGTCTTCGTCGCCATGGCGTCAAAGTAATTTTGCTAGATGACGACAATTGTGTGCAATTGATGAGAAGTTTTCAGCAACAATATCCGCGTATATGGCTTGAAGATATCGGAGAAGCTAGCCCTGGCCCGTGTTAAACGCGCCACTACCGTTCTCCTTAAGCCGGACGCTGGCGAGGTAACGCGCCAGTTGCGAAGCGAAGGTGGGCCGTTGTCCACGGTGACAAATCCCGGCCGAGGCCGGTGGCTGATGCGGAACATTGCATCCCAGGGGGACCAGGAAAGCAGCGCCACCGCTACGCATACCTGCCCTTCGGGGGCGCACGAGCGCCTCAACCATCACATCGAGGCCTTCACTGATCCGCAGATGGAGCCGGGCCCGGCCGGCCGGACCGCCTGGGCGTTGCGCTGACGCTGTGGCCGACGGGCGAATACTCCAGCCGTGAGACGTGATCTTGGGGCGTGGCGGTCCCGCCACTGCCGCAGACAAGCGCCACCAAGGATATCATCATAAACGACCACGGTTGGAGTGCTAACGCCACCACGTCCGGTGCGCCATTCTTCTGAACATATAGCCATCTGCTCGCCTACGCTTGGATGAATTTTATTCTACTGAGTTGTACTGCTTCATGCTCTCGATTCGATCCTAGCGTGGGCTAGCGCCTGTAATCTTGCAACTGGACCAACAGACCTTGGCGAGGATGGTATTGGAACCAACGATCCAGGTGACGAGGTCGCATCGGCATTCTAGTAGGTGATGTAGTTCGTCATAGTTCTCGCGAGGTGTTGACTGAAACCGAACGTTCCCTGTCAAACCTACGGCATTGGGCGGTGCCCTGGTCCTGCGGTACGTCTGTCTTACTGTGACGTGGAGGAGCTGCTGGCCGAACGACCATGCCAAAGTGGAGGAACTGCTGTGGATGTGACCCCGCTGATCATCGACACAGACCCGGGAGTTGACGACGCGTTCGCCATCGTACTGGCCGCTGCCAGTCCCGAGGTCGACCTACGTGCGGTCACCACGGTTTTCGGCAATGTGGGGATTGAGCAGACCACCAGCAACGCGCTGCGGTTGCTGGCCCTGTGCGACCGCGAAGACGTGGCGGTGGCGCGGGGCGCTGAGCGACCGCTTGTGTACCCGCATCCGTTTCGGGCGGAGTACGTACACGGTTCCGACGGCCTTAGCGGTCGACGCGAGGTGCTCCCCGTGTCCAGCCGCGAACCCGATCCCGCCGCCGCGGTAGATCTCATGGCCCGGGTCCTGCGAGCTACGGAGCAGCCAGTGACCATCGCGGCGATCGGTCCGCTAACGAATATAGCGCTGCTGTTGGCGACGCATCCCGGTCTCAAGCCCCAGATCGGCCGGCTCGTAGTGATGGGCGGGGCACTCGGTGTCGGCAATGTCACTGCAAGCGCCGAGTTCAATATCTGGAGCGATCCCGAGGCGGCGCGACGTGTGCTGACCGAGGAAGACCTCCCCACGGTGCTGGTCCCGATGGATCTGACGATGCACTGCGCGGTGGATAAGGACTGGTTGGCTCAGCTGGAAGCGGCGGGCCCAGTGGGCAGCACGTTAGTCTCGCTCACCCCCACGTACATGGATCATTACCGGCAGGTCCTCGGGCGAGAGGCACTGGTGCTGCACGATGCGGTGGCGCTGGCCGAGGCGGTGCGACCCGGTATCCTCGACTGCACTCCGCTGCCCATAGACGTTGAGTGCTCACTCGGCCCGGCTCGCGGAGTCGTGCTGGCCGACCGCCGCGCGATTTCACCGGCTCAACCCACTACCGGCCGGCCTGTGGACTTGGCTTTGGACGCGGATCTCGCCGAGCTGCACGGGTTTCTCCTGGACCGCCTCGGCCGCTAAGGTCTGGCCTAGGAGGCCGCTGAATGATGCGATCATCGTGGATGACAGAACTCGCCTGGTGGAGATTAGGAGTTCTGGACTGCGCAAGCGCTGACCACAGAACGCGTCGGCAGCTGCTTCTTACGCAGCGCGTAAGATTACTCAGACTGGACCAAACTGTCGGTCTCCCGCATCACCCACACCTGGAACAATGAACCCGACACCATTTAGCCGATCGTCCACATTTGCTGTTACAACTCGTTCGATTGGAATTCCAGAGTTCTGAATAAAGCTTAGTCCCTCAGGGGAGGCCAACGCACAGACAACTGTTACATGTGAAGCACCGCGCTCGGCCAGCAAGCGAGCTGTGTACGCAGCCGAACCCCCTGTGGCGAGCAGCGGGTCGAGAATATATGTGGACCGACCTACGATTGATTCCGGGAGCGAAACCATATAGCAGGACGGAATCAAGGTCTCCTCATTTCGAGATAACCCAACAAACCCAACTGCCGCCATGGGCATCAGCGACAGCCCTGCGTACAGCATTCCAAGTCCTGCTCTGAGTATCGGTACCAACAGAGGCGGGTTGCTTAGCTCGAAACCAATAGCTGGTGATACCGGCGTCATTATTGGTATTTCAATAACCGGCTCATGTCGCCCTGCTTCAAGGATTACCATCGAGGAAATATCCGACAACGCCGATCTAAAACCCTCCGCGTCCGTCCTGCTGTCGCGGAGCTTGCCGACAGCCGCGGAAAGAAGCGCGTTCTCTACCACGATAACATCCACCGGTTCAACGTACTATGATAGCGGTCGCGCGCCTAGCGCAACTTGCAACTTTCACCATGTCGACCTCACCGATGCATCTCTCTGAACCTGCGTACCTCTACTAGCTAGCCCCCTCGCGCGCTACGACAGACCTGCTGATGCTCCCAGAACCTGGGTACGCAGCAAACGCCGGCCGCCGACTTGATGTGGTGGAAACCGAGCCAAGGCTGTAAACACATTATTTCGTAGTAGTACCCGGTCACGTTACGTACCCGGATTGCGCTAAATGACCGCGTCGGGCACTGCGGCCGTAAGGTCAACCGGCCTGTACGGGGGTGATGAGCAGGGTGACGATAGTGATCGCCTCGCCGCAGTGCGGGATAGCCCCGTTGCCACTACCAATGTGGTGGTTTCGCGCGCGGTCTGGTTGGCTTGTCGCGCAGCCTCGCTCGACGGCGGAACTCAGGCGGATGAGGTGTAGGCACAGCAGCATCCTTCCCGGGGCCGTAGCCACCTCAGGTCAGGTGTCCGTGCTAGGGGGTCATCAAGCTCACCCTCGCCATCTGAACAGAGTGTGTCCAGCGTCGAGCGAGTCTCACCTCCCGCTAACGCAACAGCGCCGTCCAAAGACTCCGCCGGGTGAGGCCACTACGGTCAGGGAGTGCGCATCGTCATTGCTGGAGGACACGGGCAGATCGCCATGCGGTTGGAGAAGCTGCTCACAGAACGAGGTGATAGTCCAGTGGGTATCATCCGCGATCCGAAGCAGCGGGAGGATCTGCGGGCGGTCGGCGCGGATCCGGTCGTGTGCGATCTTGAGTCGGCAGCGGTCGATGAGGTCACCAGTCATCTGGATGGCGCCGACGCGGTGGTATTCGCGGCCGGGGCCGGGCCAGGCAGCGGGATGGCCCGTAAGGAGACGGTGGACCGCGGCGCTGCTGTCTTATTCGCCGACGCTGCTGAGCGGGCGGGAGTATGCCGGTACTTGATGATCTCAGCGATGGGCGCGGACCGGGAACCGCCACCGGGCACGGATCCGGTGTTCGCCGCCTACCTGCGAGCCAAGGGCGCGGCCGATGCCGACCTCGCCTCGCGCGCTGATCTGGGCTGGACGATTCTGCGGCCGGGGCGGTTGACGAACGAACCCGGCACCGGACTGGTCCGACTGGCCGTGGACACCGGCCGTGGGACGGTGCCGCGTGATGACGTCGCGGCGGTACTCCTGGCGCTGCTGGACACGTCCGCGGGCGGGATGACGTTGGAGCTGGTGGCCGGCAACACTCCGGTGGGCGAGGCCATCCGAGCACTCGCCTCTGTCTGACCCACTCGCTAGCTTAGCTAAGCAATGACGCGCCGCCAGCAACTCGAACCCGAAGCCCCTGATTCTCGGGCCTGTGAGGCTTATGCAAAAGAGCCCTGAAGAAGTTTAACGTTCTCGCGTGTCGTTACTCATGGAGCAATGGTCCCAGCGGGAGAATTTGAAGGCTACGCCAATAGTCTTCACACCCGGAGGGACCATTGCCAGGTCAGGCTACTACGGGACTCACGTCCGAGCAATTCGACGAACTCGTTGAGCGTGTCGGGGAGCGCATCGTTTGGGATTCTGGACGAGGCCGGCCACGGGAACTGACGCTGCACCAGGCGGTCAAAGCCGTCGTCATGTACTTCCGCACCAACATCACACAAGAGTTGATCGCCGAATTGCTGTTCGTTGACCAA
>DASYMC010000480.1:0-5776 GCA_036009255.1 Pseudonocardiaceae bacterium
AACACCGACGGCGAGCAAGCTGGTTGACATCCCTATTAGACCGGCCAGCAAGATGGGCTTGCGGCCTCGCCGGTCCACGATTTTCGCTCGGACGGTGGCAGCGATGGTCAGGATGTTCAGCAGCCCGTTGAGAAAGCCGAACAGCAAAGCGGTGAGCGTGGACATACCAAAATCGGCGAGCACGGTCGGGACGTAGACGATTGTGCCGATTCCGGTGATCTGCTGGAAGATGGCCAGCAGGGCGCCCAGGAGCAGCAGCCGCCGCACCCACGGGGAGGACAGGCGGGCGCCGGTGCCTGTGTCGTGCTGCTGTCGTTCGAGCTCCAAGATCTCGGTGAACTCGCGTTCGGTCAGCGCGGTATCGCCGCGCAAGCCGACCAGGACCGCGCGTCCCTGTTCGGCATATCCACGTCGTATCAGCGATCTAGGGGTGTCGGGCATGGTGAGCATGCCGACTACGAGCACGACAGCGGGAAACACACCCAGGAGCAACATCCATCGCCATGAGCCGGTGAAGGCCAGCAGGTAACCGATGGCTGCGGCCAGGGCCGTTCCTACGATGATCATATATTGGTTCAGGGAGGTGATTACGCCGCGGTCCTGGGTGGGTGCCATCTCGGCGAGGTAGAGGGGCACTATCACCGACGCGATACCGATGGCCAACCCTAGGGCGAAGCGGAACAGTACGAGCATGAAGACGGTCGAGGCGACGCCGGTACCTAGGGCTCCAGCGGTGAATATCACCCCGGCAGCCAGCAGCAGCCGCTGCCGTCCTAGGTGATCGGCGGCGGGACCGCTGCCCAGTGCGCCCAGCATGGCCCCGAACACCGTAGCGCTGACCACAGCACCTTGCTGCCAGGTCGTGAGCGGCACATCCTGGCGGATGAACAAGATTGCGGCCCCGATGATGCCGCCGTCGTAACCGAACAGCACTGCCGCCAACGCGCCTAAGGCATACACGCGTCGCGTGGTCACGTGGGCCCTGAACGTCGATGCCACCAGCTACCTCCGATGCGATAAAGGGCTTGGACTCCTGTTGCGGCCACGTCGAGCATGTCGTGAAGGCGCCGTTACCTGACGGGGCATGTGAGTTCTCTGATGTTCGGGTACAAACCCCGACAAGGGCATAGCACACTGTGAAGGTGTGGATGTCTGAGCATGGCACCATACGCTCGGCGGCCGGGGCGTCACCCCGAAACGCCCAAGACCCGTCGCGATGCTGCGGTGACCGGCTCATAGAGGTTGCTATCCGATTGCGGGTGGTGTCCGCAAAACTCGCCAGCCATCCTCGACGCAGGGCCTGGACAAGAATTCGGCACCGTTGCATCAGGAAAAGGACGCTTCGCCCTTTCGTCGCTCCCCGCTAGGTGAGGAATCGTGGAATGTTAGTCCCCGCGCTCCGGAGTATTCGGAACCTATTCTTTCTCGTCGGAATCATGCTGCCGGAACTTGCTGTCAACTTGTTGGTCGTCGTGGTAGGTGCGTTCCTTGGCGTAAGCGTCATAGGCCCGATGATCGGCTTCGGTGGCGGGGGCGGGGACCAGTCGGCGGGGGTGTAGCCGTTCCTTGAGCACCACGTTGAGCTGCGCGCCGAGCAGGGTGACGACGCTCTGCAGGTAGAACCACGACAACATGGTGATCACGGTGGCGAAGTTGCCGTAGATCCTTTCGGCATTGTGCAGGTATCGAAAGATGATCAATGAGGACAGCTGCTGGAGTAACCAGAAGACGATGCCTGAGAGCAGTGCACCCGGCAGCACGTCGCGGGTAGAAACGTCACGGTCGGTGAGCAGGCGGAAGGCCACGAGGAACAGCCCCACGGCCAGCGCGACTGCGATGAGGTAACCGGCGAGGCGAGCGACCATGCCGAGGCCGGTCCCGGTGGCGGTAGCGGTGACGTAGCTGCTAATCACCGTGCTGAGGACCAGGCCGAGCGCGATGGCGGCCAGCGCGAACAGGCCACGCTTGATCTGCGCACCGAAGCCGGGTCGCTGGGCGTAGGGTATTTCCCACACCGAGTTGAACGCCGACTGGATCGCGATGACGACAAACGAACCGCTCCACAGCGCGCTGAGGATGCCAACCACAAGCGTCCACCACTGGCCGCTCAGGCGCCCGATCGAGTCCGTGCTCAGCAGCGGGAAAAAGCGTGCTGCGCTCCGCAGCACGTCACCTTGCAGGTCGGGTGGCAGGATGTAACTGAGCAGGGTGACAAAGATCAGTAGCAGCGGAAAGATCGAGAAGAACGCCCAAAAGGCAATCACGGCGGCGAGATTGATCGACTCGTCCTCGATGAACTTCCGGGCCACGGCGATCGGCACACCCAGCGCCGGGTGTCGTTGCTGATAAGAGTCCAACCGATCAAGCTTCGCCCGCACCCCGCCAGCAACACTATCGTCGGGTCGACTCATAAGTCAGCTCCTGAATAAAGTTCCGCAGGCAATCATGACACGTGCGATCTCCGATTTGGGTATCTTCGGTGCCTGCGGCGCGGACGTCCAGGACGTAGGAGAAGCACGGCCACCGGATCCTGCGAGTATGCGCGGCCGTATCAAGCGGGACACTGGCGAGATGGCCGCCCTGTACCAGCTCCGCCTCGGCATGCGGTTCGAGGCGTCAGCACTGCGGATTGGAGGATTCGCGGACGACTGTCCTGATTGGCCATGGGTAGCAACGATTATCGGTGGTTTCCGCGGACAAGGCTGATCGCCTGTGAATCTTTTGATCCGCCATCCAAGGCGAATAGGCTCTAACCTGCGATCGAAGGTCGAGGTCTTCGTGGGGGTGAGGATCGGTGTCCCGTGCTCGCCGCTGTACTGCCTCGGTCGCCGCTGCATCTGGCACGAAGTTGGCACGACCTCTCGCTCTGCGCGGGGGTACAGGCACGGTGCGTGACGGCAGTTAGGCGCGGCTGAGCGGGCGCCAGTGTGTGGTGCCGTCTCCGCGAGCGGACCCTCGACTGGTGCGAAAGTCCGGGTGATGTGGGTGTCAATGAGGAGGGGCGTGATGGTGGCTGACTCAGGGCTGGGCTCCGAGAGTCCGGGCGGCAACGGCCTGGTGCCCATCACCAGTGGGGAAGTGCTGGGACGGGTTCCGGTCGGGTTGCGGGTGGCGGCTGCGATCGGGTGGCGGCTGGTGGTGGTGCTGATCACGATGGCCGCACTGGGCTGGGTGATCAGCCAGGTGCAGATCATTGTGATCCCAGTGGCAGTGGCGGTGCTGCTGGCTGCCCTGCTGGCCCCAGCGGTGCGCCTGCTGACCCGGTCCCGCTGGGTGCCCCGCGCCCTGGCCACAGCAGTGGTCGTGGTGGGTGGGCTGGCCGTCCTGGGTGGGGTGCTCTACGGGCTGGTGGTGGCCTTCCTCGCCGGGCTGCCGGCTCTTCAGCTCCAGCTGGGGCAGAGCTTCTCGCAGATCAGGGACTGGCTGGCACGCAGTCCGCTGCACCTTTCGGTGCCGCAGTTGAACAACCTGGGCGCCCGCATCGTTCAAGCCTTGGGATCCAGCCAGGCCGCGATGACCTCGGGGGCGCTGGGAGTGGCCAGCACGGTGGGCGAGGTCGTGGCGAGCGTGCTGCTGGCCATCTTCACTCTGGTCTTCTTCCTCTACGACGGGGCGCGGATCTGGGAGTTCGTGCTGCGGGGGATTCCCCGGAAGGCCCGCGACCGAGTGAACGTGGCCGGCCGGCGGGCTTTCGCGGCTCTGGTCAGCTACACAAGAGCGGTCACCCTCGTGGCGGCCACCGACGCGCTGGTGGTTGGGCTCGGGTTGTGGGTAATCGGGGTGCCGTTGGTAGTTCCCCTCGCGGTGTTGGTGTTCTTTGGGGCGTTCATCCCATTCATTGGCGCGATCCTGACCGGGGCCATTGCGGTGCTCATCGCCCTGGTCGCCAAGGGCTTACTGGCTGCGGTGTGGGTGGTGATGGTCCTGATCTTGGTCGGTGAGTTGGAGGGCCACGTGTTGCAACCCCTCCTGCTTGGCCGGGCGGTCCGGTTGCACCCCTTGGCAGTGGTGCTCCCGGTAGCGACTGGTTTCGTACTTATCGGCGTCATCGGTGCGCTGCTGGCCGTCCCGGTGGTTGCCGTCGTAGATGCCGGGATCCGCTCCCTCTACCAGGCAGACCAACCAAACCCGGACGCGGTCGATCCGCTCAGCCCCCGCTCCACGCACACCTAAAGGAAGAGTCGGTAAGCAGAGGTTATCTGCCACAAACAGGGTCGCACCTTCACGACGTCGCGCCGAGGCCTACATGTAGTGGTCGGCGTCTTGCGTCGGAGCGGTTGACGGCTCAGCGCCAAGATAGCCGAAGGACCACCCGGAAATCTCTGAGAGCCGTCCTCGCCAGTGCATTCCGGCAGCAGGCAGTGGACTAACTCCGGGAGCCACTACTCGGGCCTGGGTCAGATGGATGTAGATCGTCTGATCCTGCCGGGCCACAAGACGCTGATAGCGATGCGAGAGACCCTCGGTCACCTCTCGCGCAGCCCGACGCTCTGCGTGGTCCTTCGCCAATGACTCCGCAGCACCCTTGAACAGCCTCGCCCAACCACCGTGCTCATCGTTGATGCAACCCCCGACATGCACGACGAACGCGGCACGGGCCGCGTGCTCAACCTCGTCGAACCACTGCCAGTCGGGGACGATCGTTCCGCTGATGACCAGGCCACCCAGCGTGAGCACGACACCGGGGCCGCCGTCCTGGCGCTCGGTCAGAGCGTCGATCGCCCCGACTACAGCTTCCAGCGCTTGGTCAATCTGCGGCACACCCCGGCCCTGGGCCATGCCAAGATTGTCCACCACCGCGGGCTGGTAGAACACAGCTTCCTGGCCCCACTTCGCTGCAGAATGCCGAGCATCGCCGCCAAGCGGATGCCAGGCCAGCCCTACTTCAGTTGCGCAGGATGGTGAAGGTTCAAGACGGTCATGATTCGGTCAGATCAGGTTGAGCATGAAACCAGGCAGTCAAACGCTGAAGTCATGTCCTTGCCTGGTAGCACACAGGCCGCGTAATCGAGGGTTACGCGGGCTGCAGCTGAGCGGCTCGATCAGCTCCGATAAGTGCACAGGAAAGGGGCCCGACCGAACGGCCGGGCCCCTGCGAGGGAATGAACCTGTCTGGATTCCGATGTACGCCGAAACGTCGCGGCGACCACCTCCATCTCGACCGTTCCTCAACCTCCTGTGTCCCTTGTGTACTTGCCCTTGCGCTGCCCGTGCGAACGCTTGCTGGACTGTCCACTGATGTTGTCGGCGCATTTTGTAACACCCACAACCAGCGCTGTCAAGCCCCGAGCCACTGCCATCCTCGCGGCCCACATTCCTGTCACGCCGTAGTGTCTGTGGCGGACCCCCCGACTTCGGTCGTCACCGTGGGTGACGTCGGCGGCATCGCAAGTTCGCGAATGTCGGGGCCTGGGTGCTACTGACCGCGCTACCTGCGGGCAGACCATTCCGATCCAAGACATGGTGTCCACCGCTGGCCGTCGTGCTGGAGCGCTGTGCTGGCGATCCGCGGGGTGTGCGCCGCGCCGGCTGACCCGCACGGCGTGACCTTGCATCATGCTGGTGCGCTCGGGGCGCGCCGATCTGGTCCTCGCCGACTGGCAACACACCGCTGGGCGGCTGGCCGACACCAGGGCACGCATGGCGGCCGTCCTCGACGGACTCGGACTTACCATCCTCGTGACCTCGATCGCCGGGCGCCGGCACGCTATGCGGATGAGCGTGCCGGGTTCGGTTCCCCCCGCTCGATTGTGTTGGCCGCCGCCGCCGACGCCGT
>DASYMC010000481.1:0-7361 GCA_036009255.1 Pseudonocardiaceae bacterium
ACAGCGGTGGCCGGGAGCGGACACTCCCGGTCACTGCTCGGGCGGCACCACCTCCTTTCGCCAACGGCGGAGCCCGCCACCACTGAGCAAATGCAGCACCGGCGACGACGTCACCGCCAACCCACCAGATATCAAGATCACGGCTCGGGTGGCACCGGCACGTGCGCGGACATGGAGTTCACAGCGGGGACGATGCGCGCCGGAAATGAATGCAACAAGTCAAGTGGTCGATCAGGGGATTGGGACAAAGCCCACAAGGGATGGCTACGTGGCCGGTGGCTGCAACTACATGTTCATGCTGGAGCGGCGATTGACCGCGACGGGCTCGATACTGTCCTTGGTGCGCAATACCGGCATCCGGTGCGCCCAGATTCGAGGAACTAATCCGGGGCTGAACAACACGGTGATCCCTTGCGGCCGGTGGGGTGGCGGTGAGCGTGGGCAGCAGTCTCATCTCGGCGATCGGTGTGTCGGGAAACTTGCACGGAGCCGCTGTTGCGCGAGGATCGGCTTGGTGGCGTCATCGCTGACGGGCAGCTGCGCGCGGTTGGACTGGTTGTTGTGGCGAACGATCACGTGAGCAGTTCGTCGATGTCTGCGTATAGGCGGCGGCATGATCCCTGGTGGCAGGTCGCGCCTACCCTGTCCTGGCTCGGGTTGAAAGGAAGTCCGCGAGATGGATCGCGAAGTCCTCGCCCAACTGCCCGGCGGTGCCGGGCCTGTTAGGTAGTTCGCCAGACTCAGATGCGGTGCACACCGGGCCGATACCCTCCCTACGCAATATCCCGCGCCAGCCCGGAAGACTCCCAGAGAATGGTGCTCGTGGTTGTAGATCTCTCGATCCGCAGGAACGTGTGCTGAAGGAACCTCCGGGCGGCGTTCACCGCATCAGTGGAACGATTCAGAACCGGACTGTGCTCGCCTGAAGCGGACGACATAGGAAAGCCGGGTGCGGGGAGAAACGCATGCCGGTTTGACAGGAGGGAGCTGGAAACGGCGTTCAACCGCTATCGCGCTAGCTTGGTACTCTAGCCGGGCGTCTGGATGCTCGTAGAGCCACAGCCAGTGTTTACTCCGAAGCCGAATCGCTTGATCGTTTCTGTGTTGGTACAGACCTGGGAGTTCGATCCGAACAACACCTGGTTGATCGCCGTGCCGAAGCCTATCTGGCTGTTGGAAACGACATTGTAGACATCGCGAGACATGGTCGAGCCGGTGTTCGACAGCAGTGGTGGGACGCTGTTGGTCTCGCCGAGCGCAGTGAACCCGTGCACGTCGGACTCTTCTCCGTTGTACTACGCGATAAACCTCGCAACCGAGTAGGGCTCGATTTGATTCACAACGCTCAGCAGGTTACCGGTGTTCTCCGGCAGCGAGTTCCTACTCGCGTCCTGATGCAGGTGTGACCGGGCTGAGAGGTGAAGTCCGCCGAGTCGGTGAAGCCCAGCTGCTGCAGGAAGAACTTCCGAGCGCCCGAGCCGAACTGCGGCAGCATAGGCTAGATGGTATTGATTTGGCAGCTGTAGACTTGCTGCAACTGTGCGATGCTCAGCGACTTGAAGATATTAGTACACTGCGACTCGCGTAGGTGATCCCGTCGACTGTGAACGCCAGAGTGGTGCTACTCGCGACGAAGTTCGCGTCGCCGGTGTAGCCGGCCGCGATCGCGTGGTCGCCAACGGACAACGCCGACGTGGTCAGCGTTGCCTGGCCACCGGAAAGCCCGACGGTACCCAGCGCGTTGCCGTCGCTGGCGAAGGTCACCGTGCCGGTCGGAGTGCCTGCCGGGGAAGTCACCGTTGCCGTGAATGTCACCGCATGGCCGGGCAACGATGGGCTCGTGGACGAGATGAGCGTGGTGGTCGTGGCCGCCGTGTTCACCGTCTGGGTCAGTGCGCCGGTGCTGGAAAGGACGGTCGGGTTTCCGGCATAGTTCGCGGTCATTGTTCGGCTGCCGGCCGGCAGGGCCGAAGTGGTGAGCGTGGCCTTACCACCGGTGAGTACGGCGGTGCCGAGCGGATTGCCGTCGCTGCTGAACGTCACGTTGCCGGTCGGGTGCCACCGGCCGAGGTCACGACAGCGGTGAACGTCACCGGCTGGCCCGAACGTGGAGGGGTTGGCAGAGGAGGTGAGCGTGGTGCTGGACGCGGCACGCAGCGTGGAGGCCGACGTGCCCTGGGATGTGCCGAGCCCGGTCGGGCTGTCGTAGCCGGAATCAGCGGTGCACAGTGGAGCGACGCAGGTGCCGTTGTTGCGGCTGGTGACGTCGTTGAGGAGGTGAGGTCCAGGGAGATTTCGCCGGCCCAGCCGGTATCCGTCCGGGGCAAGGGCTGGCTTGCCCGCTCTCGTTGAACTTGCGGAAGCGGCCGTTGGCGGTGGTGCAGGCGGGCGGGCTGAAGGTGGCCCGGTAGGTGGCGAGGTCGGATTCGGCGTTCCGGTCGTCGTAGGCGACGATCGCGACGGACATCGCGGCGCTGCCGGTGGTGGTCAGGCCATAGGCGCTGCGCAGGTCGGCCGGGCCGAACCCGTCGGGCAGCGCGTCGGCCGCGCGGTTGGGGGACCACGGTGTCGGTCTGGCGGATTGCGAAGCAGGCCAGCAGCTTGCCGTTGTCGGGTCAGACTCGGGTGGTCGGATGGTGAGCGGCCGGGGCGCCTGGGGTGGCGGCGGTGGCGGTGGCCGGCCGCCGCAGGACGACGATGCCGGCGGCCATCGCGACCGCCACGAACACCGCGAGGCCCTTGCGCATCTGTGTTCCGCGAGGTTGTGGGGAGCACGCCTGCACGCGAGCCCATCCGTACCAGTACTGATCACATTGCGGTGCCGGCACCATTGCCGATCATGGCTTGGAGGTCCCATTATCCGACAACGGCGCCGACACCGGGAGTCAACGCTGGGCCCCAAAGGTGAACAGAGCAATTCCAACAGGCGACCAGGGGATTGCGATAAGGCTCACAAGGGATCGCTAATTGCATGCACGGCGCCCTGTAGTAATAATTCACCGCCGGGGTTCAATTACCATGGCGGCGGGGGCGCCTACCGAGATCAAGGAGTAGTCGTGTCCTTAACACGTCGCCGTGTCGGTGTTGTCGGCCTGCTGGCGCTCGGCCTGGCGCTGGGTGGATGCGGTGCTGTCGACGTCAAGCCGAAGCCACTCGTCATCCCCCAGGGTGCTGACCCGGTGGCTTGGGTGAGCTCGTTCTGCGGGGGCCTCAGTAATGTGATCGCCGGAGCGTCCGCAATTCCGAAGTCGCCGCCGAACCCGCAGGCTCAGAAGGACGGGCTGCTCACATTCGCTGACACCACCCAGAAGGCGTTCGCCAATGCCGCCCAACAGCTCACACAGCTCGGACCGCCGCGGATCACCGACGGTAAGCGGGTCCAGGACACTACGGTGGGGTTCTTCACCACCGCAGCCGCAACCGTCGGAAGCCAGCGCGCGAAGATCGCAGCGTTGGACGCGAAAGATCCGGCCTTCGCGCAGAAGGCCAACGACGTCGCCGACTCAGGTCTCGGCACAGCCGGCACCCAGATACAGGGCCTGACCAGTAACACGGATCTGGCGCCCGCATTCAGCGCGTCGGCAGAGTGCCGGCGGCTGGGCGCCGGTGCGGGTCACTGATCGACGCGCCAACACAACCTCGATCTGGGAACGCACCAGTCCAGTCACAT
This sequence comes from Pseudonocardiaceae bacterium, assembly GCA_036009255.1. Lineage (GTDB taxonomy): Bacteria > Actinomycetota > Actinomycetes > Mycobacteriales > Pseudonocardiaceae. The sequence goes on from DASYMC010000481.1 coordinate 3,671, forward strand.
CCCAGCGGCCGCGCCATGCGTTGCGGGACTACGACCTGCGAGCTGGCCTGCTCCCACAGGGCGAGAGTGACACCTGGCGGCGGTCCTGCCTTGCAGGAACAATATCCCAGACGACAGGGGCAAAGCCATTGTTTAACACACAGGTAGCCATCCCTTGTGGGGTTTGCCGCAATCTCCTCGCCGGATGCTGGATTCGTCGTGTTCATCTTCGGGAAGCAGCATTCGCTCTGTGAAATCGAATCGAACCTGGCCCCGCAAGCCCGGTGCCCGCATGTCGGGCGGGCAGCCGCAGCGATGGCGCATCGCGCACACCATCTCGGGTCGGTCCGACTGATGTCGTCGATCGAGGGCTGGGCGCAGACGAACACCCCGGAGCCAAGCCGTTACCTGTCGGTCGATCCCCACACTCTCGGTCGGCTGCGGGTTTTGCGAGTCGGTGACGTGGAGCTGCAGCTCGACGGGCACCGGCTCCTCGTGCGAGGAAAACCGGTTCACCTCGCGCACAAGGAGTTCGTGATTCTGCGGCATTTGATGGACAACGCCGGTCGGGTCGTTACCCGGCGCGCGTTGCTGGAAAATGCTTGGGGCCTGGATCGAGCGGGCGCCCGGAATTACCTGGAAGTGCACATCTGCCGGCTCCGAACGAAGATCGAGAGTGATGTGGACCGGCCGACCCGTATTCGGACAGTTCGTGGGGTTGGCTACATTTTCGACTTGCCACAAGATGACTCGATCCGGGACGCCGTTGCCGGACCCTCAACCGGCGTCCCCTCTCCGCATTCGCCTCAGGCTGTGATGTGACTCACTCTACTCAGAGCGGTGTCCCGGTCCGGCCGGTGGCGCACTCATTGGCGGGGAAATCGATCGTCGGCGAGGGCGGTAGCCGGCTTCATGCCGGCTCCACGGGGGCGGTTGTGCTCGTCGGCGGCGCTGGAAGTGGTGTGGGATCAGGGTCATGGCTTCAAGGCTCCTGGTTCCGGGTCGGTCACAACAGATTTGGCAGCAACGCTGTGAGCTCGTCGGACACCGTCAGCCCGAGCGCGACCAACACAGGGACACCGAGCGCCCACGCCGGCCACAGTCCGGCGCGGAAGCGAAACCACACCGTGGCCAGAGCCGTCGCAGCCAGCAACGCTGACCATCCGAAGACGCCCTGCAGTGCGGAGCTGTCACCGGCCATCAACGCCTCGGCGGGACGCAGAGCCTGGGATGACAGCTGCGCGGGCCTGGATTCGGCGGCGCCGAGGAGCGCCGCATCGACGCGCAACACATCGGTGGGCCGCAACGCCGGCCCACTGGTGGTCACCAGGGTCAGCCGGCCCTGACCACTGGACAGCGGGGGCGGCACCGGGTCACCGGCGCGACGCAACCCCAGTACCGTGAAGGAGTGCTTGCCCCAGCCAGTAGTCACGGTGATTTGGTCGTTGGCACATAGCTGGTCGATGGACCGGAACGGCTTGCCATATGTTGCTCGCCGCCCCGCGACCACGCTGGTGCCAACCTGGCCCGGTAGCGGGGTATCGCGCCGGTGACCCGGCGCCGACATCAACTGCCCCGACGACGTGCCCTCCACCACAACCTCCCGCAGACCCAACCGCGGGATCTCCAGCAGGGCCACCGGGGCCCCCAAGGCCAGCGCGGTATTCGCATCATCGAACGGACCGACCGGCGCAATCCCCTTGGCAAGCTCCACGCGGAACTGGGCGGCGAGCTGGGCCTGGTCGCGGGCGTGCCGCAGATCGCCCAACACGGTCAGCTCCATCAAGAAAAACAGGGCCATTACCGCGACAATGACCAGCACTTGACCGGCCAGCCGGTACTCGGGGCTGCTGCGCGGCGGCAGCGCGCCGGCCAGCGGCGGTTGAGGCCGCTGTACGCGCTGCGCCGGCCGCTGGTCCACCCGGTGCTCACCCTCCAGCGCGGGAGCGCTGTCCAGACGCTCGGTGCGACCGACCCAGAGCCGCTGACGGGTGCTCGCCAGGGAATGGCGTCGAAATCCGCCCGCCCGGAGTTCCCATCGGGTGGTCACTACAAGCGCCGCTTTCGCATCCGGTTCGCCACCGCGATCACGATCCCGGCGACGAGGAGCGCGCCAGCTGCGATCAGCCAGGGGACGCTTTGTCCGGTCGCGTCGTTGGGTTCCGAGGTGAGCTGCCCTACCGCAGACGGAGGCGGCGGGTCGACCCCAGATGGAGCTTGTGCGGTGGGCGCCGGTACCAGGGGGACCTGCACTGGCCCCTTGGCCGGACCTGGCCCTGACAGCGTCCCGACGGGCGGCGACACCGTCTCCGGGGCGGCCGCGGATCCGTCCGGGGCCTGTGCCAGCGGCGGCGGCGGGGATCCGGTCGATTTCGCCGCACCGATCGCCTCAAAGTGGGTTGGACTGGTGAACTCCAGCGACCCCGTGAATTCCCCGTAGCTCTGCAGGGTGACCGAGTCGACGCAGTACACCGTGATCTCGTAGCGGCCGCCCAGCGTGGTGTGGTTGTCCTTAGCGTAGTCCCGCATGACCAGCAGCAAGTAGACGTCGAACCCGAAGCTGTGCGACATACCCGCGGAGGTGTTGGCCGTGACGAGCTGGCCCTCCGGCGGGAAATCGTGGCCCTTCATCCTGGCGTAAAACGCGTCGGCCTTGGCCGGGCAGCCCGCGGCAGTGCGCACCCGAATCTCGTTCAGATCAGTGCCAGAACCCGGGATGACTATCACCCCGCCGATCGGGTCGGCGCCGGCAGACGCTGGAGCCAGCGGTACCAGCACCCCCAGCGTGACCGTGAGCATGACGGCAACACGGGCCAATCTGTTCATCGAATTCCCTCGCAAGCCGTGAGCGGGAACCGGTGTGAAAGACCCCGATTCCCGCTCACGGGTAGTTCTCCGACAGCGGTCAGACGTGCTAGCCGCCGTAAACGGACTGACTGAGCTGGTGCTCCTGGATGAGCTTCACCCGGGTGCACCAACGGTCCTACTTGTTGCCGCCGGCGTCCTTGCAGACACAAGACTTTGGTTAGGGGCCCGTGCTCTGGATCGTCGTGGAGCCGCAGTTGGGGTTCACGTTGAATCCTTGGCGCTTGATCGTCGCGACATTGGTACAGACCGCCGACCCCGATCCGACGAATACCGTGTTCGTAGTTGGGTCGTTGAGTTTGGCTTTGTCGATGACGTTGTAGACGTCCCGCGACATAACGGAGTCATTGTTCAGCACCGCCGGGCTGATGCCATCGATGGACCCGAGAACGGCCTTACCGTGTCTGTCGGGCACCACCTGGTTGACCTGGGCCAGATACGGTCCGGACGAGTACGTCACAATCTGCTGCGGGTCGGTGAGCAGGGTGCCGTCGTTGGCCAGCAGCGGGGCCCCGGTCGAGTCGGTGTCCTTGATGCAGGTGTGCCCCGGCTGAGTGACGAGATCCGGCGCGTCGGTTATGCCAAGCTTCTGCAGGAAGAATGTCCGGTTCCCCGCCCCGAACACACCTAGCAACGGCTTGAAGTTCGGGACCTGACAGTTGTAGATGGCGGTCAGCGACGAGAGGGACAGCTTCCTGGAGATTGAGCTGTCGTCGCGGATCGCGTAGGTGAGGGCGTCCACCGCGGCCGGGATGTAGACCAGGCCGGTCCCTGGGCGGTTGGCGGAGTCGTTGGCCACCACGCGCGCGAACTGCACACACCCGTCGCCGGCCTGCTTCGACGCGAT
>DASYMC010000482.1:0-3929 GCA_036009255.1 Pseudonocardiaceae bacterium
GGGCGGCACCGGGATGAAGCGCCGGGCAAGTGGCGTTCCGATCACCACCCGGTGGCATATGGGACAAAGCGGCGCCCCGTCGACGGTGTACGGGGACGGCGTCGAGACCCCGTCAACCGAAAAGAACTCCCAGGTGTCCCCCTCTGCGTCGACGTATAGCACAACGTCGTAGTCGACAACGGACTTCCAGTGCGACTCCGGGCAGCGGAACTCCACCCGTTCCACCGCAATGTCCGTAATCACCGGCTCTCCACGAGGTCAACTGGCCGGGAGCTCACCGTGGACCTCCTCCGCCCCTGCTGGCGATTGGTACTCATCATGATGGCAAGGGCTGCGAGTGCCCACTTCGGCCTGAGTGGTGCAAATCTCGTCCAGATGTTGCACCCGCTAGAGTAATGAGGGGCCACTGCTGGCCGTGGAACGCTGAATTCCTTCTTCCATGCGCATCGCGTCCGCGGCGGCGTGATCAGCGAAGTCTCAGCGAATAAACGGGGCGGTCGGCGCGCGCGAGCCGATCGTAGCGGCGGATGCGTCAAGTGCCTGGCAACTCGGTGCCTGCCGGACCGCGGACTGCAGACTGACCGGCACGACGAGGCCTAATAGGGTCCGGCCATCGGTCGGCACGAGCAGCGAGGTGACCCCGGTGAGCGTGTACAGCAGAGTGTCATGCTCGTTCCGCGGGACCGCGTCAAGCTCAGCGAAGCCCGCCGCGAGCGCGTCCCGCCGCTGGGACAGGGTGGCCACCAACACCTGGTCCAGCTGCGGGCCTTTGTCCACTGGAGCAGGCCCGGCTGCGGCGATCTGAGCCAACGCGGCCGTCAGGGCCTCAACCTGATTGCGTAGGTAGCTGAGGAAACGCTCACGAGAACCGGCGAGGTTCTTGGCATCGAGGCTGGGCGGAGTCTCCGCGCCCTGCGCGACGGGCAGAAGCGCGCGGCAGAGGCGCTCGCTCCACGCGACCACCGGGTCGGGCGTGCTGCCGACGTCAAGGCGCGACGGAGTCGGGAATCCAGCGGACTGGGCTGGCGCCGGTTGTTCGCCGTTGGAGCAGGCCCCCAGCACGGCGGCCACGAGCACCGCCGCCAGCACGAGACGGAACTTCGGGATGGGCCGTGGCCCTTGCCACAATGACATCCCTGTTCTCCTCCACTCACTGCTTACTTATTGCTCGCTGGTCAACCGTTCGCCGCGGCACAGACGACCAAATCCGTACCACGGACTTCAGTGACGCTCCGTGGCCGATCTCGCCACGGAACTTTCAGCTCCTTCAGCGGGCGTTTCTCTCCGTTCAGTCAGGCTAGGTTGTTTTCGTGAGTGCCTCCAGCATCCCATGTAGATGGGCCACTGCGAGCTCTATGTCGTAGTATTTCCGTTGACCCGCGCGCGATTCGGCGGCCAGCACTCCGCAGCGGTGGACCGTCTCGAAGTCACCGTAGGGGAACTTGTATCGTCCTTTATTTTCTTCGTCTTCTTCGTCGTCTACGCCGAGATGCCATTTGGCGTACTCGGTGTAGCCGCGTTGTTGGATCAGCTCGTTCTCCTGCCGGGTCGAGGGTCGGTGTTCGCTCCACGCACCTCGGTCATCGATGACGTACTTGCCTGCCCTGATCAGGCTCTTTGCGTGGTCGAACGCTCTCTTGTTCAACGTGACCGCCATGGCCCTCCGTTCGGTTCCGTCGGCTGGTCAGTCGCCGTCTTCACGACCTGGTGCTGACCGGAGGTGGCGGATGAACCAGTCCCGCGCTAGGCGAGCCACGTGCTCCAACGCCCCGGGTTCGCCGAAAAGGTGCGATGCACCGGGGATGATCGCGAGACATTTCTCACCCTCCAGCCTCCTCATTGCCTGGCGATTGAGCTCGATGACGACCGAGTCTTCCTCCCCGACGATTAACAATGTGGGCTGGTGCACCTGGTGCAAGTGGGCTTCGGCGAGGTCGGGTCGTCCCCCGCGGGAGACGACGGCCTGCACGATGGTAGGTCGGGTTGCGGCGGCGATGAGCGCGGCCGCGGCGCCGGTGCTGGCGCCGAAGAGCCCGAGGCCCAGGCCGGCGGTGGGTTCGTTGCCGGCCATCCAGTCAGTCAGCGCTGTGACCCGGATGGCAAGCAGGTCGATGTCGAACCGTAGGGCTGTGGTCAGGATGTCAACCCGCTCTTCCTCCTGCGTAAGCAGATCGGCGAGCACAGTGGCCAGGGCAGCGCGGTTGAGCTCATCGGCCACATAGCGGTTGCGTGGGCTGTGGCGACCGCTGCCGCTGCCATGTGCGAACACCACCACCCCGCGCGGAGACTCGGGCATCCCCAAGTCGGCTTCCAGTACGACGCCTGCGGCGGGAATCCGCAGGCTCTGGTGGATCGCATTCGTGGCGCTCACTGCGCCCTCCTCGAGTGAACGGCCAAAAGTCGCGGGATTCGCGAAGACTCCTCTCGCTGCTCCTGCGTGTTAGACCCCGAAGGGATAGGTCTCGGGGGCCTCACCCTTCTCCCACGCGGCGGTGCGTTCCAGTGGCTCCATTGCCCGGGTGTCGTCGATGTGGACCACGGCGTCGAACTGGTCGGCCACCCGAGCCTGGAAGTAGTGGCTCTGCCGCTCGGTCTCGGGCCGGTAGATCACCCCGATCGCGCGTTCCAACCGCGCCGCGCGCAGGGTTTCGGCGGCGTGCGGAGCGGCGCCGAAGCAGAGCAGGAATTCCTTCTGTCCGACTTCGTGGAACAGTTCCTCGACACTGTCGGGCAGCGCTGGGCGCACCCACTTGCGTTGCGCTGGGCCGCCCCAGTCGTCGGCTGCGGTCACGGTACCGCTGTAGGTGGTGAAACCCAGGTTGCGGCAGTCAGTGCCGTGACATTCGCGCACGAGCTGACCGACGTTGAGCTCCCCGCGGGCGGCGGCCTCCGTGGCCCGGGCATCGCCGACATGAGAGTTGTGCTCCCACACAACGATCTTCGCCGGATCTTCCCGTTGGCGGGTCAGATGGCCCTGGAGCGCGTGGAGGGTGTCGACCATGTGCCGATCCCGCAGGTTCCACGACGAGGCGCGCCCGCTGAACATCGAGCGGTAGTAGTCGGCGGCGTCCTTCACGGTCTTGGCGTTCTGCTCGGCGTAGAAGAACTCGTCCTGCGCCAACAACCCGTCCCGCTTGGCGTACTCGAGGGCGTGGCGCTGCAAATCAACGAGCTGCTCGACCACTTCCTGCTCGCAGGTCTGACCACCGCCGAACGCGGCCGCGAAACCGTAGGTCTGGCCGTCGTCGCCGCCGTAGTGGTCAAAGCACGCGTACCGCTCGCGGGCGCGCGCGGCGGCGGAGGGGTCGACCCGCTGGAGGTAAGCGATGACTTCCTGGATTGATCGGTACAAGCTGTAAAGATCCAAGCCGTAGAAACCGGCCTTAGCCCGCTCATCACGTGCTCGGTCGTTGTGATCACGGAGCCACCCGACAAAGTCGAGCACCACAGCGTTTCGCCACATCCAGGTGGGGAAACGCTCGAAGCCGCGCAGAGCCTCCTCCGCTGTCGCGTCCTCGGTGCGGCCGTACACATACCGGTTCACCCGATAGGCGTCCGGCCAGTCCCCCTCGACCGCCACCGCACAGAACCCCCGTTCCTCGATGAGACGGCGAGTGATTTCGGCGCGGGCGGCGTAGAAATCGCGGGTGCCGTGGGACGCCTCCCCCAGCAACACGAGATGCGCGTCACCGACCAGGTCGAACAGCACCTCATCGGACGGCACGCCGTTCTCCGTGGGCAGCGCCGCTGCCCGGATAACCGCCACTTCCGTGGGGCCCTGCGCTCCCGCTGAGGCCGGTGCCGACTCCGCCGCGGCGCGCAGCAGGTCCCGCACCTCCTCGTCGGTGGTCTGGGTGAAGTCCCAATACGATCGGCCGACCGCGACGAATGGAGACGGGGTGGTGGCGCAAACCACCTCGTCGACGGTC
>DASYMC010000483.1:0-17304 GCA_036009255.1 Pseudonocardiaceae bacterium
TTCCCCAGCGGGCAGGCAGGCTGAAACCATCGCCATCCCGTCAGGTAGTTCCCAGAAGCTGACGCCCCGTTCTCGTTTGGCGGCCTCGTGACGGTGGCGTACCGCCGCCGGATCGGCGCGGTTCACCGCCCGCCGCACCGCCCGCCGCAGCTGCCCTGGCGTCTGACCAGCGGCCCGGACCAACACCCGGTCTTGTACGGCATCGGTGTGTGCCGCGGACAGTTGCTCGGTCTGCTCGGCGATGATCCGTGCCTTGCACAGGGTGATTCGTCCGGCGGCCAGTGCGGTCATGGCGGCTGGGTAGCGCTCGGCGAGAGTGAGCGCGTCATCCAGCCGAGAGGCCGCGGTCACCGGCGCGATGCGCAGCATCAGGGATATCTCAGCTGCCGCCGATTGCCGCCCGTCCACCAGGCCCACCTCCGGGGGCACCGGCTGACCTGCTCGCCGGGCCATGGCCCGTTCCTCGGCACGTTGCGCTGCGGCCTGCTCAGCGGCGTGGCCGAAGGTTGCCATCTCGCGGAGCTGGTTGGCCTGCGCCCACGCCACAATCCGCTCCCAGGCACCGATCCGCTCCAACCGCTCCCACTGCGAACCCTCGCCGGATTCGCGTTCCAGCATGTCGGCGAGCAGTCCGTCCGGCTGGTACGTCGACCACTGCGGACCCTGTCCCGGGTCAAAGTCAGGCGAGCCTATCTCCTCAGGAGGAGCGGACCTAGCGGTGTCGAACACACGTTCGATATTACTCTACGCTAGTAATAGGAGCGACTCGGGGCAGCGATGTGGTCGATTCGATCGCGTCGGCGAGAAAGCCGCCTGCCGGTGCGCCGACCACGATCATCGCGCGGTTGATCGAGCGCATGGTGGTGTTCATCCGGCCCAGCAGGGCATCGGGCGTCACCGCCTGCCGGTAACCCATCTCGTTCGCATTCTCTGCGCCGAGTGACAACCCGAGCAGCAGCTGCCCCACTCCTGCGGCGTGAGCACCACAAGAGCCTGAATGGCGAGCGTCGTGACGCAGGTGCCAAACCCCGCGACGGTCGATGCCGTCCACGCCCGCAGGAAGCCGGGGCAGTCCTGCAGACGCTTCTGCGACCGCCCCACGCCACCGGCCGACATGCACACGTTCTACCAACTGATAGCCAGCGTCGAGCCGAATGCAAACGCATCCACCAACGCCGCTAGCCGCAGCTCGCGTAGCAAGTTCCGATCAAACGCGCCGAATCGGATGTGACCTCGGGCGCGGTACCCAGATGAGGTGCTCGCGCGGCGACGACCGCGCGCCCTCGTCCGATCAATTGCAGTCGGCTGATCCGATTTCTGGTGGCCGAGTGGCACGCTGCCATCCGTCGGTCAGCGGTGTGCCGATGGCAGAGCGTTCGCCGGTCAGTGGTTGAGATCGCCGGTGCGGAGCGCTGTGGTGAAGGCGGCCCAGGCTGCTGGGGGGACTGCTAGCACGCTGCCGGTCGGGTTCTTGGAGTCGCGCACGGCAACGGTGCCGGGGGTGACGGCGACCTCGACACAGTTGGCTTGGTCGGTGCTGCGGTTGCTCTTACGCCAACGGGCACCGTTGAGGACGGTGACCTGAACGCAGTTGGCTTGGTCGCTACTGCGGTTGCTCTTACGCCAACGGACACCGCTGAGGTCCAGCGCAGGCATCCCGGGGCTCCTCTCCATTGCTGATGGCCCGCGCGGCCCGCCGGGTCAGCGAAGCTCGGTGGCGATTTGGGTGATTAACTCGGTCGTTGCAGCGGGTGCAAGGGCTGCATGCAGGATATTCCCCAGCGCCACACGGTAGGCCGCCAGATCGGCTTCTTCTTCGAGAAACAGCACGGTGCTGTGGTTTTCGAGATAGACCAGCGCTGACTCTCCAGCAAATTCCAAGATCACGAAAGGTCCGCGCAGACCGGCATGTGCACCGGCTGCGAACGGAACCACCCGCAGCGTCACGTGAGGTTGCTCCGCAACTCCGAGCAGGTGGTGCAACTGCCGGTGCATCACCCCTGGCTCGCCGACCGGGCGACGCAGCGCGCCCTCGTCGACCACCGCAAAGAATTGCGGCGCGGTGGCTCGGGTCAGCACCGCTTGGCGGGCCATCCGGGCGGCGACCAGGTTGTCCAACTCGGCCTCGGAGACAGTGGGGGCAACACCCTGGATGATTGCTCGGGTGTACTCGGCAGTCTGCAGTAGTCCGGGCACGAATAGAGCCTCGTAGTTCTGCACCCGGGTGGCTTTGGCCTCGAAGTCGATCAGGCTGCGCCACAGCTGAGGCAGCCCGGGCTGCCGGGTCCACCAGCCGCGTTCCTCGGAGCGCCGGACCAGATCGAGCAGCTCGTCGCGGGTGGAGGCGGGCACCTGGTACAACCCCAGCAGTGCTGCGACGTCCTCGATCTGCAGGCCGCTGTTGCCGGTCTCGATCCGGCTGATCTTGCTGGGCGACATGCCCATGCGCTTGGCGACCTCCGCGCCGGACAGTCCTGCCTGCTCGCGCAACAGGCGCAGCTCGGCGGCGACCTGGCGGGACCGGACGGAGGTGTGCGGATTACCGGGCATAGCGCGCACTATGCACCCGCGCGACAGCCGATCCAATCACCCGATCGCGTCCTTGCTTGCGTTACTTGCAACGGCAGACGGTACCGCTATGAACCCGACGAAGCGTGAGCAGACGACCGTGAGCGAGATGGTGGTCGAAAAGACCTGGGGGATTCCGGCGAATGGCGGCAAGTCAGGACCGGTCACCCTCGTCGTGCGGATGCCCAACGTGCTGATCATCGACTCGCGGGGCAGGCACATCCTCGTCGCACCCGAGCAAGCCGACCTGGTGAGCACCAAGATGGGCGAAGTCGCCGACTGGATCCGCAACGCAGCCGCTGGCTGAATCATGATGAACCGTGCGGCAGACTGGCCGGGAGCACCAAGCGCCGTCGTCGAGAGGAGTAGCCCGTGGCCGCCTCGCAGGTCGACGTGCTGGCCATCGCCCGGGAACGAGTACTCGAACAGGGAACCGGCCTGTCCGAACAGCAGGTTCTCGACGTGCTGCAGCTGCCTGATGACCGGCTGGAAGAGCTGCTCGCGCTGGCCCACCAGGTGCGGATGCGGTGGTGCGGCCCGGAGGTTGAGGTCGAAGGCATCGTCAGCGTCAAGACCGGCGGTTGCCCGGAGGACTGCCACTTCTGCTCGCAGTCCGGTCAGTTCAACACCCCGGTACGTGCGGCGTGGCTGGACATCCCCGGCCTGCTCGAAGCCGCCAAACAGACCGCGGCCACCGGGGCGACTGAATTCTGCATCGTCGCCGCGGTGCGCGGACCCGACCGGCGGCTGATCTCCCAGGTCAAAGCCGGCATCGAGGCGATCCGTGCCGAGCCGGAGACTGCAGAGATCAATATCGCCTGCTCGCTGGGCATGCTCACCCAGGAACAGGTGGACGAGCTGGCCGCCATCGGGGTGCACCGCTACAACCACAACCTGGAAACCGCCCGCTCTTACTTCCCGTCCGTGGTGAGCACGCACACCTGGGAAGAGCGCTTCCAGACGCTCCGAATGGTGCGTGAGGCGGGGATGGAGGTCTGCTGTGGCGGCATCATCGGCCTGGGGGAGACGGTGGCCCAGCGCGCCGAGTTCGCCGCGCAACTAGCCGCCCTGGAGCCCGATGAGGTGCCGATGAACTTCCTCATCCCACAACCCGGCACCCCGTATGAGAGCTATGACGTGGTGGCGGGCACCGAGGCGCTCAAGACCGTCGCGGCCTTCCGGTTCGCGCTGCCCCACACCATTCTGCGTTTCGCCGGTGGTCGCGAGCTGACCCTCGGCGATCTCGGTGCCGAGCAGGGCATGCTGGGCGGCATCAACGCGATCATCGTGGGCAACTACCTGACCAACCTCGGGCGGCCCGCGCAGGCAGATCTGGACATGCTCACCGACCTGCGCATGCCGATCAAGGCGCTGGGTCAGACCCTGTGATGTTCTGCGACGTCTGCGGGCGCCCGGCCGGCGAAGGAGACCATGCGCGATGCGCCCGCCGCCGCGGTCTTGATCCGCCCCGGTACTGCCCGCAGTGCGCGCGCCGGATGGTGGTGCAGGTGATGCCGGCCGGCTGGTCCGCCCGGTGTAGCGCGCACGGCGCCCAGGCGGGACGGGGATGAGCGAGATGCAGGTGGAGGTGCAGCCGGCACCCGAGCCGGCACCGTTGCGGCGTGCTGCGGTGGTTCCGGGCGAAGTGGCGCCCGCGCTCAGTGTGCTGGGTGCGGTCGCGTTGCTGGGTCTCCCGCTGGGCGCGCTGTGGTCCTGGCTTGCACCGCCCGAGTTCGTCGCGCGTTCCGACCGTGCTCTGACCCCCGGCGGGGTACTACCGTTCGTCGGCCAGAGCGAACACCGCTTTGACGACATGGCGACCTTCATGCTGCTGGGAATGGCCGCAGGTCTGCTCACCGGCGCCGCGTTGTGGCTCTACCGGCGGGGGCGTGGGCCGCTGCTGCTCGTCGCCGCGGTGTTGGGCTCGGTGATCTCGGCGTGGCTGGCGATGAACACCGGGCTGTGGCTGGTCGCCGCCAGCTATCCCGATCTGGCGAGTACGGGCGCGCCGTTTCCGCGTCCCCCGGTATTGGAGTCGGCTTGGGTCCTCGTCGGGCAGCCTTTCGCCGTCGCAGTGGCCTTCTGCATCACCACAGCCTGGAACCGTAGCGAGGACCTGGGAAGTGCATGAGCGAAGTCAGTTCTCGCTGGCTTTGACCGCGAACTGGTTCAACGGGACCGGCACCGCGCGCAACGTCCGCAGGAACGCCGTCTCGCGCACCAGCAGCTGGCGCACCATGCGCAGCCGACCCACCGGATCGCACTCCTCCAGGAGCGCTTGCCGGTCCTCCAGGGTCAGCAGGCAGTCCGCGGCGAGCAGGTGCGCCAGCGTGGCGACGTCAACGTCTTCCTTGGGTTCCTCCCATTCCCCGTGCTGCCAGGCCGCGCAGCAGTACTGGCGGTGAGCTTCCCGAGCAGAGCGAGCCAGCGTCGGCACGAGCATGGATTCCTCCGCCGCCGGATCGTCATCGGGAACCCACTCGACGCTGCCGACGAGATAGGGCGCTGAGGTGTTATCGATGTCGAGGAGCCTGAATCGTTTCTCACCACGGGTGACGATGTCGAAGCGACCGTCGGGGAGTCTGCGGGCCTCCCGGAGCATCGCAGTGCATCCGATGGTGTGTGTTTCCTCCGCAGGCTCCACACCTTGCTTGACTGCGATTACCCCGAAGCTTCGTCCGGGTACCGCACCGGTCACCAGGTCGATGGTCAACTGTCGGTAACGGGGTTCGAAGATGTGCAGCGGAAGCGATGCACCCGGGAGCAATACAGTGCCCAGCGGAAACAATGGAACGGTCTTGGCCACACGCTAACGTTACGGCGCGGCGAGCCAATCCGCTCAACGACGGCGCTTGTGAAGATTCGGTGCTGCTCAGGATTCTGGCGGCCGCAACACGGCGAAGGGGTCGGTGACCCGGATATCGCGCTCCGCGAAGCGGTACAGCGCCGCTGGCCGGCCACCTGAGGGTCCCGGCGCGGCGGTCCCGCCAGTAGGGATCAGTACCCCACGGCGGGCGAGTACCCGCTGTAAGTTGGTCGCCGACACCCGGTGGCCCAGCGCCGCCGAATAGAGCGCGCGCAACGCCGAGACGGTGAACTCCGGTGCTGCCAACGCAAATCCGAGATTGGTGTAGGAAAGTTTGGCGCGCAGCCGGTCCCGGGCTCGCCGCACGATCTGACCGTGGTCGAAAGCAGTGCGCGGCGCCCCACCGAGGACATCAACGACCGAATGCCATGCCGTGTCGGACGGCAGTGCGGGATCGGTCAGGCATGGGACCAGCCCGAGGAACGCGGTGGCCACCGTGCGCCGGTGTGGCATCCGGTCCGGCTGGCTGAATACCCCCAGTTGCTCCACATGCGCTACCTCGCGGACGTCGACCTTCTCGGCGAGTTGCCGTAGCACCGAAGCCTGTACGTCCTCGGTGCTGCCGAGCCGGCCACCCGGCAGGGCCCAGCGTCCGGCGTCGGGCTCGATGCCGCGTTGCCACAGCAGCACCTGCAGCTGCCCGTCGCGGACCTGCAGCACCGCAGCGAGTACTTCGTGCACCGCGAGGCCAACGCTGTTATCATTCATGTTTTCGATTATAAGGCGAAAACTGGGGCAAGGCCAGCAAACGCTGGTGAAGGAGGCGAGATGGCCGCTACTGCCGCAACGGAGCGGACCCACGCCGGCCCACGGCCGGAGCAGGATCGAGCGTGGCAGACCGAAGTGCGTGCGCTCGCCCGCGAGCGCGACGCGGTACTGCTAGCGCACAACTATCAGGTTCCCGAAATTCAGGACATCGCCGACCACGTCGGGGATTCGCTGGCGCTATCCCGCATTGCCGCCGACTGCGCGGCGAGCACCATCGTGTTCTGCGGGGTGCACTTCATGGCTGAGACCGCGAAGATCCTCGCGCCGGGCAAGACGGTGCTCATCCCGGATGCGCGAGCGGGGTGCTCGCTGGCCGATTCCATCGACGCCGAGCAGCTGCGGGACTGGAAGCGCGAGCACCCCGGTGCAGTGGTGGTCTCCTACGTGAACACCTCGGCTGAGGTCAAGGCCGAGACCGACATCTGCTGCACCTCCGCCAATGCCGTTGACGTGGTGAACTCGGTGCCTCGCGAACGTCCGGTGCTATTCCTGCCTGACCAGTTCCTGGGTGCGCATGTGCAGCGAGTGACCGGTCGGCGCAACCTGCACATCTGGGCAGGGGAGTGCCATGTGCACGCCGGGATCAACGGTTCGCAGCTGGCTGCGAAGGCCGCCGCCACGCCGGAGGCTGAGCTCTACATTCATCCGGAATGTGGCTGCGCGACCAGCGCGCTGTACCTGGCCGGCGCGGGAGCGGTGCCCGCCGAGCGGGTGCGGATCCTATCCACCGGCGGGATGCTCGAGGCAGCCAGGACGACCGGTGCGCGCGAGGTGCTGGTGGCCACCGAGGTCGGCATGCTGCACCAGCTGCGACGGGCGGCTCCCGAGGTCGACTTCCGTGCGGTGAACGATCGGGCGTCCTGCCGTTACATGAAGATGATCACTCCGGCGGCCCTGCTGCGCTCACTGCGCGAGGGCACCGACGAAGTGCATGTTTCCCCGGAGATCGCCGAACGGGCCCGTGGTGCGGTGCAGCGCATGATCGAGATCGGCCGGCCGGCTGGTGGCAAATGATCGCCGACTCACTGAGTCCTGCGGAGACGGCAACGACGACGGCTTGGGAGGCCTGCGTGGACCTGGTGGTGGTCGGTACCGGCGTCGCCGGGTTGACCGCCGCCTTGCGCGCCGCCGAGCTGGGTCTGCGAGTCGTGGCCGTGACCAAGACCACCATTGAGGATGGCAACACCCGCTGGGCGCAGGGTGGGGTCGCGGTGATGCTGCCAGGGACCGGCGACAGCGTGGATGCGCATGTGGCGGACACGCTGGCGGCCGGCGCCGGGTTGTGCGATGACGCCGCTGTCCGGACGATCCTGACTGCCGGCCCGGCGGCGGTCAGGGTGCTGCGGGCCCGCGGTGCCGTTTTCGACGGCAGCGCCGGGAACTTCGAGCGCACCCGAGAGGGCGGACACCGGGCTTTCCGGGTGATCCATGCCGGTGGTGACGCCACGGGAGCCGAGATCGAGCGAGCCTTGGCCGGCACGGCTCGCGGTGGCAGGGTGCCATTGCTCGAAGATCAACCGGTGACCGACATACTGTTCGACGACAGCGGCCGGGTAGCCGGATTGGCCCTGCTCGGCGCCGGTGTGCTGCGGACCCGCGCTGTGCTGCTCGCCACCGGAGGCCTAGGACAGCTCTACGCCGTCAGCACCAACGCCGATGTCGCTACCGGCGACGGGCTGGCGCTGGCATTGCGGGCCGGCGCGACGACCGCCGATCTGGAGTTCGTGCAGTTCCACCCGACAGCGCTACATGCTGGACCGCAATCGCGGGGCCGGCAGCCACTGGTCACCGAGGCGCTGCGGGGCGAGGGTGCGGTCCTGCTGGACACCACCGGCGCCCCCGTGATGGCTGGTGTGCATCCACTCGGTGCTCTCGCGCCGCGCGACGTGGTAGCCGCCGAGATCACCAGCCGGATGGCCGCCACCGGATCAGACCATGTGCTGCTGGACGCCACCGCGCTCGGCGGCGCGCTGCTGCGCCGCCGTTTCCCCACAGTGCACGCCGCGTGTATGGCGATCGGCGTGGATCCGGCCCGGGCGCCGATTCCGGTGGCCCCGGCCGCGCACTACCAATGCGGCGGCGTGGTCACCGACATCAGCGGCCGGACGACGGTGCCCGGACTCTATGCCGCTGGGGAGGTGGCCCGGACCGGCCTGCACGGCGCGAACCGGCTGGCCTCCAACAGCCTGCTGGAGGGACTGGTGATGGGCGCCCGAGCCGCGGAGGCGGTAGCCACCGACCTGATGGAGGCCCCGCGCCCCGGTCTGCCGCTGCCACCGTGCTTGGTGCGCCCGGTCGCTGATCGCGGCGCGGTGCAACGCTGCATGAGCGGGCATGCCGGTATCGGGCGAGACGCCGCCGGGCTGGCGGCCGCCTCATCGGTTGCGGCGGCCGCGACGCGGCGCCGGCTACGGACCTCGCGAGAAGCCGAGGACGCCGCGCTCACCCTGGTCGCGGCCGCGGTGCTGGCTGCCGCTGCAACGCGTACCGAGAGCCGTGGGTGCCATCTCCGCACCGATCATCGGCGCGCCGTGGCGCGCTGGCGCCGCAGCATCGCCGTCGTGCTCGATGACTCCGGAGTTCCGGTGCCCGCCGAGGCAGTGCTGGTGGGAGGCGCTGCATGAGCACTGACCTGGACGGTTTAGGTCTCGATGCCGACGAGCTCCACCGGGTCATCACCACCGCACTGGACGAAGACCTGCGTTACGGCCCCGACGCCACGACCGCGGCGTGTGTACCCACCGGTGCTATCGCCACCGGGACGGTCTCACCACGCACACCCGGCACGCTCGCCGGCTTGCCGGTATTTCTCGCGGTGCTCGACGCGGTGCTCGGCACCGATCGGTATGAGATCACCCATCGGCGCCAGGACGCCGATCGGCTTGCCGCCGGGGAGGCCGCGCTCGCTGTGCGCGCGCCGGTGGCCGGCCTGCTCACCGCTGAGCGCACCGCGCTCAACCTGCTGTGTCATCTCTCCGGGGTGGCCACCGCCACCGCGGCCTGGGTCGAGGCGGTGGCCGGAACCGGCGCGTCGATCCGCGATTCCCGTAAGACCCTCCCCGGGCTACGCGCGCTGCAAAAGTACGCGGTGCGCTGCGGCGGTGGAGTCAACCACCGGATGGGACTCGGGGACGCGGTGCTGATCAAGGACAATCACGTGACCGCCGCGGGGTCGGTGACCGCAGCCATCGCCGCGGTCCGGCGACATGCCCCGCAGCTGCCCTGTGAGGTGGAGGTCGGCACGCTGGAAGAGCTGGACGAGGCGCTTGCGACCGGAGTGTCGCTGGTGCTGCTGGACAACATGTCAGTCCCGCAATGCGCCGAGGCGGTTCGCCGCGCCGCCGGTTCGGGCACCGAGCTGGAGGCCTCCGGTGGGCTGACGCTGGACGTGGCCCCCGCCTACGCCAAGACTGGGGTGCGTTACCTGGCGGTGGGGGGCCTCACCCATTCAGCGCCAGCCCTGGATCTCGGCCTGGACCTGAGCTCTACCTAGCCCGGCAACGTCACTGGCCGGTGTGCCTCAGCAGGCACCGATCACTTTCCGGCCCGGCGGTGGTCGACACGGAGGACCACCGCGGTTGGCGCGGTGCCCTTACCTCGGAGGACAGCGTGATCATTGTCGCTGGCTGGCTCCGGGTCGACCAGCTCGACCGCGACCACTACGTGGCCGAGTGCGTTGCCGTCGTGCAGCAGGCGCGGACGGCAGCAGGCTGCCTGGAATTTGCTATCACTGCAGACTCGGTCGAGCCGGATCGGATCAACGTGTATGAGCGGTGGGAGTCAGACGCGCAGTTGGAACAGTTCCGCGGTGCGGGGCCGGACGCCGGGCAGACCGCCCAGCTTCGGGACGCGCAAGTACGGAGATACCGCATCTCTGCCACCGAGGACGCGTGAGGTTCGCCGCCCGTGGCTTCGAAGCTTTGGCAGCATAGGGCCAGTGGGCACCGGCGGCACGGCGATCGTCCTCGGCGGGGGTGGCGTGCTCGGCGCCGTCCAGGTCGGAATGGTCCGGGCGTTGGTCGAGGTCGGGGTGCGGCCCGAGCTGGTGGTCGGCACGTCGGTCGGGGCGCTCAACGGGGCGGTGATCGCCGCGCTGCCGCTCGACGAGGTCGCCGACCGGCTTGACGCGCTCTGGCGCTCGCCCGACGTCCAGGCCTTGTTCGCCGCGGGGACGGTCCGGCGGCTACGCGAGATCGCCCGCAGCGGGGTGGCCGCACACTCATCGGCTCCGTTGCGCCGGGCGGTGACTGCCGTCCTGGGTGATCGGCACATTGAGAACTTGCCGGTGCGCTTCACGTGCTGCGCGGCGAGCATCGAGGATGCCGCGGAGCACTGGTTCGATCGGGGGCCCGTCGTCGACGCTGTGCTGGCTTCAGCCGCGGTGCCAGGGATACTGCCGCCTGCGGTCGTCAACGGCCGGCACTATCTGGATGGCGGCCTGGTCAACAGCATTCCGCTGGGCCATGCAGTCGAGCTGGGCGCCGACCGGGTCTTCGTGCTGCAGGTCGGACGCATCGACCAGCCGCTGCGTCCGCCGCAGCGGCCGTGGGAGGTGGCCCTGGTGGCCTTTGAGATCGCTCGCCGGCACCGCTACGCCCGCGATCTGGCGTCCGTACCTGACCACGTCGAGGTGCACGTGCTACCGGCCGGCGAGGGCAGCGCGCCGCGCTGGGACAGCCGGGCGGCGCTGCGTTACCGTGATCTCGCCGCCGTCGGGAACCGGATCGCCGCCGCCCACCGCGCCTCGGCGGAGTACCTGCGGAACCGTCTCGATACCGGCGGCCGGCGGTGAAGCTCCCGTCGCGGTGGGTTCGCCGGGTGGTGCTCGCCCCCGCGATGGTGCTGTTCACCCTGTTCGCGCTGACCACGTTGCCGATGTGGATGCTCGTGGCCGCCGCGCTCTCCCCGTTGCTGCCAGGCCGGTTGCGCGCCCTGCGGGTGCTGCGGGTCGTTGTCGTCGCGATGGTGCTGGAGAGTGTGGGGCTGCTCGCGCTGTTCGGGTTGTGGCTCTCCGCCGGGTTCGGGCTAGCCATCCGCACCCCGCCGTTCCAGTACCTGCATTACCAGCTCGTGGGCTGGTATCTGCGGGCGCTCTACCGCGAAGCGACCCGGGTGCTGCAGCTGCAGGTGGACGTCGAGGGCCCCGACCCCGACGACTACCTTGATCGACCGTTGCTGGTGTTCTGCCGGCACGCCGGTCCCGGCGACTCGTTCCTGCTGATCCACGCGCTGATCAACTGGTACGCGCGGGAACCGCGGATCGTGCTGGCCGAGGCGCTGCAGTGGGACCCGGCGCTCGACGTGGTGCTCAACCGGCTGCCCAACCGATTCGTGCCCGGCGGGGGTGGCAAGCAGCTGGAACAGCGAATCGGCGAACTCGCCACGGCCCTCGACTCCAACGACGCCTTCGTGATATTCCCCGAAGGCGGCAACTTCACCGAGCGCCGTCGGCTCGCAAGTATCGCCCGGCTGCGGGCACGCGGGCTAGAGGACATGGCGCGCCGTTCCGAGGGTTTGCGGCATGTGCTGCCGCCGCGACCGGGTGGGGTCACCGCGGCGCTGGCCGCGGCTACCGATGCCGACGTCGTGTGGGTCGCGCATGCAGGGCTGGACCGCCTGTACACGGTGGTCGACAT
Source organism: Pseudonocardiaceae bacterium (assembly GCA_036009255.1). Lineage (GTDB taxonomy): Bacteria > Actinomycetota > Actinomycetes > Mycobacteriales > Pseudonocardiaceae. The sequence continues at coordinate 11,839 of DASYMC010000483.1, forward strand.
CTGGCGGGAGCTGCCGCTCGATCAGACGGTGCGGATGCGCTGGTGGCGGGTGCCGGCCGCCGAGGTGCCGCGCGGCGAAGCTGCTCAGATCGAGTGGCTGTACGACTGGTGGGAGCGGATCGACGACTGGGTCGATGACAGCCGGCGGCGACCGTGAATCAGCGGCTGACCGTCTTCTCCTGGTAGGACGTGCTACCGCGCCGCGCAGTGCGCCCCGGTGATGCGGGGGACGCAGTCCGCATAGTCCAGCAGCAGGTCGACAGCCTTGTCATTGCGGGCAGTTTCGCGATCGATCACGCTCGCCGGTGGGTAGAAGCCGCCTTGGGTCAGGCTGGTCGGGTACATCTCCATGGTGAAGGACCAGATGTGGTGCTGCGCCCACATCCAGTCGCCAATCGACCCGTCGGTGATGTAGAGATGGCTGGACTGCTCCGGGGTGTAGCCATTGGTGGCGGCCATCGCCATACCCAGCTTGCTGAAGCTCGCCGCGTCGGATTTGGCCAGCCCGGGGCCAGTGTCGTTGGCCGTGAAACCGTAGGGCCAGAGCACCAACTCGGAGAAGCTGTGGAAATCGATGTGGGCCGTTATTTGCTGGACGCCACCGATTACCCGGCTGTTCACCCAATCCCGCAGCTGCGCGGTCTCGGGCGCGGAGAACGGGGCTGCGCCGTGGTAGCTGTCGCTACCGGGGCTGGCGCTCGACCCCCCGCAGCAGGCCCACTCGTCGCCCCAGTTGCGGTTGGTGTCAGTGCCGATCTCGGTGGATCCCGGGGTCGGTTGGCGGTTCTTGCGCCACAGCCCGAACAGGCCAGTGGAGATGTCGTATTCGGCGCCGTCCGGGTTGACCATCGGTGCCACCCAGATCTCCCGGGAGCGCACCAGCCGGGTGATGGCCGGATCGCTGCCATAGCCCTGTGCCAGCCGCCGCACAATGTGCAGGCACATCTCCACGGTGAGGTGCTCACGGGCGTGCTGAGCGCAGCTGAACAGCACCTCGGGCTCGCGCTTGTCGGTGCGCACATCGTCGCCGATCTTCACCAGCGGCAACGGGCGGCCCTGCACTGAGGTGCCGTAGCTGGATACCGCGACCTGGTTGGGATGCGCGGCGGCCAGCGCGTTGAGCTCAGCGGTCAGTTCCCGGTAGGTGTGGTAACCCTGATACCCCACCGGGAACTGGCCAGGCCCCACCGGCACTGGTGCTGCGGCCGCCAGCGGGATCAGCCGTAGCCCGCCGGCGCGTAACCGGTCGGCCTGCGCCGGGGTGGCCAGGACCTCGAGGTGATCGTTGCCGCCGCTGAGCACCTCGGCTCCCTGCCGCAGCACGGCGTTGCGGGTAGCCGGGCTGTCCGCTCCCGCCACCCGGTAGGTCGTCGTAGTCGGCGCAGGCGGGGGATCGGGTGGCGCCGCCGTCGCGGAGAGCGGCACGCCCAACGCGAGCATCCCCATCACCACGATCACGACCACTCGCCACCTAGACATCGAGCGGAGCGTAACCACCGCTACCGCCTGCGCATCCAGCGGGCTCAGCGGGATTATTCGACGCGGATAGCCACGCTGAGCCCGCTCGATGCGCAGCGCGGGCGCAATTAGGGTGGACGGCATGTTCAGGCGTACGGATCTGCGGGGTGGGTTGCCCGGCGTCGCGGTGCTGCGAGGGGTGCTGCCGCGGGCTGAGGTGGACGTCGACGCGGTGGCTCACCAGGTGGCACCGGTGATCGACGCGGTGCGTGACCGGGGAGTCGAGGCTGTACTCGAGTACACCGAGCGTTTCGATGGTGTGCGTCCGGCTTCGGTCCGCGTGCCGCCCAGCGCGTTGCGCACCGAGCTGGAGCAGCTGGACCCGGTAGTGCGTGCCGCGTTGGACGAGGCCATCGCCCGGATCCGCCGGGCCCATGCCGACCAGCGACGCACCGAGACGGTCACCCAGGTGGTGCCCGGCGGCACCGTCACACAGCGGTGGACGCCGGTGGCGCGGGTCGGGCTCTACGCACCCGGTGGGCTGGCCGTCTACCCGTCCACTGTGGTGATGAACGTAGTGCCCGCGCAGGTGGCGGGCGTGACGTCGCTGGTGGTCTGCTCGCCGCCGCAGGCCGCTCATGGCGGTCGGCCACATCCGACGGTGCTCGCGGCGGCGGCGTTGCTCGGCGTCGACGAGGTATGGGCAGTCGGCGGGGCGCAGGCCGTCGCACTGCTTGCCTACGGCGGGACGGACACCGATGGCGCCCCGCTTGACCCGGTGGACATGGTCACCGGCCCCGGCAATATCTACGTCACAGCGGCCAAACGCGCACTGCGCGGCATGATCGGCATTGACGCCGAGGCCGGCCCCACCGAGATCGCCATCCTGGCCGACAGCGGTGCCGACCCGGTTCACGTCGCCGCTGACCTGATCTCCCAGGCTGAGCACGACACGCTGGCTGCCAGCGTGTTGATTACCGACTCGGTGGCACTCGCCGATGCCGTCGATGAGCAATTAGATCAGCGTGTCGCTGCCACCAAGCACACCGAGCGGATCCGCACCGCACTGACCGGCCCGCAGTCCGGTTGCATCCTCGTGTCCGATGTGGACGCTGGTTTGTCGGTGGTGGACGCTTACGCGGCTGAGCACCTGGAGATCCACACCGTCGATGCGGCCGCGGTGGCCCGCCGGGTGCGCAACGCCGGGGCGATCTTCGTCGGTCCGTATGCACCGGTGTCGCTGGGCGACTACTGCGCCGGCTCCAACCATGTACTACCGACCGGAGGGTGCGCGCGGCACTCTGCGGGACTGTCCGTGCAGACCTTCCTGCGCGGTGTGCAGCTCATCGAGTACGACGAGGATGCGCTGGTGAAGGTCGCCGACCACGTCGTCGCCCTGGCCGACGCCGAAGACCTCCCCGCGCACGGTCAAGCGATCACCGCCCGCTTCCCCGAGTCCCGGTGACCCGTCCCGACATGGAGCCATATCGGGGTGATACGGCCCTCCAAAACCCCGATATGGCTCCATGTCGGGACGGGGGCGGTGCGGTGGGGAGCGGGGTGACGCTTGCTCAGTTGCCGTTGCGGGAGGAGCTGCAGGGGTGCAGTCCTTACGGTGCACCGCAGCTTGATGTCGCGGTGCGGCTGAACACCAACGAGAATCCTTACCCGCCGCCGCCCGGCCTGGTCGCCGACGTGGCGGCCGCGGTGGCGCAGGCGGCTAAAAACCTGCACCGCTATCCGGACCGCGACGTCGTCGCGCTGCGCACCGACCTGGCCGGCTACCTCGCCGGACGTACCGGGGTGCCGCTGACCGCGGCGAACCTGTGGGCGGCCAACGGCTCCAATGAGATCATCCAGCAGCTGCTACAGGCATTCGGCGGCCCTGGGCGCAGCGCGCTGGGCTTCACCCCGTCCTACTCGATGCACCCGATCATCTCCTCAGGCACACGTACCCAATGGATTCCGGCGCCCAGGCGGGCGGATTTCTCCCTGGACCCTGCTGGCGCCGTGGCGGCCATCGAGGAGCACCGGCCCGACGTGCTGTTCATCACCAGCCCGAACAATCCCACCGGGCAGTCGATACCCCCCGCCGACCTCGCCGCGGTGATCGCTGCCGCGCGGGGCATCGTGGTGGTCGACGAGGCGTACGGCGAATTCAGTACCCGACCAAGCGCGGTGGGGCTGGTCGAGCAGTTCGCTGACCGGCTGGTGATCTGCCGGACAATGAGCAAGGCGTTCGCCTTCGCAGGTGGACGGCTGGGTTACCTCGCTGCCGCGCCGGCGGTGATCGATGCCCTGCTCCTGGTGCGGCTGCCGTACCACCTCTCCGCGCTCACCCAGGTGGCGGCTCGCGCCGCGCTGCGGCATGGATCGTCCACACTGGAGTCCGTGGCGGTGCTGGTGGCCGAGCGGGACCGCGTGATCGCAGCGCTGCGCGATCTCGGTGCCCGGGTGGTGCCCTCCGACGCAAACTTCGTCTTGTTCGGACTGTTCGCTGATGCGCCGGTTGCCTGGCAGCGTTACCTGGAGCACGGTGTGCTCATCCGTGACGTGGGAATCGCCGGTCACCTTCGGGCCACAGTCGGCACGCCTGCCGAAAACGATGCGTTCCTGGCCGCCAGCGCGGCAGTTCTCGCACGGGAGGAACAGTGAGCCGCAGAGCACGGATCGAGCGAGTGACCAAGGAGTCCTCGGTGCTCGTCGAACTCGATCTCGACGGCACCGGAACCACCGAGGTCAACACCGGCATCGCGTTCTTCGACCACATGCTCACCTCGCTGGGGAAGCATGCCGCGTTCGACCTGGTCGTCCGTGCAACCGGTGACGTGGACGTCGACGCGCACCACACCGTCGAGGATGTCGCCATCGTGCTCGGTCAGGCGTTGCACAAGGCGCTGGGGGACAAGGCGGGTATCCGGCGTTTCGGGGATGCGTGGGTGCCGATGGACGAGGCTCTGGCGCACGTGGCGGTGGATGTGTCCGGTCGTCCGTACTGCGTGCACATCGGGGAGCCTGAGGCGCTGGCCGGTTTCGTGGTGGGGGGTAATTACCCGACCGTGCTCAACCGGCACGTCTTCGAGACGGTCGCCTTCCACGCGCAGCTGGCCGTGCACATCCGGGTGCTGCATGGCCGGGACCCGCACCACGTCACCGAGGCGCAGTACAAAGCGCTGGCCCGTGCGCTGCGCGCTGCGGTCGAGCCCGATCCGCGGTCCGGCGGGGTGCCCTCCACCAAAGGCGTGCTGTGAGCTGGGTCGGTCTACTGCTCCTGGCGCTGGCCGGTTTCCTCGTCGGTGGAGTGGTCTCGACCTGGCGCAGCTCACGGCTGCTGGCTGTGGTGCTGGCCATCGGAGCGGCACTCGCCACCGCCGGCGGCGTCACCTGGATGTTGTGATCAAGCGCTAGATCAGGTCGAGTTGACGCAACAGACCGAGCTCGTCGAGACGGCCCCACCGTTCAACGATCTTGTCGCCGTCGATCCGGAAAATGTCGACCTCGCGCAGGGTGACCGTCTTGCCCGTTGATGGTGCGCCCATCAGCTCCCCGTTGTGCGTGCCGCTGGCGGTGAACCGTTCGACGACGACGTCCGCCTCGGCGATCAGTTCGTCTAAGTCGCTGTGCCAGTCGGGGCACGCCTGGCGGAACATGGCGGTCGCTTGCCGCATGCCCTCCGGCCCTGTGGGTGCCGAATAGATGGTCCACGTCATGCGACCTGGGCATATTCGAGTATTAGTCCGCCGAGTTGATCGCGACGTCGAATGTGGGAGTTGGGTGGTGACACGGAGAGTGGTCTGAGTGGTGCTGCTTGGTTCAGCGTGCGGTGGGGCGGTGCTGGTTGAAGTGCACTCGGCCAGCACGCGCTCAATGGCGGCGGTGGAGAATCAGCATCCGGTCGAGCATTTCGCGGCGAACCGTTCCGATCCATCGTTCAGCGATCGCGTTCGCTCGGGGCGCTGGCGCCGGTGTGCGCAGGATGCGGATGCCCTCGCTTGCGAACACGGCGTC
>DASYMC010000484.1:0-3187 GCA_036009255.1 Pseudonocardiaceae bacterium
CGTTGACAAGGCTCGCACGTGGGTCGGAGTCGCGGGCACGATCACCACGCTGTCCGCCGTGGCTCAGAAATTAGACGCCTACGATCCTGGGCGCATCCACCTGTCGCGCTTATCGCTGGAACAGGTGCGCAGCTGCGCCGAGGACTTGCTGACGTCAACCCATCAGCGGCGCGCTGCCAACCCCGTCATCCACCCCGGCCGGGTGGACGTCATCGCCGGTGGAGCGCTCATCGTCCGGGTGCTCGCCGAAGAATTACATGCCCGCGCCGGCATTGCCGAGCTCGTGGTCAGCGAGCACGACATCCTCGACGGCATCGCACTGGGTCTCGGCTGATGCCCAGCGTGCATGAGAGGGCGACACACCGTGCATGAGAGCGCGACACGCGGGGGGTTGGGGGCGCTGGATGAGGAGGTAGCCCGGTGCAGGGCCTGCCCGCGACTGGTCGCGTGGCGGGAGCAGGTGGCCCGAGAGAAGCGGGCCGCTTTCCGTGATCAGCCCTACTGGGGGCGTCCGGTGCCGGGATTCGGTCCGCCCGACGCGGCGCTGGCCATCGTCGGGCTCGCACCCGCCGCGCATGGTGGCAACCGCACTGGGCGGATCTTCACCGGGGACCGCTCCGGCGATGTGCTTTACGCCGGCTTGCACGCGGTCGGCCTTGCCAACCAGCCGATCGCCACCCACCGCGGTGACGGGCTGAGGCTGCACCGCACCCGGATCACCGCACCGGTGCATTGCGCACCGCCGGCCAACAAGCCCACCCCCGCCGAGCGCGACGCTTGCCGGCACTGGCTGGTCCGCGAGCTGACGCTGCTCCGCCCGACACTGCGTGCGGTGGTGGTGCTCGGCGCTTTCGGCTGGCAGGCGCTGTTGCCTGCGCTGAGCGCCGCGGGTTGGTCGGTGCCGACCCCGCGGCCCCGCTTCGGGCACGCGACGGAGGTTGCACTGGACGGGCTGCACCTGCTCGGTTGCTACCACGTCAGCCAGCAGAACACCTTCACCGGACGGCTCACCCCAGCGATGCTGGTCGAAGTGTTGCGGCGCGCCGCCGAACTGGCTGAGATCAGCCCACCGGTTGACTTCGCGACCAGGAACAGCCCTACGTCCGGCAAGTAGTGGGAATACTGGAGATATGGGTAAGACACCTGGGGAACCGCCCCACATTCTCATCGTCGGCGGGGGCTATGTAGGGATGTACACCGCGCTCGGCCTGCAGTCCAAGCTGAGCCCAGGCGATGCGTCGATCACCGTGGTGGACCCACAGCCGCAGATGACCTACCAGCCCTTTCTCCCCGAGGCCGCGGCCGGCTCGATCGAACCGCGCCACGTGGTGGTGCCGCTGCGCCCGGTGCTGCGGCAATGCCGCGTCTTGTGTGGCCGGGTCACCAAAGTGGAGCACGCCCACCGGGTCGCCACCATCGAGAACTGCGCTGGGAATGTTGAGCAGCTCGGATATGACGTGTTGGTGATGGCGCCGGGTTCCATCGCACGGACCCTGCCCATCCCCGGTCTCGCCGAGCACGGCATCTCGTTCAAGACCATCGGTGAGGCGATTTACTTGCGCAACCACGTGCTGTCCCGGCTGGAAGCCGCCGACGCCACGATCGATCCGCAGCTGCGCCGCAAGCTGCTGGGTTTCGTGGTGATCGGTGGGGGATACGCGGGGATTGAGCTGCTCGGCGAGCTGGAGGACATGGCCCGCTACGCCTGCCGCTACTTCGAGACCATCGAGCCCTCAGACATGCGGTGGGTGCTCGTCGAAGCCACCGGCCGGATCATGCCCGAGGTGAGCGAGGGACTGGGCCGCTACACCGTCAAGCGCCTGACTCAACGAGGTATCGAGGTCTTCCTCAACACCCGGGTCACCACAATGGAGAACGGGCACGTCCTGCTCGACGACGGCACCGAGTTCGACGCCGACACCATCGTGTGGACCGCTGGTGTGAAAGCCAACCCGGTGTTGCGGCAGACCGATCTGCCCCTGGATGACCGCCAGCGGCTGCGTTGCCTGGCGACCCTGCAGGTGGTGGGCTGCTCGGACGCCTTCTCCGCCGGCGATTGCGCCGCGGTGCCCGACCTGACCTCCGACGATCCCAACGCCGTCTGCAGCCCGTCGGCGCAGCATGCCGTCCGCCAGGCCGCGGTGCTCGCCGACAACGTGATCGCCTACCTCCGTGGCCACGCGCTACGCCACTACCAGCACCGTTATGCGGGGTCGGTGGCCAGCCTCGGCCTGTACAAAGGGGTGGCCGAGATCTACGGGATCAGGCTGACGGGCATCGTGGCCTGGTTCATGCACCGCACCTACCATCTGAGCCGGATGCCGACGTTCAACCGTAAGATCCGCATCGTGGCCGACTGGACCTCCGCCCTGCTGTTCCGGCGAGAGGTGGTGGCGCTCGGCCAGATCAATGACCCGAAAGCTGACTTCGTGCGCGCCACCACCGCTTCTTGATCTGCGCCAGGGTGGCGCGGATACCCTAGGCGAGCGCCCCCGTAGCCCAACCGGCAGAGGCAGGCCCCTTAAAAGGGCCACAGTGTGGGTTCGAATCCCACCGGGGGCACCTGCCCTTACCACCCGCATCGTCCGCTGACGTGCGTGAACGAGGTCAGCGGGCCGCAGGGTCCAGCTACGGCCGGTACTCACCGGCCGTCTGTGCCGAATACGTGCCGAAGTGCGCACCTGCTACGCCTCACGCAACCTGGCTTCGATTCGCTTCCGAGCCAGTTCCTCCTGCCCCGAGAGGCACTTCGCGTAGATCTGCAGCAGGACCGCGACACTGTGGCCTGCCCACTCCGCGACCTGCGTGGCCGGCACGCCTGCGTTGAGCCATGTCGACACCGCCGCGTGGCGGAGGTCGTAAGGCCGCCGCGCGAGCGGCGAGGCGTATTCCTCGGCGGTCAGCGCTGCCTGGCGGGCCTTACGCCACACACGGTGATAGGTGCTCTCCTCCAGCTCGCGCCTGCTGCGGACCCCTCGAAATAGTCGGCCCTCGGCATCGGTTCCGTGCATGGCCAGGTGATCGTGAAGTAGCTGAGTAAGTTCTGGGGGAGAGGGAGCTGGGCCTGGACGTCGACGCCGGCGCGGTACCAGTCCAGCAAGGTGGCCACCGTGAAGGTGTGCCGCAGGTCATGGATCCGTTGCCGGCGACGGCCCGGGGCCGGGGCGATCCGGGCGGAGGTAAGCAG
>DASYMC010000485.1:0-7461 GCA_036009255.1 Pseudonocardiaceae bacterium
CCACAGGCAAGAATCGTCACAGGATGATTATCATTCTGGCTTGTGTGCCCGACCGAAGAGTTCAGTGGCCATGTCCCGGGGAGACTGGCCGTCGTAGCAGACCCGGCGCACCCCATCGGTGATGGGCACCTCCACGCCACAGCGCGCCGCCAATCCCTGGATTGATACGCACGACCTCACCCCTTCGGCCACCTGGCCGTGGCTGGCCTGCTGCGCCTGCGCGAGGGTGTCCCCCAGCCCGAGCCGGTAGCCGAAGGAGCGGTTGCGGGATAGCGGGGAGGCACAGGTGGCTACCAGGTCGCCGAGGCCCGCCAAGCCGGCGAAGGTCTTCGGGTCGGCTCCCAATGCCGCACCCAACCGACCCATCTCCGCCAATCCTCGGGTGATCAGTGTCGCGAGGGTGTTGTTCCCGTATCCCAATCCGGCAGCGACCCCGCACGCCAGGGCGATGACGTTCTTGCATGCGCCCCCAAGCTCGCAGCCGATGACGTCGGTATTGGTGTATGGCCGGAAGTAGTGGGTTCCGCAGGCGAGCTGTATCGCAACGGCACGGTCATGATGGGTGCACGCGATCACGCTGGCGGTGGGCTGTTCGGCCGCGATCTCCAGAGCCAGGTTGGGACCGGACACCACCACCACCTGATTCGGCGTGACAGCAGTGACGTCTATGACGACCTCGCTCATCCGCTTGAGACTGTCCAGCTCGACACCCTTGGCGAGGCTTATCAAGGTCGCCTTCGACGGGATCGACGTGCGCCAATCACCCAGATTGTCCCGTAGCGTGTGGCTGGGCACGGCCAAGACCACCGCGTCCACGCCGTCCAGCGCCTCGGCCGCCCGCGCTGTGGCATGTAAGGAAGCGGGTAGCGTCACGCCCGGTAAGTAATCGGGATTGCCGTGCCCGTGCTGGACCGCGTCGGCCACCTCGGCACGGCGGGCCCAGAGCACTACGTCCCGGCCGGCGTCGGCGAGGACCTTGGCGAATGTGGTGCCCCATGAGCCCGCGCCCATCACCGCGATTCGCTGGACCGCGAGTGTCTGGAGGGTCGCCGTCGTCACGGGTACTCCCGGGATGTTCCGGGATTTAGCGGATCGAAGAATTCGGCTGGAGCGGGCTCATCCCGCACTTCCGCAAGCAACCCTCGGACGCCGGCCATCACCCGGTCGGTGGCCTCCCGCAGCAACGGTCCATCCACTGGTCGCCGCCGGAAATCGGAAAGATCCACCGGCGCTCCCGCCCGCACGATCACCTCGGTCCGCGGCAATGGGCGGAAACGCTTGCCGTAGTGGTCATAGATCCGGTGCGTGCCCCAGTGCACCACCGGCACCACCGGCACGTCTGCGTCCAACGCCAGCCGCGCGACCCCTGTGTGCGCCACCATCGGCCAGTAATCCGGGTCCCGGGTGACGGTTCCCTCGGGATAGATCAACACCGCCTTGCCCGCAGCCAGGGCCCGCTCCGCGGACCGCAGGCTGTCGCCGGCCTCGGCGCTCCCGCGGCGCACCGGGATCTGTCTTGCACTGGTCATCACCCAGCCGAGCACGGGTACTCGGAACAGGTCCTGCTTGGCCAGAAAACGCGGAATCCGACCTCTGCGGTGCATGAACACTCCGGTGTAAAGCGGGTCAAGGTAAGAGATGTGGTTGCACGCCACGAGCACCGGCCCCATTTCCGGGATGTGCTCAAGGCCCTCGAAACGCCGCCGCCCCAGCAGGCAGGTGAGCGGGTAGACCACCACAATGCACAACCCGATGGAAAGCCCGGCCTTCTCCCGCGCCACGCCATCCTCCCGCGCTAAGTTCGTGCTTGCCTGGCTTGAGCCCTGAAGCGAGCACCGTTAGACGAAGTCTTCCGTGCTGCCGGATTGCAGGTCTAGTGGCCGCTGGCGCGGGAAGATTCTGGTGTGCTGGTAGATCTGCTCGTCCCGATGAAACCGCTTACCCGGGCAAAGACTCGGTTGCGCGGAGTTGCCCAGGGCAGCTCCGGGGTCCTTGATGCACACGCTGGCTTGGTCCTTGCGCTGGCTCGAGACACTTTCGCTGCCGTGGCCGGCGCGGCGGTGGTGCGCCGAGTGGTCGCCATCTGCTCCGACGAGGTGGTGTGTGGCGCTCTCGCGGTGGACGGCGTGGAATCGATCCTTGATGAGCCGGCCGCTGGCCTCAACTCAGCTTTGCAGTACGGCGAGGCGGTGCTCCGAGCGGCGGACCCGGCCACGGCGGTCGCGGCTCTGCTCGCTGACCTGCCGGCACTGCGCCCGCAGGAGCTGGACTGCGCGATCCGTCAGGGCCTCGCCACCGGGGACCGCGCATTCTGCGCCGATAGGATGGGTACCGGGACGACCTTGCTCGTAACACCGCCACAGCACAGCTTGAATCCCCGTTTCGGACCTGGCTCGGCGACCGCGCATCGGGCCAGCGGTGCCCGGGATCTCTCCGGTCGCTGGCCGGGTCTGCGGTGCGATGTCGACACCGCGGCAGATCTGCGGCTCGCCCGCGAACTGGGTCTCGGCCGATTCACCCGAGCGGTCCTGCACATCCAGGAAGCGGGAATTTCACTCCCCGGAGAACCCGTTGTTTACCCCTGCGACATCGCCTAGTACGGGACAATGGCGAGGTGAGCCAGCACCTCAGTCCGCTGACCGTCGGTGGCGCACCGGTGGCGGACGGTGTCGCCGTGACGGTGCCGCCCGCTCCGCCCGCAGCAACCCCCATGCCGGCGGCCACCGACCTGCCCGAAGACCGCTACTTCAACCGGGAGCTGTCCTGGCTGGATTTCAACGCTCGGGTGCTGGCGCTCGCTGAGGATGCCAGCCAGCCGTTACTTGAGCGGGCCAAGTTCCTGGCGATCTTCGCGTCCAACCAGGACGAGTTCTACATGGTGCGGGTTGCCGGGCTCAAACGCCGCCAGGAGGCAGGGCTGGCCGTGCGCAGCGCGGACGGCCTGACCCCGCAGGAACAGCTGGCCAAGATCGCGATGCGTAGCCGGGAGCTCACCGAGCGCCAAGCTCGGATCTGCCTCGACTCGGTCCGCCCGGAGCTTGCCAAGCACGACATCACCTTCGTGACCTGGTCCGACCTCGACGATCAGCAGCGGTTGCGGCTCTCGGGCTACTTCTCCGACAAGATCTTTCCGGTGCTCACCCCGTTGGCGGTGGATCCCGCGCATCCGTTCCCCTACATCTCCGGCCTCTCGCTGAACCTCGCGGTGACGGTGCGTGATCCGGACAACCGCCTCGAACGATTCGCCCGGGTCAAGGTACCCAACAACGTGCCACGCCTGGTGCGGGTGGAGGACGACCAAGCCGGTCGCGGGGCCCCGCCGGCCACCTTCCTGCCACTGGAGGAGCTGATCGGGGCTCACCTCGGCGAGATGTTCGCCGGCATGGAGGTAGTCGACTGGCATATCTTCCGGGTCACCCGCAATGCCGATGTCGAGGTCGAGGAAGACCGCGACGAGGACCTGCTGAAGGCTATGGAACGTGAGCTTGCGCGGCGCCGCTTCGGTCCACCGGTGCGCCTCGAGGTCGCCGACACGATGACCGAGCACGTGCTGGAGCTGCTGCTGCGCGAGCTGGAGGTCGATCCGCACGACGTGGTCGAGGTACCCGGTCTGCTCGACCTGTCCTGCTTGTGGCAGCTCTATGCACTGCCTGTCCCCGAGCTGAAGGACGAGCCGTTCGTCCCCGCGACGCACCCTGCCTTCGGTGAAGGCGAGAGCCCCCGGGACGTCTTCGCCACGCTGCGCGAGGGCGACGTCCTGGTGCACCATCCCTACGACTCATTTTCGACCAGCGTGCAGCGGTTCATCGAGCAGGCCGCGGTGGACCCGCAGGTCCTGGCCATCAAGCAGACGCTCTATCGAACCTCCGGTGACTCCCCCATCGTTGACGCGCTGATCGACGCCGCCGAGGCGGGCAAGCAGGTCGTCGCGCTAGTGGAGGTCAAGGCACGCTTCGACGAGCAAGCCAACATCAGATGGGCCCGGGCGTTGGAACGCGCTGGGGTGCACGTGGTTTATGGGCTGATGGGGCTCAAGACTCATTGCAAGACCGCGCTGGTGGTGCGGCAGGAGGGCTCATCAATCCGCAGGTACTGCCATATCGGTACCGGCAACTACAATCCGAAGACTGCCCGGCTATACGAAGACATCGGGTTGTTCACCGCCAAACCCGCAGTCGGTGCCGACCTCACCGACCTGTTCAACTCCCTGACCGGCTACGCGCGGCAGATGTCCTACCGCAGCTTGCTGGTGGCGCCCTACGGAGTCCGGCGTGGCATCGTCGAACGCATCGAGGGTGAGATCGGCCACGCCGAGGCAGGCCGCCCGTCCGGGATCCGGATCAAGGTGAACTCTCTGGTCGATGAGCAGGTGATCGACGCGATGTACCGCGCGTCACTGGCGGGTGTACCTGTCGACATCGTGGTTCGTGGCATCTGCGCGCTCATCCCGGGACGTCCGGGTCTATCGGAGAACATCCGGGTGCGCTCCATCCTCGGCCGATTCCTCGAGCACTCGCGGATCTTTCATTTCGTGGGTGCAGGCGAGCACTGGATCGGTAGCGCGGACGTGATGCACCGCAACCTGGACCGCCGGGTGGAGGCGCTGGTACGGGTGGCCGAGCCGGACGTGACCGCCGAGCTGGATGCGGTGCTCGCCTCGGCACTGGACCCGGCGACCCGGTGCTGGGTGTTGGCAGCGGACGGTTCGTGGAGCCCGTCCCCGTCAGACGGCACCACCGTCCGTGACCATCAAGTACAGGAGATCCATCGCCACCGCAGGAGTGAATGACCTTGCCTGCCCTGATCGCCGCCGGCGCCGTCGTGTGGCAGCCCTCACCCGCTGGCGACGTGGAAGTGGCGCTGATTCACCGGCCACGCTATGACGATTGGTCACTTCCCAAAGGAAAACCGCATGCCGGGGAGACACTGCCGGCCACGGCGGTCCGCGAGGTTGCCGAGGAAACCGGCCACACCGTCACCCTCGGCCCGCAGCTGGGCTGCACCCGTTACCCGGTGTCCGCGGGTGAGAAGGTGGCGCACTACTGGGTCGCTCGCCCCACCGGCGGCAGCTTCCGTCCTGGCGACGAAGTGGACGAGCTGCGTTGGCTGCCCGTGCCGAAGGCGCTCGAGCTGCTCAGCCACCAGCACGATCGGACGCTGCTGGCTGGGCTGGAGCGCTGGACGGCTGTCACAACCGCTGTGCTGCTGCTCCGGCACGCGGAGGCGGGGGAACGCGAGGGGTGGAGTGGTGATGATGACCTACGCCCGTTGACCACCTTGGGGCACCGGCAGGCCGAAGCTTTGCGCGCGGTGCTGCCCCTGTTCGGCGTCCGCCGGGTGTACTCCGCCCCACTGTTGCGCTGCCGTCAGAGCGTCGAGGGTCTCGCCGAGGACCTTGGCGTGCCCGTCATCACGGAACCGCGGTTGTCTGAGGACGGATATGGCACCGATCCGGCGGCTGCCCTCACCCGGCTCCTGGAGATCGCCCACGAGCCGGGAGGACCGGCGGTGGTGTGCAGCCAAGGCGGGGTAATTCCTCAGCTGGTCCGCAAGCTCACCGACTCCGCCGGTTTGGCCTTACCTGACGTTCCCAGTAAGAAAGGCAGCTATTGGGCGCTGTTCTTCGCCAGTGGCTCGCCCGCACACCCCACCCTCCTCGACGCCGACTACTACGACGACAACGCACTCTGCAGTGCGTGAGGTACAGAGGTACCGGCAAAGCACGCCGCCCACTACTTGGCCGCAGACTTCTTCCCCGCAGACTTTTTCACTGCCTTCTTTGCGGCAATCTTGGTGGCAATCTTCGAGGACGCCTTGGCCAAGGTCTCGGACGTCCCTTTCTTCCCCTTCATTGCCTTGGTTGCCGGCTTCGCTGCCTTGGCGGCCTTCGCTGACTTCACCGACTTCGCTGGTCGGGCTGCCAGCGCTGCGTCAGTCACGTTCGCCCTCTTGGCAGCCTTTGGCGCCTTGGCGGGGGCCACCTGCACCGCGGTAAGACGGGTGGTCCCGGTCACCCTCGTGGACAGGCGGCCCTCGGCACTGGCCGGTGGGTTGATCGGGCTGGTGGCCGGTTGCGATGGGGAGGCGGCGGCCGGGCGCGCTGTGACGGTCGTACTGCGCGCGCCGGCTGCTGGCAGCGTCCGGGTTCCGCTCACCACCTCGCGAAATAGCGCGCCTGGGCGAAAGACCGGCACGTCGGTCTGCTGCACCGTCACAGCCTGCCCGGTCCGGGGATTGCGCGCGGTTCGCGCCGCCCGCGCCCGCTTCTCAAAGACGCCGAAACCGGTAATAGTGACCCTGTCGCCAGCGTTCACTGTCCGGACCACCACATCAATGACACCTGCTACCGCTGCCGCGGCGACCTTCCTGTCCCCGATGCGCTCCGCGAGGGCGTCGATCAGCTCAGCCTTGTTCACTTACGCTCCTCCCACGCGTGCGACCTCGGTGCGGCACCGTGGTCTCTGTGGGTCACCGTATGGTGAACAGCACGCAAACACCATGTGTCACACCAAGAATCCAACGATCAGCTCTCCGCTAGTCTCCCGACGGGCTTCCTGCGGGCACTGTCGTGGTCGGCAGCCAGGACAAGCGCCGGGCCTCGAATGCGTCGATCTCCTGGGCGTGCCGCAAGCTCAGCGCGATGTCGTCCAGACCCTCCAGCAGGCGCCAGCGGGTGTAGCCGTCGATCGCGAAACTGACGATGAGATCCTTGGCCTGCACGATCTGTTCCGAAAGATCGACGGTGACTTCGGTGCCGGGTTCGTTCTCCAGCAGCTCCCAGAGCAATTCGACATCGGCCCGCTGGCACTGCGCTGCGAGCAGACCTTGTTTGCCTGCGTTACCGCGGAAGATCTCGCCGAATCGGGGTGAGATCACCACCCGGAATCCGTAGTCCAGCAGTGCCCACACCGCGTGCTCCCGTGAAGACCCGGTCCCGAAATCTGGCCCGGCAACCAGCACGCTGCCGTTGCGGTAGGCCTCGTGGTTGAGCACAAAATCCTCGTGCGCACGCCAGGCCGCGAACAACCCGTCCTCGAAACCCGTGCGCGCCACACTCTTCAGGTACACCGCGGGGATGATCTGATCGGTGTCTACGTCAGATCGACGCAACGGCACCCCGACCCCGGTATGCCGGGTGAACGCTTGCATCATTGCTCCTTCGGGTCACACCTCCCCCCACATGGAGACATATCGGGGTCAGCAGCGGGCTCAGAACCCCGATATGTCTCCATGTCGGGACGGGGCCACGGGTTAGGTGAGGTCGGATGGGGCCGAGAGGGTGCCCCGGATGGCGGTGGCGGCGGCCACGAGAGGCGAAACGAGGTGGGTGCGGCCGCCCTTGCCCTGGCGTCCCTCGAAGTTGCGGTTCGAGGTGGACGCGCAGCGCTCGCCGACGGCGAGCTGGTCAGGGTTCATTCCCAAGCACATCGAGCAGCCCGCCGAGCGCCACTGGGCACCGGC
>DASYMC010000486.1:0-1510 GCA_036009255.1 Pseudonocardiaceae bacterium
CTGGTGACCCAGCTCTCGGGGAGGCCCATGAGCCATTCTACGAATATCGGAGCGGGGACCGGCCGCTTCGTTCAGGATCGCGGGTGCTGGGGCCGCCCGTCCGGTGATGCGTTCCCATCGCGCGATGGCTGGGGCGTAGCGTCCCCAGCGTCGAAGAAGTCCAGGATCAACCCGGCCGCCTTCTCCGGTGAAGGCTGTCCGTGCTTGAGTACGAGGTCGATGACCTGATGGCTGAGCGCGAAGGCGCCCTGTAGGAATGCCCGCGCCACGGTGGCGTTGCTGTCTTCAGCCCGGGCGGCCAGCAGCCGGCCCTTGTTCGGTGAATGTGCCGCCCATGCGGTCGAGAGCCACGTAGACCTGCTCCACTGCGCCGCGCTCACGCCGTAGCGCGAGCCCACGCTCGTCGCCCGTCGGTAGGAAGATAGTCAGCCGCGGTCAAGGCGAACTGTCCGCCTCCGACGAGCGGGGCGAGGGCGTACAGCATCGGCCTGCGCCGTACGGAGCTACGCGATCTGGGCCGCCAAAATGGCGACTTCCGCACGGTCGATCCTGCGTCGCGGCGCTCACTGACGAAAGCCCTGAACCGGTCACCTAACGTCGACAACGATCACGGTGATGTTGTCGCTTCCGCCCTCCTCGATCGCCAGCGCGATGAGCTGATCGGCTGCTTCATCCGGACTGGTGGGGGAGCTGAGTGTGACGTGGATCTGTCCATGAGGGAGGGACGAACTCAGCCCGTCCGAGCACAGCAAGAAACGATCGCCCGGGCGGAGATCCCAGGCGGTGAGGTCTGGCGATCGACCATCGAGCCGACCGTCGAGGAAGCGCGCCAGGCGTACAGATAGGTTGGGCACCCCGGCGGCGCCGGCCACCAGGTGGCCGTACGTGTGGTCTTCAGTTATCTGAACGGTTTCGCCGTTGCGCAACAGGTAGGCACGGGAGTCGCCGACGTTCGCTAGGACAGCTGTGGATCCGGCCACCAGTAGGGCAACGACCGTGGTGGCCATGCCGGCCAGCTGCGAATCGGCCTCGACCCGCCGCCGCAGCAGCACGTTGGCCGCATTGATTCCTCGGCCCAGGACTGCTGCGAGATCCGTCGGTTCGATTGGCCGATCGAGGGGGCGAAGAGCCTCGATCACGGCAGCGCTGGCAACATCGCCAGCGGGGTGACCACCGAGGCCGTCTGCCACCGCGAGCATCGATCAGGCACCGGTCGAAGAACTGGGTCCGGACCACCATGTGCGGATCGTGGAACAGGGCATCGGGCCGGGCACTCTCCAAGGCGCGGAACCCGGCAACTCCGACAGCGGTGAGGCCTACCCCGGTAGGCGGGCGAGGAATGTCCACCGACCCATCCTGACGCGCACTGCCACCTCGGTCCTCAGCCTGGATCCACCGGGTCTATTGGGGAGTGATTCTGGGTTCGGATAGCGCAAATGCCCTCTGAGCTGGGAAAATGAGGCTTGTCTAAGGTCTCATGTTCCGGCTCGGGAAGGGCATCTGCTGAATG
>DASYMC010000487.1:0-2985 GCA_036009255.1 Pseudonocardiaceae bacterium
CAGGGGGCACCACATCGCCGAGTTCTTGCCCGCCCCACTGGCCCCGGCCACCAGGGTGTGACCCCCCGCGAGGGGGACGTGCCAGTCTTGGCCGTACTCGGTGCGCCCGGAGAACGCCCGCCGCAAATCCACCGTCGTGCCCGCAACATTCGCCAGTGTGGTCAGGTCGAGGCAGGCGACCGGGTCGGCGAGTAGATTGCGGCGCTGGAAATCGATCGAGACCACATTCGGGGTCAGTTCACGCACCTGGCAGCGGGCCACGCCCCGGGCCGAAGCCAACGCCCGCGCAGCCTGATCGACGTCTTCGGGTTTCTGGCCGGGCACCAGCCGGATGCGGACCTCGTCCCACGACGCACCGGAGCGCACCCCGAGTACCTGGGGCAGCTGGGCGGGGGCCTGCCTACGTCCGCTACGAAGGGTGCGCCCGAGAGGAGTCATCAGCACGACCACGGGAGAGGCGTCGGGCTTGATGCTCAGCCCGCAGGCGTGCAGCCAGTCGGGCAGCTTGGGGGCGTAGACCGTCCAGCGCAGCCACCACGAGCGCAGGTGTCGACCTGCCCACGCATCAAACGACGCCAGGTCGACTAGCCGCCACCCAGCGAGCACGCTGGTGACAGCCTCAGCGGTGATGACCAGGGAAGCCGAACCCCACCAGTGCCACCACCCCAGCAGCGCCAGCACGGTCAGGCTGGTCCGCCAGTGGGTGACCGTCTGGTGCAGTGCCCACCCCAGTGCCTTGATCCCCAGCCAGACCGCAAAGAGCACTACTGCTGCCGCCGCGAGGGCTTCGGCGAGCTTGATTAGCGCCCTACCCAGTTTGGCCAGCACCCACACCACGACGCCCAAGACGCCGCCACCCGCAATGACCGCAGCGATCAGGTACGCGTTCATCACCGACCACCTCCGGTTCCCACCAGGGCGATGCGCGTGTGGTCGTTGCTGTTCTCATTCACATCGGGCAGGGGGCTTGCGGTGCGCCCGGTCGTTGTGCGTATCCTCACTACTGTTCACTCCTGACTCGGGTGGACAGCGCAGAAGCGGATAGGTTGGTAGCCGTAAATTCCGCTTCTGCGCGTACGTTGGTCGTGCGATTGATGAGGGCGTGCGGCATTGCCGCACCATCCCGGTGCGTTGAAATTTTCTTCTCGGCTTCTGTGTGGCGTTTGTCAGCGCAGGCCGCGGCAGCTACCGCACAGCTGATCTGCCCCTGCCGGCACGAACGAATAGCTTCCGCATCGACGGCAGATCTGCCAAGTTAGGCGCACGCGCCGTCTGTGTGCGCGTCGTCGTGCGAGCAGCGCACCCCACTTTCTACCCCAACCCACGATCATCACCTCCTTTCCCTCCCACAGCGTTTGGTCACTTCCGCCTGGCCGCGAACTCTGTTCAGTTGGTGCCCTTCGGCTCCAGCACGATCACGTCGCTCGTGTCACAGGTCTGCCATATCCAGCTATCGAGCCGTACCGGGAAAAGACCGAGCAGACCTAACGAACACTCACGCATATACGGCATCACCGTGCCCTTGTGTCTTACCCCGTCTTTGAGTTGCACTCGGGTGCCTGGTGGCAGTCCTGGGTCAGTGGTCATGCCCGGCGTGATGGCTGTCGATTTGGCCGCCTGTTTCATATTTGCGTGCCTGTTCTTCGAAGGCCGCGGCGGCGGATTCGATGGCCGCGAGCGTCCACCACGGCAAGGTGGTGGCGGTCTCGATCTGTCGCCAGGCCGCTGCCACCGCCCAGGACGCCGCTGCCATCTCCCGCGCTGCGGCCGGATCTCCTTTGGGAGAGCGAGCGGTCAACTCCCAGATGTGGCCGTAGTGCCGATAGGCCGCCTCCCATGCACGAGCGCACTGCTCGGAGGCCATCACGGCATCGTCAGTGGAGCCACCCGGTGGTCGGCGGGCTGGACGACCTTGTCGACCAGTGCCCCGAACCCGGGCGAACTCGGGGGGACCCACCACCGGACTCACGCGGCCCGATGCTGCTGATCAGTGCCTCCCGCGGTGTCAGCCTGTTTGGTCTGCGGTGGGCGAACCCTGCTGGCGCTGGGTGCTGCCGCGAACCCGGTTGCCCGATAGATATAGGACTGGTATTTGAATTCGCCGTTACCGGCGACCCGCGGTTCTGCCGTCAGCCCCTCTAGCGTGATGGGACGCATACCCGGCAGGACTTCACCGGTCGTCGGCACCGGTTGAACATCGGCGACGAACGTGATCTCAAACGACGTGCGCTTAGCGTTCGGTTCGTCTGGATCGGTGACAGTGGCTTTCCACTGCCGCTGACCTGTCAACAGGTCAGTTTTTTGTCGGACCGGTCGACCAGCGGCCTTGTCCTCGCGTGTCTGGTACTCGTTGTCCGGTGTCACGTCGCCAATCAGGACCAAGCCCTGAGGAAACGCGCCATCGAAGTCGATGGCGAACCGGTGACCCCTAGCAATAGCCACGATCCCTGCCTCTTCCTGTCTGGACTGTCTGCGTGGTGCCACCCCTCGGTGGGCGACACCACTAGCTTCGGCCAGGTGAGGGTCTGGTCTCGACCTCATGATCGTCTCTTCTCGACCCTCTGTAGCTCGTGTGATCTCGCCTTGTCTCGCGGACGTGCTAGTCTCATCTCCTCTCGTCTCACGCGAAGAAGGGGCCAGCACATTGACCGCAAAGCCGATCGTGCTGAAGATGCTGCTCCAGCGACGCCACCTCCAAACTCACAGCGCTTTCTGTCGCGAATACGACAGGGTCGCAGCCGCTGTTGATCCAACCTTAAGGAAAGGCTGGCCGAGCAGGGCACAGTTCTACCGGTGGCTTTCCGGAGATATAATCGGACTCCCTTACACCGACCACTGCCGCATACTCGAAGGCATGTTCCCGGACTGGAAAGTCGATCAACTGTTTCAAATTCACGATGAGGGAATCGATTACATACCCGAGCCGCCCGCATCGCAGCCGCAGACGTCGAGTCTTCCGCCAACCGAGGCAACCATTCACGAGAC
>DASYMC010000488.1:0-1586 GCA_036009255.1 Pseudonocardiaceae bacterium
GGTACAGATCCCTGCCATCGGGTCTGCTCGGGCTAGATCGGTGTAGGAGCACCGGTTCCAGCATTATGGTTGTCCGACGGGACTTGCATCCTCTATCTGTGACCCCATGGGGGTGTGTTCGAGACCATGCGGATCTGTCGCTGTCCGAGGCCTTCGGGTCCACCATTGCCACCACGCTGGTCGGGACTGTGTTCCTCGCCTTTACACCACGGGCGAAGCCGACAAGCTACCCGAGTGTTGACTGGTCCGGGTAATGGTCTATTCTGCCTCGGACAATCCCTCTACGGCCTTATGGGAGTGAACTGTGGCGACCCAAACCAAAGTGGAACTGATCGACGACCTTACCGGTGACAAAGCTGACGAGACGGTCCTGTTTGGCATCGACGGCCGAGAGTTCGAGATTGACCTGTCCCGCGATCACGCTGGTGAGCTTCGCGACAACCTGGCGCGGTACCTCGCGAAGGCACGCAAGGTGGGCAAGCTCGCTGCTGTCTCGACCCCGTCGAAGCGCCCAGCCAGCGGCCAGCGGCAGAGCCGGCAGCAGACCGCCGCGATCCGCGAATGGGCACGAGCCAATGGGCATAAGGTCTCAGACCGTGGCCGCATCCCGCTGGAGGTGGCGAAGGCGTTCGAGGACGCTCACCGGGACTAGCGGCCAGTGCGGTGAAAATGACAGGCGCGGGAGCCGGACGGGCTGTCGCGGTCCATTCCCTCGGGCAGCGACCCTTGCCCGGCACGGGCTTGAGGCGAAGAGCCCCTCATAATGTCTCCAGTGGTGTTCGGTGGCGGGTCACGTAATTCCAGGGTGCTGGCCAGCCGACGCTCGCGTCCAAGACCCATTCCAACGCTTGTAATACTCTGTGGGTATCGGGTTGGTAGGAGGTCGTGGTGGACGTTGACCTGCGGAAGCTGCGCTACTTCGTCGCGGTCGCTGAGCATCTGCACTTCGGACGCGCGGCCGAGGCGTTGCACATCGCGCAACCGGTGTTGTCCCGCCAGATCAAGGTCCTGGAGGACGACCTCAAGGCCCCATTGTTCGTACGGGACAAACGCTCCACCGAGCTGACTCCGGCCGGTGTGCAACTACTCGCCGATGCACGCCCGCTGCTGGCCAACGCCGCCGCGCTGCGGCGTCGTGTGACCCGCGTCGCCAGTGGCCCCGCCACCTTCGTCGTGGGTTTCATGCCTGGCCTCATCGTCACCGCACCGATCCGAGCACTGATCAGCCGTCACCCCGAGCTGAGTGTCGACGTCATCCGCACGACCTGGGACGACCAGACCGACGTCATCCACGACGGCCGGGCGGATGTCAGCTTCGTACGCCTGCCCATCGACCAGCAGGGACTAAAGATCCAGCACCTCCACACCGAAACACGGGTAGCCGTATTACCGGCCGATCACCGGCTGGCGGGAAAAACCACCATCAGCATCACCGACCTCGCCGACGAGCACCTACTCCAGAATCCCAACGCCGTCCCGGAATGGCGCGATATCGCCACCGAACTACGGGCACGCACGCCGCGAGGAGAACCGGTCTTCCACTCCGTTGAGGAGAAGCTGGAACATGTCGCCGCAGGCCACGGCAT
>DASYMC010000489.1:0-10223 GCA_036009255.1 Pseudonocardiaceae bacterium
GGTGCAGGTACGTGGTGAGAACCTGCCGTAAGCGGCCTCATTTATGATCAGGATCCGATCGGGCAGCTCGCGGCGCAGCGTTCCGATCATCCGTTCACAGATCGCGTTCGCCCGCGGTGCTCGAGGTGGACTGGTGAAGGATCCGGCTGCCGTCTGCGGCGAAGACCGCGTCGAAATCCTCTGGTGCACCGGGAGTCCCGTGCCCGGAGCAGGAACTTCAGGGTGGTGGTCGATCGCCAAGGTCCATCAGCAGGTTGCGAGCGGCTTGGGTGGTCCATGCACCGCTCGGGTGCGTGCTCACACCGACCAGAAACGTTCGGCGGGAGCCGTGTTCGACCGCGATCAGTGCGTAGATTCGCGGACTTGATCCGGGCCAGAGCGGGCAGACCGAGGCGCAGTGAGGCCGAGCCAAAGCGCGGTGAGCCGCCGACCACGCGCCGATTCGTTCTCGACCATCACGGCGGTCTTCTTCCCTGCGAGCGTCTGCGCATGCTGCATCGTTCACTGTCTTGGCAACGGCATTATTGGGACTGGGACAGGATTACGAACCCATTGGAAGGAATGGAAACACCGATGCCTCCGGCGTAGGACTCGATGATGCCGCTCCTGTTGCCGACATTTGCGCCACCGTAGATCGATGCGTCGCTGTTGAAGATCTCCTTCCAACGCCCCGTCCCGAGCCGGTCGGTCGGGATCCAGTACCCCGTGGCGAACGGGACGTCGTTGAGGCTGGCGACCACCACCAGCCGGTCGACTCCATCGGTACGCTGAAACGCGACCAGACGGTTGGCGTCATGGACGTAGACTGTTTCCAGCTCGTGGGAACGCAGCGCGCCCCGTCCCCGGCGCAGACGGATGAGGTCCTGATAGAACTTGAACATTCGGGCACCGTCTCGCTGCCGAGCGGTTTCGTAGTCGTCACGGTGGCGGCGAAAGTCTTGGTACGGCATCGGCTCTACTGAACCGATCTCTTCGAACATCAGGAACATCGGCGTGCCGGCCGAAAGCATCGCCAGGCCGCAAACGACGCGGCATCGGGCTTCGGCGTAGGTGCGGGTGGCACCGTCCAGGGAAGCCCCGTGCACGGCGACGACCATGTTTCTCGCTGTCCCCGGCGCGTTCCCCGCGTCGTCGTGGTCCTTGTGGTACACGACCTTGCGGTGCCCTGTCCAGTTGAGTGCGCCAACGAAGCTGTCCAAATCCAGCGGAAGGTTGTCGCCATTTCCCGCCCGCTGTAGAAGCGATGCGTAGCTCGGATAGTTCCCATCACCGACCAGATTGTGGTAGAACGCGGAATACCAGGCGGCATCGAAGCCGAGGCCGTCGGCGTCCGGGTGCTCCGTCACAAACGTCTGGTCCGAATGGTCCTCGGCTATCAGGAAACAGTCGGGTCGGACCATCTTCACCGTGCGGGTCAGCTCTCGCAGGAATTTGGCACCGAACGCATTAGCGGCCGCGACTGGCACCCCGTCGGCGTGCCGCCGGTTGAAGGAGTAGATGGCCTGGGGTAGATCGACGCGCAGGCCGTCTACGTGGAAATCCTCAACCAACGCTACCGCGCTGCTAATGAGCCACTTCCGGACGATCTCCTCGTGGAACCGGGGCGTGTACCCAGTGGAGTCGTTGTCGAGGTAGCCACCTTCGCCCGGCGGCGTGCCCCTCGGGTCACGGGCAGCAGCCGCTTCGTAGGGTGCGTAGTCGGTGGGGAGGCCTTCGTACCAGTAATAGATGTTGTCCTGGGGAGCAGCCGAGTCGTAGGCCCACTCAGCCCGTTCGGCGTCGACGTGGTAATGGTTGTAGACGACGTCGAGAATGACGGCGATACCGCGAGCGTGGCAGGCTCGGATAACGTGCTTGAGCTGGTCCCTCCCCCCAGCGGCGTACTCCAGCGCGAAGGGGTGCGACGTGCCATACCCCCAACGATCCGAGCCTTGGAACTGCAGCACCGGCAGCAGCTCCACGGCGTTAACGCCAAGGCCGACCAGGTAGTCGAGGAAGTCCAGGACATCACCGAAGTCTCCATCGCGGTCTGGATCCTTGTAGCCGAGCGAACCGACGTGCAGTTCGTAGATCACGAGATCCTCGATGCGTAGCGGAACGGGGCGGCTGCGGTCGACCTCACTCGCCCAAAAAGATTCTTGGGGTTCGAACGCGATCTCAGGGAAGGTTTGCTCGTCGAAGTTCGATGCCACAAGGTCAGGGTCGACAACCACCGAGCAGCTCTTCGTCCCGTCCAAGTCTTGGTAGGAACCGTTATAGCGGGCGCCACGCGGATCCGTCCGACCGCGGCCTAGCTGGCAACGAGAGTAGAGATCGGTACGAAATACCACGGAACCGTCACGCCTGGTCACCTTGAACATGTACGGTCGGTGATCCCACAACGCGAACTCGGCCACACCGACAGGCAGCTCGCTGCGCCAGATCCCGTCGGGTGTCCTGGTCAACGGGAACTCGCCACCACTGAAGGTATGGTCGATCCCCGTCCCATCATCAGCGATGTAGCCAGAGTTGGCGGCACCCAGCTCCCGGTCGAAGGAGCCGGCCACCACGGCGACTCCGGTCGCGTTGGGGGCCCACACGGAGAACTCGATCGTCGGTGCAGCTCCCGGACCAGCGAAGCGTTTTTGGGCGCCGAGCCGCCGGCAATGGGTGAGGTAGTACCGCTGCTCGTCGCCGTCGGGCAAGAGGGTGAAGTTCCGAACACGGTCCGCGCTCGCCCTGTCGTGGACCTCGGTCGGGATGCCCCAAAGGTCTGGTCCTGGGGGACCGTCAAGGCGGACACCCCAGCTGAAGTTGCGGCCGATGCCGCCAGCGTCGAACTGCACCTCGGCGACGTAGCACCAGCAGCCGTCCTCCAGCTGGCAGCCAGTCATGGGCGTTGGCGCAGCGGTCCACCTGCCATCGAAATGGCCACCGGCATCCCAGCTGCCCACTAATCGCACATTGCGAAAGATCTGGCGTGGCAGGCCGGTGCTGTAGACGAATCGTACGGCGATCACCTCGTGCCTCCCGACCTGCTCAGCCGTATCGACCGACGGGTCCTCACTTGGATTGATCGACCGAGAAGCGGACCACGACGGGTCGGTCGAGGTCACCTGCTTCGAGCGGCACCTGGAAGAAGTGAGGATCGATGTGCCTTCGCGGCACACCGCCGACCGTGATGGAGTCGATGCGCACGCCGGGACCAATGGCGTCGGGCAGGACGTTGAGCGTGCGCATGGTTGCGTTGGGGCTGGGATGGAAATATAGGCAGAACTGCGCGTCCCGCCCCACCTGGGTGGCGACGTAGGCGCGGTTATAGATGTGGGCCAGGAAGTTCAATTCGAAACAGTGGTAGCCCGAAGCATCGGAATGCCCGCCGCGTATGTTGTAGTTCTCATCGGTGACCTGCAGGCCGTTCTCGGTGACCCGGAAGAAGACGCCGCGGTGGGGACGGTCGAGGAAGAAAAGGTTCCAGAAGGCCTCCGTGCGACGGGCCATGGTGAGGAAGAACTCGTCCTTTTCGTATCCATAGACAATGAGGTACGCCAGGATTGCCTGTTCCTGCTGCCAGAAGTCCTTGGTGTTGAGCCACGAGAAGTCTACGGCCTCACCATTTGTCGGCTCCCGCTCGACGGCGTCGTAGCAGCCTCCGCGGACCAGATCGACGCCACGTTCGGTCATTTCCCGGGCGAGACGCCGGGCAAGCTCCCGGCATTGCTTGATCCGGTCGTCCTGGGTCCCGATCGCTGCGCCGGGCACCGCGCCGAGGGCCTGTAGATAGTTGGCCACACGCGTCAGGTTCCACGCGATCTTGAAGTTGTGACCGATGATCGCCCGATTCTGCTGCCAGCTGTAGCTGTGATCCGGGGTCCAGTCGGCCAGGAACCGCTCGTTCACGTACGGAATGGCCGGGTTGGGATCGGGGAACTTGGTGATGATGAGATCTGTGGACTTGACCAGCATGTCCAGGCCGCGCGCCAGTAACTCTGTCAGCTCAGCCGGAGCATTGTCGGGCAAGGGGTCGAGCGCGTAGAGAAGGTTCAGCAGATATGCCGGGATGTGATCACCGATCGAATTCCAATTCTTTTTCAGATCGTTGATCGGGTTCGGGTTGCGGTCGGGGCGGAAGGTGACCGGGTCGATGTGGGAGAACCAACCACCGTGCCCGGGCAAGCTCGCATCCACCTCTTTATCGTCGAGGAAGAACCGGTTGAACGTCGCCATGGTGCGCGAGATGTCCAGCAGCACCTCCGGGTCCAGTGACACTCGGTAGTACAAGGCGAGTCCGGCGAGTGCATAGATCTGCTCGTAGAGAGGAATGGAGCCATTGTCGTCGCCATCGAGTGATGGCACGAGTGATTGCGCGCCGTAGCGGGTTTGGCGTCGGCCGTGTGCCCAGTAGCAGTAACGTCCGTCGTGGCTGAAGAGCCGGAAGGCGTCCCGCTGGAACTCGACTCCCGCCTGCGCCGCCTTCCGGTAGCGGTCCTGGCCGGTCAACAGGTAGGCAGCCGAGAACCCGTAGATAAGCCGCGACAATACAGCGCACTCCTGCACGGTGTCGTCTGTCGGCAGACCCAAGATATTGAGGTTCGTTTTGTACAACTTAACGAAATCGGAGGTCTGGTAGTCGCGACGGTCGCCGAACAGATCGTCGAGCCACTGGTCAGCCAACTGAGCAATCTGTGTCAGCCACCAATGGGTGCTCTCGAAGAGCAGGTCCTCATCACCGCTTGAGACCAACCGGATCATTCGGGCATCGAAACGGCCAGTACCTGAGCCCATCTGGGAAACGCCTTGCACGACCGCCAGTCGGCCCTCGCGCAAGTACTTCCTCAGCAGGGCTCCGGGTGTCCCGTCGAAACCGTCCGGATTAGGAACTCGATCATTGCCGGATCCATCAAGGTTTCGCAGCACCCAGTACGCTGTTTCGCGGCTGATGAAGACGTCGAAAACCGTGTCGTCCTGACAGCGCACAGAAAAGCGTTCGTTGACGGGGTCAATGTGTTCCACCAAACCCATGACTGTCAAAGCCTGAACCAACACCACAGCGTTCCCTTCTGGCGAACCTACGAGACGGCGGGCTGCTCACCCGCTTACTGGATCTACTGACTGCAATTGACATAGCCAACGTTTGCGGGAACATGGCCGCCAATGATCAAGTCGATATCAAGAACGGACCGTCGGTTTCGAATGGTGCGCCACCGCCCATAGTGTCTGGACGTAGCTTAGACGGGAGCACGAGCCACCGAGTTTGGGGAAAGCGGCCGCGTCATCACGGCAGAGAGTCAGTATCTGTCGTCGAATGTTGTCCGACACATCTAGACACTAGGTGCCAGGCCGACTTCGAACATCGGGGGTTCCCCTAGGCTTTAAGCTAGGTCGAGCCGACCGCCTTGAGTCGCTGGGCTCGGCTGATGGCGTCGTAGGTCTGGGCCAGCCAGGGCAGCGCTCCCATCCGTTCGTCGGCCTTGATTGCGATGGCGAGGTCGGCTAGGGCGGCATCGGGGTCGCCGAGGGCCAGCGCGCCCTCGCCGGTGAAATAGGCGACCGACCCACTCACCACCGCCCACCCGACCATGCAGGCCAACCGACGGTAGGGCAACAGCTCGGCGCGCAACGCAGCCACGAGCTCCGTCGCACCCAGCCGTGATGCAGCCAACAGGCTCCAACACTGGGTGTAGAGCCACTGGTAGCCCCTGGGCCCAGGATTAACGCAGCGCAAAGCGAGGTGCGCATCCTCTACCCGCCCGGCCTGCACCAGCGCCATCGCCAGGATGCTGCGCAACCCGGGTAGGCCGGTGTCCTCCACCATGGCGTGCAGTTCGTCGACCAGGTCAGCTCCGCCCACAGTTAAGTACGCCATCTCCCAGCGTTGGACCATCCGGGCGGCCCGCGCGATGGTCCACCTCATCGGGACACGCACTTCGAATGTGGCTCGGCTAATCGCCTCCGCCTCTGACCAGCGCCCGGCGAGCATTAGCAGCCCCGATCGGGACCAATCGAGCTGCATCCGAAGCGGTAACGACCGCAACTGCTCGACGAGGGAAAGAAGCAGATCGAACTCGGCAGCGGCGTCCGCAGTGCGGCCCAGCGTCATCAGTACGCGGGCGCGAAGCAACCGGGCAGAAGCCACCAGCGGACCGGGCAGATGTGGCAATCCCAGCAACTCAGTGCCCGCCTCCAAGCACTGCTCGGGATAGTCAGGGCCATACAACGCCAACATCTGCAAACGCAACACATGGGCCAACGTGAGGTTGTCCATGGCGGAGCGGGCCAAGGCCACGGCCTCGTCGGATAGCGCAGCGCGACGCGCAGGGTTGTCGTCGAAGTAGCGGGCAACGGCCAAGCAGGACAACACCAACGCTCGTTCGCCAGGGTCAGTCAGCCGTGGTAGGGCGCGCTCGAGGACATTCATCAGCTGCTCGTCGATTACGCCGTAGTTGCTCGGATACCAGGCCGGTTCGCCAATGGCCCCGAGCGCCGCGGTGACGAACCGGGCACTGTCGATGCCTTCGGAGCCGGCCCCGGCGAGGGCATGCTCCATGGCTTGGATAAACGCGGGTAACCCGTCGAAGGGACGCGCAGCCCGGTACAGCGAGGTGGCCAGGCCGATCAGCAGCGGATAGCGGTCGACATCGTCACCGGCCAGGTCGGCGGCGGCCAGCGCCTGCCGCCACAGTTCGGCGGCGTCCTCGGGAGCCAGCCGGGCATCGGCCACCAGGGCCGCCTCCGCAGCGTAGGTGGTGGCCGCTGCGGCGGTGGCCGGGTCGAGCTCGGCAGCCAGCAGCCAGTGCCGGGCGATCTCGCCAGCCCGCTCATCCTGCCACGCCCACGCTCGCGCGGCAGCCTGTCCGATCCGGCGGTGCTGTCGGATTCGACGCACCCGCCCGATCGACTGATAGAGGGTCTCGGCGACCAGCACGTGGGTGAAGTGGAACCACCCCAACCGCTGCTCGTCCTCAATCACCAACCCGGCGGCCACCGCGGTGTCGATCGCTTCCAGCGCGGGCTCGATCTCAATTGAGGCAGCTTCGGCGACGACCTCGGCGTCGAAGTCCCGCCCAGCGACGGCGGCCACCAGCAACACAGCGGCGGTGGACTCGGGCAGCCGAGCGATGCGGCGCAGCACCACTTCACGCACAGGCACCGGCACTGGTGCTGTGTCTGGCTGGTCCAGGCACCGCTCACTGACCAGCAATCCAATCAGTTCCCGCAGGAAGAACGGGTTACCGTTGGTGCGGATACAGAGCCCTTCTGCGGTGTGCTTGCTGACCGTCCGACCCACTATTGCTCCAGCTAGCACCTGGGTCTCCGCCGGGTCCAGGCCACTGAGCTCGATCCGAACGGCACTGACGCGGGCCAGCGTGGCCAGCGTGTCAGCCAGCGGAGTCGCCTCATGCGGCCGATAGGTGGCCACTAGCAGCAGCCGGCTGGTGGCCAGCAATCCGGCTAGGTGCCTGAGCAGCTGCAGCGAGGCCATATCCGCCCAGTGCAAGTCATCAAGGACTACTACCAGCGGATCCGCACCGATGGTCAGGTACTCCCCGATCGCTTCGAAACGCCGTAACGCCGCGCCGGCAACGTCCAGCTGAGACATCTCCAGGGGCTCGCCACTAAGCAGCGCGGCCACTGAGTCCGGTACCGGCCGGTCGGGCCAGTAGGCGTGCACCGCGCGCAGCGCCTGCTCCCAGGGCCACAATGGTGGCGCTGCGATGTGTTCCGGGCACCGGCCCCACACCACTGGCACGGAGGCCAGCTTGCCGAAGCGTTGTAGCAGGCTCGTCTTGCCGATGCCCGGCTCGCCGGCCACCAGCACCATGTGCCCGCGACCCTGAGCCACAACACCCAGCACGCCGAGAAGCCGCTGCAACGCCGACTCCCGACCAATAAAAACCTCGTCATCCACCAGCTCCGGCGAGGCGGTGCTTGTCTGTACTTGCGCTGACACCCGCGCCGGTGCCCTAGCGGTCGCGGTAGGCACTGATCTCGGTGGGTGCCAGTCCAGCGCGGGTGCCTGAGTAAGTATGTCGTGCTCCAACCGCTGCAGCGCTGCTCCGGGGTCGATGCCCAGCTCCTCGGCTAGCCTGCCCCGGGTGGCGCGCAGCACCGCCAGCGCGTCGGCTTGTCGCCCCGCCCGGTACATCGCCAGGGCCAACAGCTCACAGCCGTGTTCCCGCAGCGGATGGGCGTGTACGTGGGGCCCTAATTCGGCCACCGCCATGTCGTGGGAGCCTAGGGCCAGGAGTGCCGCGCACCGTCCCTCGAACACTGACAGCCGTAATTCCTCCAGCCGCGCCACCTCCGGCGCCGCCCACGCGGCATCAACCACGTCGGCGTAGGCCTGCCCACGCCACAACGCGAGCCCCGCCTCGAACTCGGTCAACGCCGACTGCTGGTCGCCCCGACCCCATGCCTCCCATCCGGTCGTGGCGTGGCGCGTGAACCGCCGCACGTCGAGGTCCACACTGCCGCTGTCCAGCAGATAACCCGGGGCACGGGTACGCAACACCACGGCCGGTGCCCGTGGCGCCCGTTGTGGTTCCAACACTCGCCGTAAATTGGCCACATAGGCCCGCAGCGACGTCATGGCCGCCGGCGGCGGAGCCTCTGCCCACAACTCCTCCAACAGCACATCGACCGGCACCGGTCGACCCATTCGGCTCATCAACAACGCGAGGACAGCACGCTGCTTGGGCGGCCCCAGATCCACCGGCTTACCACCGATTACCGCTTCCACCGGACCCAACGCCCGCAATTCCACCCCACCCACAGCAGGAGCACCTCCCACCTCCGGCGGCTGCGACTCCGCCCCGGCTACTGAGCCGTGCGCCCGGGAAGCCATGTCTCACCCCCGACCACAATCCCTAGCCCGGCGATCAGTGTCCCTGGCCGGCAGTGTGATGCAACGACCACAAGACGATCACGACCCTGGCACCGGACCGGATCCCGGGCGATTAAAGATAGGTCAGATCAGCGACGAGGCTGAACAGATCATTTTAGACTTGACGGGGACTTCACAGCCGCCGAGCAGTGGAGTGATCAGCGCGACGCATCCGGCGCTGCTGGTCACTGCCGCCGATCTCCCTCGGTCTTCGCCGTTCACCCGATCAGCGGTTGAGTATCACGTACTAATGGACGTTGCTCGGCCTCCTTACCTGTGTCGCCGGTGTAGCCGGCGTCCGGGAAGGACATCGCGATGTCAAAGAATACGACAAAAAATTCACATCACGGAGCGGGCGAGATTGCGCCTGCGATGGATGAAGCACGGACCCGGCTTGAACAGTCCGTGAATGGACGCGATGGCGGGTGGGGCAAGATGGCGAGCCGGTGGGGCGGCACGGATGGGTCCGCCCTCTTACTACTCGAATCCCACTTCCAGGGTCGCACTTTGGTTGTGAGACCGGTTGGAGAGCTAAGTCCCAAGACCTCCGAGCAGCTACGGGATAGCCTGCTCAAGTTTGCAGCCGAGGAACCCGCGGCGATCGTGGTGAACCTGGCCGGCATGTGGACGACCACTCCCTCGTTGCTCACCGTATTTGCCGCCGTACGTGACGTTATCAATAACTGGCCCGGAGTGCCGCTCATGCTGGCCGCGGCGCATCAACCGCTACGCACGATGCTCGACTTCAACGCCATACCGAGATTCGTCCCGACCTATCCCAGCGTCACTGAAGCACTCAAGAAATTCGACGCGGCACCTCCCCGTCGCCGACGCCAGGTACAGCTGCCACACGACCCGGCTAGCACACGGCTAGCCAGGCGAGTCGTCAAACAGACCTGTTATGAGTGGGGAATCCCCGAAACGGCCAGTGACGCCGTGGTAGTCGCCTCGGAGCTGACCGACAACATGGTGTATCACGCGCGTTCGGATGGCTGGCTGCGCCTTGACCTGCGGACAAACAGGCTTACCATCGCCGTGGCCGACGCGGAAGCGCGCCAACCACAGCTACGCATTCCCGGTCTCCGCGCAGCCGGTGGTCGCGGCCTACTCCTCGTTGAAAGGCTGAGCCAAACCTGGGGAACCGCGTCTCGTCCCAACGGCAAGGTGGTCTGGGCGGTACTCACCGTCGCCTGATGGAGCGGACCCGCGTCCTAAGCGCCTACCGCGGTTAAGTCTGTGTGCCTTCCGTCAATGCAACTGTGCGCGGTAGTGCGCTGCCCGCCGTGTGTAGAGCCGTGACCACGCGGTCTACTCGCGGATCGCGCTGCAGTTGCTCCAGGGTGACCGGCAGTGGTACCCG
>DASYMC010000490.1:0-2359 GCA_036009255.1 Pseudonocardiaceae bacterium
CGTGGCTCGGGCCCGCCATGTCTAGGGTCGTTGTGGTCGGCGCAGGCCAGCGCGGTCTGCGGTGCGCCGCCAAGCTGGCAAGGGCAGGCGCCGAGGTCACGATCGTGGAATGGCTTCCTGCGCCCGGCGGCCAGCAGCCCGAGCGATCCGCCGGTAAGCTTGCCAAATCCGCAGCAGGAGCGGGTGCCCATTTCCTGCTCGGCACCCTGGCTGTGCAGTTCGGCGGCAGGTTCGTCGAGGTACTCGGAGTCAACGGCGCGAGTCGCTTGGCGTGTGAGGCGCTCGTGGTCGCGACTGGTTCCCGGCCAGCAACCAGGGCGGAACTCGGCATCACTGGAGACAGGTGCGCCGGCGTGGTGCCCGCTTCAGCAGCCTCGCACCTCACTCAGTCGGGCGTGCTGCTCGGCCACCGGCCGCTCATTGCCGGGTCTGGCGAGTTCGCCCTCCACCTTGCGCGGGAGCAGCTGGCGGCCGGCGCCTCAGAAGTAGCGCTGACCATGCCCGCTGACTCACCGCTGGCAGTGGGTGCAGGCATCCGGGTGTTTCACGGGTACCGGGTAGTCAGCGTGCATGGTGCGAGCCGCGTTGAGGTAGTGGTCCTGCGCAACCACCAGGAGTCGCTCCGGGTGCTGGCAGATGCGCTCATTCTGGCGGCAAGAATGAGACCCATGCGCAACATCGAGGGCGCCATCGAGCAGCGCGATGGGGCGTTCTTTTGCCAGCCGCAGGAAGGGGCCATAGGCACGCAAGGCGCGGAAATAGCCGCGTCGGAAACAGCCAACCTGGTGCAAGCCATGCTCGGATCAGGGCAACTCGAGCTGCGCATCGTAGAAACGAGATGAGAGGCAATCACATGCGTGTCCTATCCCCAGTAGGGACGTTCCCGGTCCGGTTCACAGGCGCACGTTTAGGACGAGACGGCCCGGTGATCGATGCGGCCATGGGCGCATGGCGCTCCGAGGTACGTCTGGAACCAGCCGACCTGCCGCTAGTGCTGGCCGCTGGTGCCCTGCTCGCCGGAGCCTTCTTGGCAGGACGGACAACAGCACATTCGAGGCGAACCCCGGTGCCCGGCGGAGAACAGGCACGGTCGTTCTCCCTGCGCCGGCTGTTACCGGTGGCGCCGGCGGCGAGTTGGTAATCTCCCCGGCGCTGCATCCGCTCAGGACTGTAAATGGAAGAGCCGCGACGAGTGATGCCCGGAGGCCCGCGGAGAGGCGCATCGGGGCAATCTAGATGTCGTAGCCAGGGACGTTCGTGATGCGGAACGGGCGGGGCCCGTCCGAGAGGTGAATGTCGGCGCTCACGCGGCCGCCAGCGGTTGCATCCCTCACCGGCCACATGGCCGCGCCCGTGGGTCTGCCACACACCACCAATCCACGGCGGCGGCTGGAGGGCCTGCGGCATCGGCAGTTTCTGCTATGACTGCGCCGGGCTCTTGGCCACAGTGAGGCGCACGGCAGAGTATTCGACGCGTGTTGATCAGCTCGGGGTTCGGGTTCTGCTGCCGCACCTGGCGGATGTGGTGATCGAGCGGAGCAACCGATACCCGGTCGATCCCATCACCGGTGGTGAAGCTCTGGCCGCCCGCGCAACGGCCGACCTCGACGACGAGTGGCTGAGGCGGCCCACTCGAGTTACCGAGCCACCCCCCGCAGACCAGCAGCACAGTGCGGCCCAGGCGGGGCCGAGCGAGAAACGTCACGCGCCTGGCGCGATCTACCCCTCCGTATCACCCACCACAACCCACCCAGAAGATCACTGTGCGTCACCGAGCTCGCAAAATGTCCCGGTTTCGGCCCCTTCTACATCACCCTCACCCAGTCGGGCGTCCTTCGGGATAAAGCTCGGCCCGTTCGCCCACAATTTCACCCCAGAACACCACGTCGATCGACCCGCTCGGCCCGGGCGGGTTCCGCCACCGGCACGGAAGGAAGGGCAAGCGTTGACTGACACCGACCCGATCTCGACGGAGTACCGCGTCCTGCTCGCGGAAATGTTCGCGGAGGCAGAAGGCCGCGGGCTCGGAACCCTGGACGTCGGGTTCACCGCCACACCCGGCAGGGAGGAGGAAGCCGCCGACTACATCGTGCCCCGCCGCGAGTTCCTGGCATGGCGCAGGTTCTGACCGCGCAGCCGCAGGAGCGCACACGGGACGCCCCAGGCAGCATCGACCGGGCACCTGGGGTGTTCGCTGTCGACCCTGCAACCCGACCCCCCCGACACCGCACCCGAGGCGGTGGACGACACGCCCGGCGGGTGAACCGCACGAGGGGCAGAGCGGTGCTTGGCGTGGCGGGTTTAGCCCAGGCCGTGATCGCGCCGATCACCGGGGAGCCGGCCGGGCTGGCCGAGCGGG
>DASYMC010000491.1:0-3899 GCA_036009255.1 Pseudonocardiaceae bacterium
GGTGGTCAACCAGTATCGATATGTCATCGAGCGAGCAATCGCCAACTTCAAGACGTGGCGCTGCATGCACACAGACTACCGCCGCCCACTTCGAACCTACCCGACCGCCTTCAGTGCGATTCGCTCACTTCACTTCTTCAAGCTGAGTTTCCGATAAGCCTCCATATCCCAACCCGACGGCCATACTGCGGGATTCGGTTTCGGTGACGACCGAGAGCATCTGCGCCCAGGTGGAATGCATTTGGGTTTCCAACGCGCCCAGCTCGGCGAGCACATCAGCATCGCTGCTCTGCCACACCGCCACCGTCGACATGACCCCACTCTACGATGGGCCACCGACAATCCCGGGGGCTTCGTCGGGCTCAGTCGAGAAGTGACGGAAACTTGGGGATGGGAAAATGTCGGCACTCGGCATCGAGTCGAGTCTCGTAGGCCTCACGTTCTGCGCGGCCGTTGCCGTCCTCGGCGTCGTGGTGCACCAGGTCGGCAAGGTCGCGTAGGTGGTCTTCGTAATCGCCCGCCGACCCGCTCGGCGACAGCCGATGGGATCTTCAGCCGGGCGGCGGCAGCGGCAGCGGGCAGCGCGACCCGGCCGGCTTGTGTCGCCGTGCACTCGGCCAGTTGTTGCTCCTGAGCCTCGGCACCGCCGTCAGGCAGTCGCGCCCAAGCGCAGCACCACGGGTAGTGTCAGGCCCTGCACCAGCGTGGGTCGGTGTTACTCGACGGTGATGCTGGAGGTATCGCCCTCGCCGTCCCCTCCCTGCACGGTCAGCTCGACTTCGCCGGAATGTCTGGAATCTGCACCACCAGGGTCACGCCATCGACATCGAAGGGGACCTCCTCGTCGGCGAGGAAGACCTTCTCAGCGGTTCCAAGCCGTCACCTTGGACGATCACAGACTGGCCTGGCGACACCCGCTCCGAAAGGATGCTGTCGTCTGCACAGAGACTCCTATCGACGGTCTAGACGTTTGCTGCGGCCAAGAAATAGCCACTGCACCCACCGTTGAACCGAACGGGCCCCTCCATGGCAGCCGTCCGTCAGCCGGGCAAGCGGGCACCGCTCCAGCGACTCTTGTCCGGCAGAGACGTCGCCCTGGACTCGATGATTGGGCCGACTGTCAGCGGGTTGTGACTGATCAGGTTGCAGGCCATTAACCGAGGTGGGCGGGGCCGCTACGATGAGTACGTGGAGACCTATGGCCGTTCGACCATGACCCGCGAGGATCTGGTCGCGACCGTCGAGCTTCGCTAGTCCAGCGAATACATCCTGACCTTCCCATATACCCCTCGAAGGAGAACCATTATGGCTCCAGCCAAAGGATTGGAGACCTATCTCAGCGACCACCTCGGTGGTGCTACCGCAGGCGTGGAGCTTTCAAGAAAAATCAGTTCCGAATACGCAAAAACCACGTTTGGCCCTTTCCTTGCCGAGCTAGCTCAGGAAATCGAACAGGACAAGGCAACGCTAGAGGAGCTTATGGAGCGGCTCGGAATCCAGCGAAGTCCCGTCAAGGAGGCCACCAGCTGGGTCGCCGAGAAGGTCAGTCGACTGAAGCTCAGCGACACCATGACCGGTGATCCGGAGCTGAAGCGACTGCTGGAGTTCGAGATGCTGTCGTTGGGCATCGAGGGCAAGGCTTCGATGTGGCGCGCCCTGATCGAGGTGAGTCCCTCACACGTCGAGCTCGCCGCAACCGATCTGGCGGGGCTGGCCAAGCGCGCCGAGAGCCAACGTGCCAATCTGGAGAATCACCGGCTTCAAGTCGCCAACCAGGCGTTAAGCCGCTGACGGCTAGGCGCCCATACCACTAACCGCTGGCCAACAACGAGTGAACGGTATGGCCGGGCCATCCGCACACCGACCGGGGACGTCATCTGGGACCTTTTCGGGCAAGTGAACAACGCATACAAGGCGAGCGGCAGGAACATGAGCAACGGTGTTCCGTCATTAACATTCGTCTGCGGGAGTTGGTTCATGCGTTGCGACGACGAGATCCGGGAGAGCCGGCTCCGCCGAATGGCCGAGCGGCAAGGCCTCATACTGATGGCCTCCCGGCGCCGCGAGGCGCCTACCGGCGGCTACGAGTTGTATTGGCTGGCCACGATCGCCGAGGGCGGCAGCAATTGGCGCGGTCGCTTGCTGGTCAGTCCCGACGCCGGAATGACCATCGATACGGAGTCGAGGAGTACCTCACTTGCGGGATAACCCGCACAGCGGTTATCGCCTACCTCACCCGCTCTTATGGACCGACATTTGTAGAAGAATTGATCAAGCACCTTCCGCAGCTCAGTGCGGAGACACCGAACGTCATGCAGGAGTGAGCTGAGAGCCGCGTTGCCCCGGCACACGTGGGGATTGGAGTTGATCATAAGCCCATACCCCGAGCACGGCCACGCCGATGGCGCCGCCGAAGGCGCACACTGCCGCCCAGCCGCCAGCGGCGTAGAGCATGGAGCCGGCTGCGGATCCGGCAGCGCCACCAGCGAAGTAGGACACCATGTAGTTGGCGTTGATGCGGCTGCGGGCCGCGGGCGCCAGCGCGTAGATCACGTTCTGGTTGAGGACGTGCACCGCCTGGACTCCGACGTCCAGGACGATGACACCGGCGATCAGGGCGATCAGCGACTTCTCGCCGAGGTAGAGCAGCGCGAAGGAGACCGCGATGGCAATGGCGCCGGCAGCAGTCGCCAATGGCGCATGACCTCGGTCAGCTACCCGTCCGGCCAGCGCTGCGCACCCAGCGCCAGCGGCGCCGAGTAACCCGAACAGCCCGATGACGGTCTCGCTGTAGCGGTAGGGGGACCCGCCGAGCAGGAATGCTGCCGTGGTCCAGAACACGCTGAAGGCGGCGAAGGCCAACGCGCCGAGAAGGCACCGCCTGCGCAGCACCGGCTCGCTGCGCCACATCCCCACAGTGGAGCGCAGCAGCTGTCCATAGGACAGCGACGGCTGCGCGGTCTCTGGCGGGAGCGTCCTCGCGAGGGTGGCCGCCAACGCCAGCGCCAGGACGGCGGCAGTCACGTACATCACCCGCCAGCTGCTGTACCCGGCCACCACGCCGGCGACGGTCCGGGCGAGCAGGATTCCCATCAGCAGGCCGGTCATCACGGTGCCCACCACCCGTCCCCTGCTCGTGTCGTCGGCCAGCGACGCGGCCAGCGGGATGAGCAGCTGAGCCGCCACCGACCCGGCGCCGACGAACAGCGCCAGCGCGATCAACGTGGCGATACCACTTGCCATGCTGGAGAGACCCAGCGCGACGGCGGTGAGCACCAGAACCGCAGGCACTACCCGGCGGCGAGCCAAAATGTCGCCGAGGGGCACCAGCAGGGCCAGGCCCACCGCGTAGCCGACCTGCGCCGCCGTCACCACCAGGCCGGCGGTCTTCGGACCGGTGTGGAGGCTGGCCGCGATAGCGGGCAACAGGGGCTGCGGGTAGTACAGGTTCGCCACCGCGAGACCACACGAAATGGCGAGCAGCAGCACCAAAGAGTTACTGACGCGCTCACCGGGGCCAGGTGTGCGCATGTGCCTCCTTCGCTCCTTGCCGGGTGCCGACTCTTCGACCATCCCCTGCAGGTTCCATGCTGTCCAACGAAAAATAATGAATGTAATTCATCAGATAAGCTCATGAATGTGGAACTGCGGCATCTCCAGCACTTCATCGTGGTCGCCGAGGAGCGCAGCTTTACCCGGGCCGCCGAGCGTCCCGCTGCTCGGTCCTGCTGGCGCTGGCCAGGCACGGCCGGCACCGGCCGCTGGAACGGCAGTGATCGGGAACAGCAGTCATCAAGCTGAGGGCTGCGACACCTGGACCACCCGGGCCTGCTGTTGGCCTGCTGGGGTGGGCCAGGTGATGTCCTGGCCCACGCGGCTGCCGAGCAGCGCGTGCCCAA
>DASYMC010000492.1:0-2734 GCA_036009255.1 Pseudonocardiaceae bacterium
TGCTGTCCCGGCACGTCGACAGGCTGACCAGGGCCAGCCCTGCGACCAGCGGCTTGCTGGATCAGCTTGGGCAGCCGTCGAGTAGGCACGGGAGATTACTCCCCCGTGCCTCTCACAGAACCGTACGTGCGGGTCACGCATACGGCTCCTTGGATTGTTATGTCAGAATTCCAGCGCGAGCTGGTCTGAGACCTGCGGCGGGTTGAGGTCGTGCCACAAGACTTTGAGCGAGGCCAACCGGCCGGTGAACCAGCGCGGTGGATAGGCTCGCGTCATCGCCGGGCGGTTTGACTTCACCCATGCTCCTTTGCCGCAGTACGCACAGCTGGCGGCAGCTTTCGAGCTGACGCCTTTGGCCTTCAGGTGCCGGTAGAGAAAGCGTTGCCGCTTCCTTTGTCGGACGGCGATCGCCCTGACCCGGCGACGGATATGAGCATCGATGACACCCAGTCCTTGCACCGCTTCCGGCGTGCAAAGCCGGTAGTGGGACATCCAACCGGTCGTGTAACGGCTGACGTTGTCCATGCAGGTCCTGATGGATCGCCCCCAGTTCGGCGGCGTCATTTCCCGCAGGGTCGTCCTCAGCCGTCGTTTCGCCTTCGCCGAGGGATGGATGGCTACGTCGTCGCCCTCCCGCCCCGTCTTGCAGTGAAAGCGGAACCCGAGAAAGTGCACTTCGTCCGGTTTGCGAACGCCACTCTTCTCCTCGTTAACCTGGAGCCGCATGCGCTTTTCCAGGAAACCACGGATCGATGTCATGACGCGCTGTCCGGCCCGTTCGCTGCGCACGAAGATATTTGCATCATCGGCGTAGCGGACGAATCGGTGACCTCGCCTTGCCAATTCCTGATCCAACTCATCGAGCACGATGTTGGAAAGCATCGGCGAAAGCGGGCCGCCTTGCGGCGTGCCTTCCTCGACGGGAACCTTCGTTCCGTCCGGCATCACCACCGAGGCCGTCAGCATCCGGCGCACCAGGGTGATCATCCGTTGGTCCGTCACGCGTTGTGCGATCCGGGCTAACAGGCGTTGATGGTGAACCCGGTCAAAAAATTTGGCCAAGTCAAAATCAACCACCGTTTGATAACCAGCCTCAAGGTACCCTTTTGCTTCAGCAATGGCGGTGTGGGCACCGCGGTTGGGGCGGAACCCGTGACTGCTGATGTGGAAGGTCGGTTCGAAGATCGGCTCCAGTATTTGGAGGACCGCCTGCTGAACCACCCTATCCAACACGTTCGGGATACCAAGCCCCCGTTGCCCGCCTCCGGGCTTCGGCAGCCAGACCCGGCGAACGTCGCCGGGCCGATAGCATCCCGCCAGCAGATCGCGGCGCAGACCGGCGATGATCGACGGGGCTTGCGCTTCCGCCATCTCTACCGTCTGCCCGTCCACTCCCGGTGCTCCCTTGTTGCGTACTACTTTCAGCAGCGCCGTCGCCAAGTTGGCTTCGCACGCCACGTCTTCGAGCAGCCGACCGGTGTCGGCCACGCTGGTGCCGGGGCCTCTCGTCTTCTTGCTTCTCGCTTTAAGCAGCAGGAAGCTTCGCCGGTCGGATGCGTCCGATGGCTCGTTCTCCCCGCCCCCCGAAGGGTTTTCGGCGAACGCGATGGTCAATTGTCGTGGTCCCGTCTCTTTCAATCCATCCCCTCCTTGGCTCCGTTGGCTTTCACCAACTTCGTTGCTACTATGAAGGAATCCGACTTCTGCGTGGACGTCGTCCCGTCGTCGTTGCCTCCTTCGGGTCTACCGCTTGCGCGGACCCACGCAGATCTCCCTGGGTAAGAACACTGGATGTCCCGCCGCTCCCGCCCCCATTACCGCCCCGGCCTCGGTTGGATTTTGGGCGTTGCGTTTGGAGACACGCTCACCCGGCCGGTCCGGCTTGCACAGAGGTTCACTTGCGTTCGGTGCTGCGGTTCGCCTCGGGCTTCTTCTCCACACGGCCTCACGGCGCCAGCTCTGGCGTCTCACGACGGCAGTCACTGCGTGCAGTTGCCTCCAGCTCGCGGTTGCTACCAACTCGCCCCGCAAAGGACTTTCACCTCCAATCCAGTGCCCATGCCAGGCACACCTCCTGTTCGTTCTCGTCCGGCTCGTCGATCTCGAAGTAAGCGGTCGTGGTGTCATAGAAGATC
Organism: Pseudonocardiaceae bacterium; assembly: GCA_036009255.1. Taxonomy (GTDB): domain Bacteria; phylum Actinomycetota; class Actinomycetes; order Mycobacteriales; family Pseudonocardiaceae. The sequence goes on from DASYMC010000492.1 coordinate 2,136, forward strand.
AGATCGACATCGAGGCGGAACAGGTCGGCTGTCTTGAGGAACACCTCGCGTTCGATCTCGTCGGCCCAGACTGCCAGGAAGTCGAGCGCACGATAGCATTGATCGACCGCCAGTCCTCCGGCGTCGGGAAGCCAGGTGATATCAGCCAGCCAGCGCTCGGCGCAGGCCAGCTTAGCTACCGGGTCGTCGAGGCGGTTGGCGGCCATGGCGAACAACGCGGTCTCATGTGGCGCGGTCAGCTTGGCCTGTTCGGCGCATCGGCGGATGGCCGGGCCGATGCCGAGTTCTTCCCAGAGCCCGCGGGCGGCGAGCACCACGCCGAGCCCGAACACCCGATCGATCTCGATCTCTGGACGAGCGGATGACGCGGTATCGCCGGCGGCGTCATGGCCATCACCGAGGACGCGATTGATGCTGTTGACCAGCCGCTCGAGTTCGGCGCGATCGAGCTGATCGGCACGGCCGAAACTATGCACCACATGGGCTTCTCGTCGCTTGGCGTCGGCGTTCCAGATGCTTTCGGGAGACCGTCTAAAACCTGGGGGTGAACAACCCGCCTCTGTCATCTGGCCTTGGCTGCCCCGGCCACTTCGAGCATT
>DASYMC010000493.1:0-19611 GCA_036009255.1 Pseudonocardiaceae bacterium
GAGTTGCTCAACCTCGCCGCCTGGCTGACCCAGCGGTCGATCTACGAGCGTCCCCGCGACCAGCGCAAGGGGGTCTGGATCGACGAGGCGTTCTTCCTGTCCGAGGTGCCCACCGGGCGGGTGCTGATGAACCGCTTCGCCCGGGACTCCCGCAAGTGGAATGTGCGGGTGCTGCTCTCGTCGCAGATCCCGGCGGACTTCCTCAAGATCCAGGGTTTCGTCTCGCTGCTGGACTCGGTTTTCGTCGGGAGGCTGGATGACGGGCCGGCGCAGTCCGATGCGTTGCGGCTACTCAAGGTTCCCATCGGCGCAGGGTATGAGCAGGTGATCGCGTCGCTGGGCCGGCGACCGGGTGGCGAGCGGGTGGCCACCGAACGGGACCGGGCGCCCCGGCAATTCATCTTCGGTGACGGCGCCGGTGGGGTGGAGCGGGTCCGGGTTGATTTCAGCGGTGCGCACCTCGACCACTTGTGCGCCGCGCTCGACACCACTCCCGATGCTCTACGCGGTGACCCCGTGAGTGCTGAACTGCCCGCCGGGACCGAGGTCCTCCCTGCAGAACGCGGTGGCTCAGCGCGACACGGAATCGGTCCAGCGGGCGCGGTAAGGGCCAGAGCATGACTATCCGGATGCTCCGCGGCAGGCGAGTCGCGGCTTTGCTCGCCTTACTCGGGCTGATGCTGGTGTTCGCGGTGCTCAGCCCGTTGACTGCCGCGGGCTCACCGGCGCTGGTGCAGGTCCCGGGAGTTGACGATTGCAAACAGCCGCCGAACCCGGAGCGGCCGGGATCCGGCATGGTCGGCGCCATCGACCCCACCCCATTGCAGGCCGGCACGCCGAACAGCGTGTACGCCGAAGTCGGCTACGCGGGGCTGGTGTGGCACACCTACGACCTGGGTTGCGGTCCTTCGGGCCTGCGCAATCCGAATGCGGTGATCGACACCTGGACCGGCAACCTGCTGTTTGACATCGGCAAGGCGATCGTCGGCGCCACCAACGGGCTGCACTACGCGCTCGGCGAGGGGGGCCTGCTCGCTCCGCTGAATGACCTGATCGTCTCCGGCACGGTCGCCCTGTACGACACTGTCTACGCACCCTGGTTCGGGCTGATCGCAGTGTTGCTGGCGATCGTGCTGTTCCGGTCGATATGGCGCGGTGACCTCGCCACCGTCAGCAAACGAGCAGCGTGGGCACTGGCCGGCATCTGGTTCGCGGCCGCGACCTACCTCACTCCGTTGCTCTACACCCAGGTGCTCGATGGAGTCCTCGTCGAGGGCAGCAACCAGGTGCGCACCGGATTCCTGCACGAGGTCGGCATCGGCCAGCAGGATGCGCTGCCGACGCTGCTACACGAGCAGATCATCTACCGCAATTGGCTTCGTGGGGAATTCGGCTCGCCGGACGGTCCGCAGGCCGTCCAGCTCGGCCGGGACCTGGTCCGCGCCCAGGCCTACAGCAAGCAGGAGATCACAGCCGGTGCAGACGATCCGAAATCCGGCGTCGCGGACCGCAAAAAGCAGGAGTACAAGACGATCGCCGATCGGACCGGTAGCGCCTACGGCTATTTCCAGGGCGTGGATGGCAACCGGATCGGCGTCGGGTTCCTCGCCGCCTTGCAGGGGGTGATGTTCGGACTGTTCCAGCTGCTCGCCCAAGCGGCATTGCTGCTGGCGCAGGTGCTGCTGCGGGTGATAATCCTGCTCGGCCCGATCATCGGCCTGGTCGCGATCCTTTACCACGATTTGTTGCGCGGTATCGGTCGCGCGGTCGGTGCCGCAGTGCTCAATATCGTTGTGCTCTCGGCGTTGGCTGCGCTGCACACGCTGGTGATGGTCTGGGTGTTCGACCCGACCCGCAACATCTCGGTGCTCGCACAGATGCTGCTCGCCGGGATGATCACTCTGGTGATGTTGCTGGTAGCCCGCCCTGTTCGGCGAATGTGGCAGATGACGGAACTCGCGGTCGGCGCGGTGGGTGGCGCGTTGCCCGCCGCCCCGCCGGGTGTACTGGCCCGCCTGCGGCGGCGTAGACCAGGTACCGAAGCCACCGCGTCGGAGCGATTCTGGGAGGAGGCCGGGGGCGGCGAGGCTGACGCCGGGACTAGTGGATTGGTATCCGGCAATGTGGTGCGTCCGGAAGCCGGCGCGCCGATCATCGTCGCAGCGCAGCGGTGGGAGAGCCGCGGCAATCCTCCGGCGGCGATCCCGGTACTCGGTCCCGCTGGTTCTCCCAGCCCTAACGCCGGTGGCGCGGCGCTAGCCGGATCGGGCGCGAGTGCGGCAGGGCCAGATCGGTTGGCGGCGCTGCCGCCTGGATTCACCGTGACCGGCCGCGCTCGCACTGGTGAGGAGCCGGTGTACGTGCCCTCGGCGCTCAGCGACGCCCGCGGTGCGCCGCGACCAGCCGATATGGAAGAGGTCGCAGGGCGTCCTGTGTGGGTGGTCTACCGACCCTCGGCTGGCCTTGAGTTGGGCGCGGACCGTGCGAACAGCGCTGATGGTTCACGGACGACGGACTGACCGGGGGAGGGCGCAGTGCCGATCCGGACCCACCGCGGCCGCGCGGCCGTCTATCGCAAGTTCTGGGGCTGGCCGGTGCGTTCTCCCAGGCACCTCACCGGTACGACGCTGGTAGTGGTGATGATTGCCATCGGCGTTTCTCTCGCGCTGCCCGACAAACACCGGGGGACCCAGGCCCGCACACTGCCACCGGGCAGCCCGCGGGCCAGTTCCTCTGCTCTGGCGGCAACTCCGCCACCGGCCGACGCTGGTGGCGCCCAGGCGACTCGCCCACCGGCTCCGAGCGGCCCGGCACCGGCCGCCGCGCTCACCGTCGCGCGCTCCTGGGTGCATGCCTTTCTCACCGTCCCGAAGGGCATCACTTCGGAGAGATGGGTAGAGCAGCTACGACCCTTCACCACCGAGGAGCTGTTCCCCGAACTACTGTCGGTGGACCCGGCCAACGTACCGGCAGCCCAGATCACCGAGGCGCCCCGGACGGTCAGCGTGAGCTCTGGTTCAGCCGAGGTGGACGTACCCACTACGGGGGTGGTGGTGCGTCTGCTGCTGGTTTCCACTCCTGCAGGCTGGCGGGTCGCGAGTTACGAGCGGGCAGGTTAAAGCCATGCGGCGGTGGCTGGTCGGCTTGCTGGTTCTCGGCTTGCTCGGCGGGCTCATTGCGGTGGCCGCGATCTCCACGTTGCTGGGTGTGGTCGGTTCGGGTGATTTCCTGTTCGGCGCGCCGTGTGGCTCGGTGCTGGCGTCGACGGATCCGCGGGAAGCGCCACGGGTGGCTGTTCAGTTCAGTGACCTCGATCCGGAGCAACGAGCCATCGTCGAACTGATCATCGCTATCGGCAAGCAACGCAAGCTGCCGCCGCGGGCCTGGCAGATCGCCATCCAAGCAGGGATGACTGAATCGCGGCTGCACAACCTGCACTACGGCGACCGCGATTCGCTGGGTATCTTCCAGATGCGTCCCTCGCAGGGGTGGGGAACCACGGCCCAGGTCACCGATCCGGTCTATGAGATCAACAAATTCTACGACGTGCTGCTGACGGTGCCTGGCTGGGAAACCCAGCGGCCAGGTGATTCGGCACAGGACATCGAGCGGTCGGCGTTCCCGGCGCGCTACCACCAATGGGAACCACTGGCGGTCACCGCGATCGGCGTCGTGGGCGGGGACGTCACCGAGTATGTCCGTGCCTCGTGCGCTACGCCGCTTCCAGCGGCTTCCGAGGTGGCCGGGCGAGCGATGCAGTACGCGCTTGGTGAAGTCGGTAAACCCTACGTCTGGGGTGCTACCGGGCCCAATGCTTATGACTGCTCTGGGCTGATGTTGCGCGCCTACCAGTCGGCCGGGGTCACGCTGCCCCGGGTGGCGCGGCAGCAGTACTGGGCCGGTGCCCAGTTGCCGGTGCGCCAAGCTCAACCAGGGGATCTGCTGTTCTGGGGTTATGACACCTCGAACCCCGACAGCATCCACCACGTGGCGATGTATTTGGGAAACGACCGCATGGTCGAGGCGGCGAATCAAACAGTGCCCTTGCGGCAGAGAGCCGTGAGTTTCGATGAGCATGAACTGATGCCGTTCGCGGTCCGGCCCGGGGTGCCGGTCGCGAAGGCCTGACATCCGGAGGTGACGGTGTACGCATCAGACCCGATCTCACGACCGGCCGGTCGGACGGCTTCGGCCGGCCCGTTAAGGGATCATCTTGAGCTGGCCAAGCTGGGGGTCGACGAGGGGTATGTCGTGTTGCCCCGGTCGCTGGCCGAGGAGATGCCCTTGCCCTGGCAGCAGCAGATGGCCTATCTCATTGATGAGCTGCACAAGACCTATAGCGATTTGCCGTGGCCCGTCTACCGGGTGGTGCCCAGCCGCGTCGAACGCCTGGTCGATCTGGACGAGGCCCAGCTTGCCGAGGCCGGCTACCTGCTCGAAATCGACGGCAGCGGCGAGCTGGTGTACCGGGACCGAAACGACGCCGTAGTCCCTGACCCCCAGTCCACGGAAGTCCTCGTCTCGTGCCTGGACCCGATGCGCAGTCGCCCACCGGCAATAAGCCCCTGACCCAGCCCGGCGTGTCGTGTGCTACTGCCCGGTGAGTCGTGTGCTGATGCCCGCTGTGTCGCTTTCCCAGGTCGGGTATACGTATCCCGAGGGCGCGACACACCGGGCGCGGGAGCACGACATACCGAGCACGGGAGCACGACACACCGGGGAGAGGGGGAGGTCAGTGGTAGGTGTGTTCTGGACCCGGGTAGGAGCCTGAGCGGACCTCCTCGGCGAAATGACTTGCGGCCTCCCGCAGTTCGTTCCCGAGCTTGGCGTAGGTCTTGACGAACCTTGGCACCGGGCCACCGGCTGGGTGGAAAGCTGCCATGTCCTGCCACACCATCACCTGTGCGTCGCAGTCCGGCCCTGCACCGATACCAATCGTGGGTACGCTACTGGCGGCGGTGATCCGGCTGGCCAGCTCAGCGGGCACCACTTCCAGGACGATGGCGAAAGCGCCGGCCGCCTCCAGCGCCTTGGCGTCCTCGACCATGCGCTCGCCGTTCTCGCCGCGTCCCTGCACCTGGTAGCCGCCCAGCGTGTGCACCGACTGCGGGGTGAGCCCAAGGTGAGCCATCACCGGCACGCCCGCTGCGACCAGCGCTTCAATCTGGGGGACTACCCGATGGCCGCCCTCCAGTTTCACCGCATGCGCACCGGCTTCTTTCAGGAAACGGGCCGCGGTCTCCAGAGCCTGAGCGGGGGAGGACTGGTAGGAGCCGAAGGGCAAATCGGCAACGACCAGAGCTCGGCGAGCCCCGCGGACCACTCCGCGTACCAGAGGCAATAGTTCGTCGACGGTCACCGGCACCGTCGTGTCGTAGCCGTAGACGACATTGGCGGCCGAGTCGCCGATCAGCAGCACGGGAATTCCGGCGGCATCGAGCAGGGCGGCCGTGGAGTAGTCATACGCGGTGAGCATCGCCCACTTCTCGCGGCGGCGTTTGGCCGCGATGAGATCCTGGACTCGCACTCGTCTGATCTTGTGATCGGGACCTACCGGTCCGCCGTACAGCGCAGGTTGGGCCGCAGCTGCGGTCATCATTGACCGTCCTCCCTCGAGGCCGGCTTGTTCGCCGGTCCCCGGGTCATGCCGGATCGCTTATGTCAGAAGCCTGGCACCAAAGTCAGGACCCAGCATTAGCCTGCGACGAGACTCACAGCCACAGCTTGAGCGTCGACGAGGACCGACCCATCGGTATAGGTCATCTTGAGGCCCGGAGTCCATCCTGGTACCCGTGAGATCACGCTATTTCGTCCTGGCATTGAGCTGGCTTATGCCTCCTGCAACGGGGATCGTTCACGCCAGCGGTTGGTGATCGGCAGCCGGCGGTCCCGGCCGAAGGCTTTCAAGGTGATTTTCGTGCCGGGCGGATACTGCCTGCGTTTGTACTCCGCGGCGTCGACCATCCGCACGATCCGCTCGACCAACTCGGGGGGGAAACCCGCCGCGACCAGGTCGGCGAACCCGCGGTCACCTTCCACGTAGTCATCGAGCACCTTGTCCAGGACCGCGTAATCGGGTAGCGAGTCCGTGTCCAGCTGATCTGGGCGGAGTTCAGCTGACGGTGGCTTGCGGATCGAGTTCGGCGGGATCGGTGGCGTCTCGCCTCGCTTCTCGGCCACCGCGTTGCGCCACCGGGCCAACGCCCACACCGCGGTCTTGGGGACGTCTTTGATCGGCGCGAAGCCTCCGACCGCGTCGCCGTAGATCGTCGAGTATCCCACTGCCAGCTCGGACTTGTTCCCGGTGGCCAGCACCAGATGACCGTACTGGTTGGACAGTGCCATCAGCGTCACCCCGCGGCAGCGGGCCTGCACGTTCTCCTCGGCGATTCCGGTCAGGTCGAGCTGACGCACGAAAACTTCCACCATGCCGTCGATCGGCTCGATCTGGTAGTGCAGCCCAGTGCGCTGGGCAAGGTCGGCGGCGTCGGTCCGGGAGTGCTCGGAGGAGAACGACGAGGGCATCGAGATCCCGTACACCGCATCGGCGCCCAACGCGTCCAGAGCGAGCGCGGCGCACACCGCGGAGTCGATCCCACCGGACAAGCCGAGCACCACCGAGCAGAATCCATTCTTGCGCGCGTAATCCCGCAGGCCGGTCACCAGCGCGCCCCATACCTCGGCCTCATCGGACAGCGGCTCAGGTGCACGCGCCGTGCGCGCAGGTCGGTAGGTCGGCAGGGGGTCCTCAGTGAGGATGACTCGGCCGACATCGAGGCCCGCGTACGTGCCCACCGACCTGCGCGACTGGCCGGGCAGGTCCAGGTCGTACACCAGGAGTTGCTCGGAGAACTGTGGTGCCCGCGCCAGCAGCTCACCACGCCCGCCGACCAGCATCGAGTCGCCGTCGAAAACCAGCTCGTCCTGGGCTCCCACCAGATTGGCGTAGGCCAGCGGCACACCAGCCTCGGTGGCGCGGCGGGCCACCAGCGTGAATCTTGTGTCGTCCTTCTTACGCTCGTAGGGGGAGGCGTTGGGCGCGATCACCAGGTCCACTCCAGCCTGGGCCAGAGCGGTGATCGGGCCACCGGCTTGCCAGATGTCCTCGCAGATCACCATCCCGATCTCCAAGCCGTGCAGCCGGAATGCGGTCAACGTGGTGCCAGCGACGAAGTAGCGGCGTTCGTCGAACACTCCGTAATTAGGCAGGTGGTGCTTGAACTGCCGGGCGACCACCCGCCCGCGGTGCAACACCGCCGCCGCGTCGCGGGCACCGTGGACGTCGGCATCCAGGTATCCGACGACGGCGGCCAGCTCCCCACAGCCCTCATCGGCCAGCTGCGCCGCCAGGGACTCAAGTGCCTGCACTGACGCGGCGACGAAGGACTCCCGCAGCGCTAGATCTTCCACCGGGTAGCCGGTCAGCACCATCTCGCCGAAGACCACGATGTGCGCGCCGGCGCTGGCGGCCTCTCGGCAGTGCGTGGCGATCATCGTGGCATTGCCCCCGATATCACCCACGCAGGGATTCACCTGGGCCAGAGCGAGACGCAACTGCGGCATGCTCACATCATCCACTCACCGTGCCCCCGCTGAGCGTTCTGCAGGGCTCACTAGGATCGCGCGGATGTCACGCCTGGTGCGCTTGAGCGCAGTGTTGGCGATCGTGTGCGTCCTCTGTGGTTGCGCCGAGGCCGCAGGCAGCCGGTTGTCCGACTCCGACTGGGGGCCGGTACCGAACTCCGGACCGGTCCCGTACCCGAACAGCGCCACCGGCCGGGTGCCCGCGGGCCTTGAGCGGTTCTACAGCCAGCGCGTGAGCTGGGGCGGATGCAGGCCCTTTGCCACCACTGATCGTGACCGTGAGTCCTTTGAGAACCCTATGTTCCAGTGCGCTCGGGTGGAGGTGCCGCTGGACTACGCGAACCCGCAAGGGCGCACAGCGCGGCTCGGGCTGATCCGGCGCCCCGCCGATAGCCAGCCGGAGCGGCTGGGTTCCTTGCTGGTCAATCCCGGTGGCCCGGGTGCCTCGGGAATGAGCGCGGTCGCGTCCCTCGCCAAAGCGGTCAACGATACTGACCTGGGCCGGCGTTTCGATCTGGTGGGTTTCGATCCACGAGGGGTCGGTGCCAGCGAGCCCAAGATCGTCTGCCGGAATACCCAGGAAGAGGATGCCGAGCGGCTCGACCTCGACCTGGACACCTCGCCGGCCGGGGTCGCGAAGACCGAGGACGAGAACCGGGCATACGCCGAGTTATGTACCCAACGGGCTGGCAAGGACATGCTCGCGAACGCCGGTACCAGGGATGTCGCGCGGGACCTGGACGTAATGCGCTCGGCGCTGGGTGATGTGAAACTCACCTTCCTCGGTTACTCGTATGGCACCCGGATCGGCACCTCCTACGCGGAGCAGTTCCCGGGCAATGTGCGGGCTATGGTGCTCGACGGTGCGCTGGACCCGAATGGCAACCTGGTGCAGAGCCTGGCGAATCAGGGTGCGGGGTTCCAGCAGTCGTTCGACACGTTCGTCGGCTGGTGTGCAGCGCAGCCACAGTGCTGGTTGGGCAGCACCCCGAAATCCCTGGCTAACCGGGGTTTCCAGCACTTGTTGCAGCCGTTGACGGTGGCAGCGTTGCCGGTCGGTGACCGCAAGTTGTCCTACACCGACGCTACCATCGGCACGCTGCAGGCCCTTTACACCGACCAGCTGTGGCCGCGGCTCAACCAGGGTCTCACCGAGCTGGCCAGCGGCAACGGTTCGACCTTGTTGACCCTCGCCGACATCTACTACCGGCGCGACGCGCACGGGTACTCCGGTAGCCAGGACGCTTTCACCGCCGTGCGCTGCGTTGACGACCCCCCGGTGACGGACCCGGTGTTGGTCCGGGAGGCTGATCGACGCTACCGGGAGGCCGCTCCTTTCCTGGACGACGGGCAGCCACCATCAGCGGCGCGGGATGCCTGCGCTTTCTGGCCGGCACCGCCAACCGGCGGAGCGAATGACGTGGAGGTGGATGGGCTGCCGCCCGTGCTGGTGGTCTCCACCACTGGCGACCCGGCCACCCCGTATGAGGCCGGGGTGGAGCTGGCCCGCCGTCTGCATGGCAGGTTGCTCAGCTACCAGGGAAACCGCCACACCGCCGCCCTGCAAGGAGTGAAGTGCGTCGACGATGTGGTGACCAGCTACCTGGTTCGGCTGGCGCTGCCGAAGCGCTCGACGCTGTGCGCCACCTGAGTCGGCTCCCGCGTGGCCCTCTTGCGAATCAAGAGAGCGCCGAGCGCGCCGAGCAGGCACACTCCCGCGGTGAGCAGGAAGATCTCCCGGTACTGAGTACGCAGCGCGGTCTGCACAGCGAGCTGGTAGCTGGCCAGTTGCTGTTGATACACCTCGACGCTGACGCCGAAGGGCAGTGGGGTCGCCAGCTCGGCGGTGAGTTGGCGGAAGCGGTGCAGGCCCCAGGCGGACAGCGCGGCGACGCCCACGAGCATGCCGGTCATCCGGGCCACCACTACTGCGGCGGACACCACGCCGTGCCGGTCGGGCGGGGTCGCGCGCAGCGCTGCCGCGGACAGTGGCGCGATCACCAGGCCGAGTCCCAAGCCGGCCAGCGCCAGATCGGTGTCCAGCCGGGGCAGGGTCAGCAGGCCCAGATCGTGGCGGGCGGCCAGGACGTCCACGGGCCATCCTGCGATCAGCAGGTAGCCGGCCGCGGCTAGTAGCATCCCGGCTACTGCTACGACGGTGTCGCCGACCCGGCTCGCGATCACCCCACCGGCCAGTGCTCCGATCGGTAGCGCCACCAGGAACCGAACCAGGATCGCGGTGGCCGCACCGGCCTCGCGACCCAACACCGTTTGCGCATAGAGCTGGACGTCCACCAGGGTCACCAGTAGTGCAGCCCCGGCCGCCAGGCTGACCCACAGCGAGCCGGAGAAAACCCGCCACTGCACCCCGGTTGGATCGAGGAGCCGCACGGTGGCCCGGCGTTCCCACACCACGAACGCCACCGCCGTCACCGCCGCAGCGCCCAGCGCTGTCAATCCCCATGACGGCAACACCGCACGGTCGGGGTCGGGGTTGTACAGCCCGATCACCAGCAGCCCCAAAGTGACCGCCAGCAGGCCACCACCGACGAGATCCAACCGGACCCGCGTTGACGATCCAACACCCGGTTTGGCGCGAGCCGGAACGGCCAATTGCACCGCCACCACTGCGACGAGCGCAAGCGGAACGTTCACCCAGAACACGCCGCGCCACCCGGCCAACGCGCCCAGTGCGGCGCCATAGAGCGGGCCGAGCACGCTACCGAGCTCCTGGGCCGCTCCCAGCGCGCCCAATGCGGTGGACCGGCCACGATCGGGCCACAGGTCAGCGGCTAGGGCCATGGATACGGGCAGCAACGCACCACCGGCGACACCCTGCAGAGTCCGTCCCACCACGAGCACCGACAGCGTTGTCGCGGCTGCGGTGACCGCCGACGCAACAGCAAAGGCGATCAAGCAGGTTTGCAGCAGTACCCGCCGACCAAAGCGATCAGATGCTTGACCCAGCAACGGCATCGCAGCGACGTAGCCCAGTAGGAAACCGGTGACAATCGGGGTGGCCCGTTCCAGATGGTTCAGCGGCACCTGCAGGTCGCGGATCATGTCGACCAGCAGGCTGACCACCACGTAGGCGTCCAGGGCGGCCAGCAGCGTGACGAGCGCGCCAGCGACCAGCGCGACCCCGCGACGCCGCACCGGGCTGGCTGTAGTGATCATCGAGGCGGACCGGGCTCAGACCGGTGGGGTGATCTGAACCGGGACGTCGTATTGCGAGAAGTGGGCGGTGACGCTGCCGGTGGTGGTCGGGAACTGGGCCTTGATCAGCCGGGAACCCTGGACGGCGACCCAGATCTCACTGGCCTTGTCCGGCGCTAACCCAGGTACCAAGGTGCCCATTGGTTGAGCCGGAAAGGTGACTTTCAGCCGGTAGGTATCCACGCCGTCGACCTGCTCGCGCTCCTCGGTGGTGACGTCCTTGCCGCTGGCGAGCGCCGCCGCGATGCCCCTATCCGGGTTGAGGATCACCGATGGGTCATATACCGAACCGGCGAAAGACAGCGGCAGTTTCTGGACCGGCCCGGTCGGGGGACGCAGGTAGAGGTCCTGGCCGATGATCACGAACTGGAGTTCGAGGAGTTGCCTGCCCTCGTCGACCTTGGCGGTGCCCTTGGCGGATCCCTCCCGGGTCAGCTGGCCGTCGGCGGAGCGCAGTTGCACCCCCGGCGTATTGCCCTGGACGTCGAAGGCGAAGTGAGTGGTGGTCACGTCGCGCATCGCCTTGGCGGTGTCGGCGAGCACCGTGGCGCCCTGGGGTAGGTTCGCGGTCTGCCCGCCGCTTCCGATGCTCCCGCAGGCTGTGACGAGGGCGATGATCAGCGACATGATGAGGGCGGCGAATGGAGCGACAGGACGCATCGTGCCATCGTAGGGGGCAGACTGCGGTGCCGTCACCGATTGTCCTCTACCCTTCGCGCTATGGATCGCCAGCAGGAGTTCGTGCTGCGCACGCTGGAGGAACGCGACATCCGGTTCGTTCGGTTGTGGTTCACCGATGTGCTCGGATACTTGAAGTCGGTGTCGGTGGCACCGGCCGAGCTCGAGGGGGCTTTCGCCGACGGCATCGGTTTCGACGGTTCGGCCATCCAGGGCTTCGCCCGGGCCTACGAGTCCGACATGATCGCCAAGCCGGAACCTGCCACGTTCCAGGTGCTGCCGTGGGAGAACCCCCGGGGTGAGCACTACTCAGCCCGGATGTTCTGCGATATCACCATGCCCGACGGCTCGCCTTCCTGGGCGGACCCGCGGCACGTGCTGACCCGCGTGTTGTCCCGGGCCGCGGAGGCCGGTTTCACCTGCTACGTGCACCCCGAGATCGAGTTCTACCTGCTGCGCGACCTGCCCGACAACGGCTCCGAGCCGGTACCCGCCGACTCCGGTGGATACTTCGACCAGGCCAGCCACGATGCCGCCCCGCACTTCCGCCGGCACACCATCGAAGCGCTGGAGCAGATGGGCATCTCGGTGGAGTTCAGCCATCACGAGGGCGCTCCTGGGCAGCAGGAGATCGATCTACGCTACGCCGACGCGCTCACCATGGCCGACAACATCATGACGTTCCGGTACGTGGTGAAGGAAGTCGCGATCACCCAAGGAGTGCGCGCTTCGTTCATGCCGAAGCCGTATACGGCCCAACCCGGGTCGGCCATGCACACCCACATGAGTCTGTTCGAGGGCGACCGCAACGCCTTCCACGACGACGACGATCCCTACGAGCTGTCCAAAACCGGCCGCGCCTTCGTCGCCGGGGTGCTCAGGCACGCCCGGGAGATCACCGCGGTGACCAACCAATGGGTGAACTCCTACAAACGACTGATCATCGGCGGCGAGGCACCCACGAACGTCTGCTGGGGACACGCGAACCGCTCGGCCCTGGTCCGGGTACCGATGTACTCGCCGGGCAAGGCGTCGAGCCGGCGGGTGGAGATCCGCACCCCGGACTCGGCGTGCAATCCCTACCTGGCCTACGCGGTGATCCTCGCTGCGGGCTTGCGCGGCGTGGAGCAGGGCTACGAGCTGCCCCCCGCCGCAGAGGACGATGTGTGGTCACTGTCTGAGCCTGAGCGACGGGCCGCGGGATACGCGCCGTTGCCGCAGAACCTCTCCGAGGCGCTCGTCGAGATGGAGAACTCCGAGCTGGTCGCGCAGACCCTCGGGGAGCACGTCTTCGACTTCTTCCTGCGAAATAAACGCGCCGAGTGGGACAACTACCGGCGGTACGTCACCCCATACGAACTCCGCACCTACCTCCCCGTCCTCTAACGCGGCGTATCGCGCCTAACGCGGCGTATCGCGCCGTGGTGCACGGCGTGGTGGCTGGTGCACGCCTCGTAGAAAGCTCGCCGGTAATACTCGATCGACGCGGTTGAGCTGATCGGGTCACGATGGCGTGGTGGATGTTCGGTTGCACGACGATCTCGATGGTTTCGTCGCACTCACCCAGCCGTTCTTGGAGGTCGATCCGGTCCGCCACAGCATCGCCCTCACGGTGCTCGCTCTCCTGACGCGCGCCCCGACGATCACTGATGGTCCGCCGGTGCTGCTCACCGTCAGCTGCGAAGGCGTCCTGCGCGGGGCAGCGGTCTGCACCCCACCACGTGAGGCCCTCGTCAGTGGGTTACCGGCGGAATGTGCCAACGCGGCCGTCGAGCTCTTCGCGCGTACGCACCCGAGACTGCCCGGTATCGTCGGGCCGCGCTGCGAGGCGGAATGCTTTGCCCGGAGCTGGTCGGCGCGAACCGGTGTCTCCGCGCATGAGCGGGTAGCGCAGCGGGCGTTCACCCTGCATGGGCTTATCCCGCCCGTGGGTGTGCGGGGGGCAGCAAGACGGGCCGACGTCAGTGACCTGGAGCTGCTCGCCCGATGGCGAGCGGATTTCGCCAACGAGGCGACGGGGGGCCTGCGGGGTCACCGGAGCGCTCGAGAACAGGTCGAGGACAGTCTGGCGGCGGGCACTTCGCTGCTGTTATGGGAGGTCGATGGGCGGCCGGTGGCCTGGGCGTCGGCCACTGCCCCGACGGTCGGCATGTCGCGGATCGGACCGGTGTACACGCCGCTGTCTCATCGTGGGCGCGGGTACGGCAGCGCGGTCACCGCGGCCGCCGCAAGCTGCGCCTTGCGGGCCGGTGCCCGGCACGTGGTCTTGAATACCGATCTCGCTAACCCGATCTCCAACGCGATCTACCCACGTATCGGCTTCCGGCCCGTGCACGACGCCGTTGAAATCGCCTTCACACCCAGCCCGTCGGGTTAGCCTGAGCACTGTGAGGACGCGGCTGCTTGTGGTGCAACCATCCGACAACGATTCCGCGGAGCGCTTGGGGGAGTGGCTCATCGATGCCGGGGCGCACCTCGTTACGTGCCGCCCTGCGGGCGACGGGGTCCCCGAAACGCTCGACGGGTTCGACGCCGTGGTGTGCATGGGCGGCGAGATGGGAGCACACGACGACACCGACCATCCATGGTTAGCCGCGCTGCGCTGGTTGCTTGCCGACGCGGTTGCGCGCCGGCTCCCAGTGCTCGGGGTCTGCCTCGGTGGCCAGCTGCTGGCGGCGGCCACCGGTGGCGCTGTTCGGCGGGCGACCGGCGGCCTTGAGGCCGGCACCCTGCTCATTGCCAAGCGCGACGCGGCCGCGCACGATCCGCTGTTCGCGCAGTTGCCGCTGACCCCGGACGTCATCCAGTTCCACTACGACGAGATCCACCGGCTGCCGCCGGAGGCCACCCTGCTCGCCTCATCACCGCGGTACCGGAATCAGGCCTTCCGGGTCGGCGCTGCCGGCTATGGCCTGCAGTGTCACATCGAGACGTCGCCGGCCACGGTGCTGTCCTGGGCCCACCGTGACGCCATGGGTGTCTTCCCCGCCGCACAGCTCGATCCGGACCATCTGGAACAGGTGCACATCGATATAGCTCAGGCGTGGCAGCCGTTCGCAGCCCGATTCGTGGCGCTGGCCGGTGGTGAGTTGGCTCCGGCTGGTGGCTTCGAGGGTCGCCAGGCGTTGCCGTTGCTGCGAAGCTAGCGTCGGGACCGCTGTGGTGACGGAGGGCAGGCGAGCCGGATTCTCCCTGGCGCGGTTGGGTCTGACCGACGACGGCGCCGCCGAGACGGTGTCCAGACTGGGTTGGTGGGATGACGGGCATCTCCGCCGCGACGTTGAGAACGTCCTGTGGGCACTGTCTCGGGCGCCTGACCCCAATCTGGCGCTGCGCGCACTGGCTCGGCTCAGCCGGACAGCCGGGCAGGGATGGGCTGAGCTGAACGCCGCGTTGTGCCACGACCCGGGCGTGCGCGGGAGGCTGCTCGGGCTGCTGGGCTCGTCCACGGCGCTCGGAGATCATCTCATCGCTCACCCGCAACGCTGGCATGGATTGGCCGATCCAGACGCGGGCGGACCGGGCTGGGCGGGCCGCGCCACTCAGCGGTTACTCGCCGCTGTCGGCGCGGACCGGGAGGAGCCGCCGGGGGGTGGCTCACCGCGGGCCTCGGTGGTCGGTGTCATGGCCCAGCGCGCGCTGCGCGAGGTGTATCGGAATCTGATCGCCGAGTTAGCGGCGGCCGACCTAGCATCGGTAGTGGAGCCTGAGTTGCCGGTGGTGCCCTTCGAGCAGGTCGGTGAGGCACTCGCCGAACTCGCGATCGGCGTGCTGCGGGCCGCACTGGCCGTCGCAATAACCGAGGTCGCCCCAGGTGAGCAGCCGCCACGACTGGCCGTGATCGGGATGGGCAAGTGCGGCGGGGGCGAGCTCAATTACGTCTCCGACGTTGACGTGATCTTCGTGGGTGATTCCGAGGACGAGTTGGGGGCCGCCACCAAGCTGGCTTCGGCGACGATGCGGGTGGCATCGGCGTGCTTCGAGGTCGACGCGGCGCTGCGCCCCGAGGGTAAAGCCGGTGCGCTGGTACGCACCCTTGACGGGTACCTGACCTACTACCGGCGGTGGGCGAAGACCTGGGAGTTCCAGGCGCTGCTCAAAGCCCGTCCGGTCGCTGGCGACGCCGAACTCGGTGCCCGGTATCTCAACGCCGTGACACCCTTGGTGTGGACCGCCGCGGCTCGGGAGAATTTCGTCCCCGAGGTCCAGGCGATGCGCCGCCGGGTCGCCGACCACATTCCCACGGAGCTGATGGAACGGGAACTCAAGCTGGGCCATGGTGGGCTGCGCGACGTGGAGTTCGCGGTGCAGTTGCTGCAACTGGTACACGGCCGGACGGACAGTTCGCTGCGGGTCAGCTCCACGGTGGCCGCGTTGGCTGCGCTCGCCGCGGGTGGGTACGTCGGCCGCGACGACGCCGCGAACCTCGCGGCCTCCTACCGGTTCCTGCGCCTGCTTGAGCACCGTTTGCAGCTGCAGAAGCTGCGGCGTACCCACCTGCTCCCGGCCGACGACGACACCGCAGCGTGGCGCTGGCTGGCCCGGGCTGCGGGTATGCGGCCGGACGGGCGGCGCGACGCGCTCGGGGTGCTACGCATGGAGTACGCCCGGCAGTCCCATCGTGCCCGCCGGCTGCATCAAAAGCTGTTCTACCGCCCGCTACTGCAAGCCGTCGCCAAAGTGCCCACCGAGGCCTACCGGCTCTCGGAGACCTCGGCGAAGGCACGGCTGGCCGCGCTGGGATACGCCTCACCGCCGGGCGCGCTGGGGCATCTGCGGGCGCTCACCAGCGGGGTGTCCCGGCGCGCCGCGATTCAATCTGCGCTGCTGCCTGTCCTGCTGGAGTTCCTCGCCGACACCCCGGACCCCGACCGTGGCCTGGCGGCCTACCGGCGGGTGTCCGAGGCGCTCGATGACACCCCGTGGTACCTGCGGTTTCTCCGCGACGAGGGTGCTGTCGCGCAACGGTTGATGGCACTGCTCGGCACCTCCCGGATGGTGGCCGACCTACTGGTTCGCGCGCCGGAGGCCTTGCGGCTACTGGCCGATCCGGTCGCGATGGCCGGCCGAGACCCGGCGGAGGTAGCGACATCGTTGCGAGCTACCGCCGGGCGGCAGCATGATCTCGGGGCTGCCGTGATGGCGGCCAGGGCGCTGCGCCGCCACGAGCTGTTCCGGATCGCCTGTGCTGACCTGCTCGGGCTCCTCGACGTCGATGCCGTCTGCGCTGCGCTGTCCTCGGTATGGACCGCGGTGCTGGCAGCAGCGCTGGATGTCGCCCTGCGCGCCGAGATTGAACGCCGGCAAGCCGAGCCGGCGCGAATCGCGGTGATCGGGATGGGCCGTCTCGGAGGCGCGGAGCTGGGCTACAGCTCAGACGCCGATGTGCTGTTCGTCTGTGAGGCCGCACCCGGCGCTGGAACCGGCCATGACGCTGAGACGGAGGCTCTCCGGTTCGCCTCCTCAGTCGCCGAGTCAGTGCGAAAGCTGCTCGGTTCACCCAGCCAGGACCCACCGCTGGTGGTCGACGCCGGGCTTCGTCCGGAGGGACGATCGGGCCCACTGGTGCGCACCCTGTCGTCATACCAGGCCTATTACACCCAGTGGGCGCAGACCTGGGAGGCACAGGCGTTGCTGCGGGCCACCCCCGTCGCCGGCGATGCAGAGCTTGGCGAGCGGTTCATCGCGATGATCGACCCGGTTCGGTACCCCGCAGGCGGTCTGACCGCACGCCAAGCCACCGAGATCCGCCGCATGAAGGCCCGGGTGGACTCCGAGCGGCTGCCCCGCGGCGCGGACCCGACCACTCACACCAAGCTCGGCCGCGGCGGGCTGGCCGATGTGGAATGGACCATCCAGCTGCTGCAACTGCAACACGCGCACCGGGTGCCGGCGCTGCGTACGGCATCCACTACAACCGCCTTACGGGTCGCCGCCGATACCGGACTCCTCGCCAGGACCGACGTGGAGATCCTGCTGGCTGCCTGGCAGCTCGCCACCAAGACCCGAAACGTGCTCACTCTGGTGCGCGGCAAGCAAGTGGATCAGCTGCCCACCTCCGGCCGGGAATTGGCGGCCGTGGCCAGGGCGCTGGGCCACTCCGCTGATGACGACCCCGGCCAGGTGCTCGACGAATACCGTCGCACTACCCGGCGTGCCCGCGCCGTCGTCGAACGCTCCTTTGGAGTATGACGTTTGGGTTTGGGGGTGCGCACCCCGGTGAGACGGTGGCCAAGCGGTCAGATCGGAGGTAGGTAGGCTACCGCAGCTATTCCACCTCTCATCGTTTCACGTTTTGGCCGGCACGGCGTGCCAGGAGGGCGACATCCGATGCGCAGTACGGCCCTCGTTGCAGCGATGCTGACCACGGTCGGAGTGCTCAGCGCAGCGTGCGGGTCCAGCGCAGCGGATGTCCAGGCAGGGGATTGTTTCCGGACCGGAACTGCCGCGGCGTTCGGATGGGGCACTGAGGTACCCTGCGACCGGCCGCACTCCGTCGAGGTCTTCGCGGTCCGCGATGTGACCGCACTCTTCGGTAGCACCCCTCGCCGGGCGCTCGAGGAGGAAGGCAACCCGGCGCGGCAGCGGTACCTATCACTGATCACTGAGTTCTGTGAGCCTGCGTGGTCGGACTACAGCGGGTTCGGCGAGCTGGGAAGCTCCCTGACACCCCGAGCGGTGGTACTACCCGCGATCTATGGCGATATGGCGTTGGAGGCAAGCCCCGCCGCGGACTGGGACGCGGGTAAAAAAATCGTGACCTGCTATCAGGTGCTCGGACGGCCCGGGGCTGACGGTGAGCAAGCGATCTCGGTGGACCGTCCGGTGCTGACGATGCTGGGCCGGGCTCCGGCAGCCGTCCCGCTGCAGGTTCGCGACTGTGCGATGAGCCCAGTGGTGATCAACACAGTCGCGGATCAGCGGGAGAAACGGGTGCCGTGCCAGGAGCCGCACGATCGCGAGTATTTGGGCCACCTCAACCTTGCGCAGTTCGTCGGTCTGGTACCCGGCCTCGACCAGGCGTTCCTGGATCGCTTCAATTCTGCTTCCGCGCCCGCAAAGGACTGGGCAGTGCTCGACGGCTTGTGTGGGCGGATTTTCCGTTCCCTGCCCGGTGCGAGCCGGCCGGACATCACGCTGCTAGCCCAGGTATATACCGGTGACAAGACCTGGGGCTGGGCCGACAAGGGTGCATACCACGCGGCCTGCTTCGCCCGGACCGGCCAGCAGGCCACCCGTTCCGTCGTCGGAATTGGTGATCGGCCACTCGCCCCACCCGGCTGAGTCACCCAGCTGCTCTGGTCAGTAGTTCTGTGGCCGGGCGATGTGCTGCTGAGCGAACCACCTTTGTGCGCCCGGCAGGAACATCGGCACTGCGGCGATGACCATGAGCGCGATGGTGGCGAGCAACCCGAAGCGGGAAAGCTGCGGCGCGGTGCCGAATACCGCGGCGCAGTAGAGCGCACCGACGATGCTGAGCCCGACAAGGGCGAACCGGGCCCAGCTACGGCCCGAGCGCATTGCCACCGCGAAGGCCAGCTGGATCAGGCTGATTAAAACACCGGCGCCGATCAACGTCGCCACGGTGGCGGTGGCCGCCCTATCGCGGGTGACCGGCGTCTCCTGCGGGAATTGCCGATCGACGATCGACAACATCATGGCATGCAGCTCACCGAAGTAGCGCAACGTCGCGGCCGCGGTGATGATGCCAGCCAGGCCAGCCGCGAACCACAACCAGCACGCAACATGGACGACCCGCGGTGGTGCCGGACGATCCGAGCGCATCGCGCTGATCGCGAGGCTCGGACGTGGCGGCGGTGCGGACGGGAAACTGTCACTTGGGTCTGCCTGCATCAGGGCAGAAACTTACCGTGGCCTCCGATTGGCCCTCGGATCTGGGCGCGGTTGACCTGCCGGCCGGGGGAATGCCCCTAATCGACCCGGGGAGAACGCCTCCGGTCCCGGTATCCGCGTGGTGGGCAACCCGGCGGCAGCCCCGATGGCGGGCGCTGGCGTTGGTTCTAGTTTTCTCGTCAGCCGGGCAGCAAGTCCCGGAGAGAACCACAGAACCATCCCGACAGAGATCCCTCACGATCAAGGAGAGCATCATGGCTGACTTCAAGTTCGAGCAGA
>DASYMC010000494.1:0-1996 GCA_036009255.1 Pseudonocardiaceae bacterium
TCAGCTGAAGACTCCCATCGGGCTGACGGTGCCGCCGTTGCGGATGCGATACACCATCGGCAACCAGGTCCGCCAGGTCGAGTGCGAGCTGTTCGCCCAGATGGTCAAGCCGCTGGGGATCACCGTGCAGGTGACGCCGACTGACGACCTCGGCGCTACGACGTCCAGAGGTGACTACGACATCATCGTATTCGCCTGGGTCGCCTCTCCATTTCCTTATGCCAACGCCGTGCAGATCTGGGGCACCGGGCAGGGGAACAACGTCGGTCGCTACAGCAATCTGGACGTCGACCGTCTGATCACCGCAGCTGGCAGCCAGACCGACGAATCGGTCGCCAAGGAAACGCTCAATGCGGCGGACCGACGGCTGACTAAAGACGCCTACGTGTTGCCGCTGTACCAAAAGCCAACGTTCATCGCGCTATACGACAACATCGCCAACGTGCGTAACAACTCCACGGTCGACGCCCCGCCGTACAACGTCGCGCAGTGGGGCTTCCGCGCAGCCGGTTGAGCACGCCAGTGGGCCCGAGCAACGGCCACTTAGAGTGAGCTGCTCAGCGCGTCAGGCACGGTGTCGGCGAAGGTGAAGTGCTCCCCCAGTCCGGTGGTCGCAAATGTCAGGTTGGCGGTCGGGGAATTGCACACCAGCCGCAGGCCGCAGTGTTGTTGCGCGGTGAGTTCGTGACCTCCAACAACACGCGCAGTCTGGAGACGAAAGGAACCGCACACCGTCAAGGTTAACCACCACGAGTCGGGCAGTGGCCAGCTGGGCGGTCAGAAAGTGGCCTACCTGCGGCGCGGTCAGCGAGTCCACCTCACCGGTCACTGAGACGACGCGTGCATCGGGACCGTGCTCGGCTACCTGCAGATCCACGAGGCTGTCCACACTCCGCAGGATATAGCGCAAGCCACCGAGAGTCACCCCGCGTCATCTTCATCCGATAGCTGGTTCAGCTGCCAGGCTAAACCTGATTCACTCGTTGACAGGACTGCTCGCGCTCGACACGATTCGCCAGGACAGGAGGAGGCTGCTGAAGTCATACACACGCCACCGGATGGCAGGTATAGGCGCCCTCCGAGCGGACTACTCAACACCGCGCACAGTTTGAGGCGGACCCGAGCCGAACACGGGTACGTCAGCGTCGATGATTGGGGTGGGTCAAATGGCGAGTCGGTCCGGTAGTACGGATAATGGCGTGGGCGTCGTGGGAACCCACAACCTGACATGACGGCCACTCTTGTCCTCGAAACACATTTCCTAGGTCGCATCCTGGTGGTGCGGCCAGTGGGAGAGTTGATTCCGAAGACCTATGAGCGGTTGCGGGATGGCCTCGTCGAGTACGCGGCCGAGGAACCCGCGGCGATCGTCGTGGACCTGTCCGGCATGCGGGCGGCCATTGCGTCGTTGCTGACAGTCTTTCCCACCGTGCGTGATCGCATCAGCGACTGGCCGGGTGTGGTGGCCGATGCGGACCCGCGCCCACCTCTGCTGCGCGTGCCCGGCCTCCGCGCAGCCGGCGGCCGTGGCCTGGTACTTGTCGACAAGCTCAGCCGGAGATGGGGAACGGCATCCCGGCGTCCCAACGGCAAGGTGGTCTGGGCGACCCTCACCGTCGCCTCGCGGATGCGGACTCGCGCCCATCCCAGTCGCGCACACCCGCCCTCCGCGCCGTCGGCAGCGCGGTGCTCGTCAACAAACGCTGGAGCTGGGTAGCGAGCCCCGACCAAGGCGATGATCTACACCGGGTATCTTACCGGGCTGTCACGGTGGGCCGACGTACGCTACGGCCGCTGCGGCGTCACGTGCGCAGCCGGACTGAGTGCAACCCTGCAGCAGGAAGACATCGATGCTCGCCTATGCAGTACGCCGCGTGCTCGTCTCGGGGCCGATCTTGTTCATCGGCGATGATTTATCACGCTCAGCCCGCGCAATGCGGGGGGAGGGCGGATGAGCGCGTCGCGGCGGTTAGTGGTGGTGCACGCGCATCCGGAC